>JBBWZS010000160.1:0-5273 GCA_039649175.1 Acidimicrobiaceae bacterium
GAGCCCCGGCGGCCCGCCTCGTAGGGCGACGACGCCGCCTTGACCATCACCCCCTCGTGGCCGGCAGCCAGGGCCTCGGCCTGGAAGGCCAGCGCGGCATCAACGTCGTCGGTGACCAGCGCCGGCACCCGGGGCGCACGGATGCGCTCGAGTCCTGCCGCCCGCTCCAGCAGGGGCCGGTCCAACAGGTCGTCGCCGTCGAGGTGCATGCAGTCGAAGAACCACACGCCGTGGGCGGCCCGCCCCGGCGGACCCGTCCGGCGCCCGAAGCTGCTCCCTGTCCCCTGGATCGCGGTCTCCTGGAACGCCTCGGGCCTGTCGTCGCGCACGCCCAGGATCTCGCCGTCGAGGACGACCTGGTCGGCATCGAGCCCGGCGACGACGTCGACCACGCCGGGAAGGCGGTCGGTCACGTCGTTCAGGTTGCGGGTGAACAGGCGGACCTCGCTCCCCCGGCGGTGGGCCTGGATGCGAGCGCCGTCGAGCTTCCATTCGACCGAGCAGGCCCCCAAGCCGGCGAGGGCGGTGGCCACATCCGGCGACGTCGACGCCAGCATGGGCAGGACCGGCCGCAGCACGTCGAGGCCGATGGCCGCCAGCCCCACCTCTCCCTCGACCAGGGCGACGGTCGCCACTCGGGACAGGTCACCGGCCAACATGGCCGCTCGCCGCACGGTCGACGGCGCGATGCCCGACGCCCTGGCGACGGCATCGGTCATCACCCCCTCCAGCGCCCCCTGGCGCAGCTCGCCGATCAGCAGGCGGCGGATGAAGTCGGCCTCTGCGGCAGTGGCCCGGCCCAGCAGGCCGCCGAGCACAGCCTGTCGCCGAGACGCCGACCCCGGGCCTTCCAGGGACTGCAGCACCGACGCCGCCTCGTCCACCGCGAGCACCTCGATCGACGGGGTGCCGGCCGGTGGTGGGTCGACGGCCCGCAACATCGCCCCGCCGATGCCGATCTTGCCCTGCCGGGGGCGGCCGGTGAGGAAGGCCACGGCGGGCTCCACCTCGGCGGGGGCCAGGCGGCCGAGCAGCGTCGCCAGGCCGGCCACCTTGGCCGACCGGCCCGGCGTCGCCGCCACCGCGTCCGATGTCCGCACCACCTCGGCGAACAGCACCGGTCAGTCCTCGGCGACGGCCCGCTCGAAGCAGGGCGGGCACAACCGGCGACCGTCGAGCAGATGGATCCTCGTCTCCATGGTCGCCTCACCACATGAGGCGCAGTCGAGGGACGCGAAGACCCGCGCCGTCGGTGGTACGACGGCGTCGACGGTGCGCACCTCGTACAGCTCGTCGATGGGTGCGGCGAGGATGGCCTCGGACCGCTCCTCCATCGATGCCGGAGACCGCTCCTGGCCGTCCGGGGCCTCGTCGCCGGGCCCGTCCCCCAAAGGTGCTGCCCCCGACCTCCGCGGCCGGCCGCTGATGCGGATGGCCCGGGCGTCGGCCCGGCGCACGAAGGTGTAGGCGTTCTTGCCGTAGTCGAGGTGGATGAGGTTGCCCTTGCCGAAGGTGCAGCCGGTGAGGAACTGGATGGCGTCGACCCCGCACATGTCGGTCTCGACGACAGCCACCACCTCCTCGTCGACCGAGTGGGGGCCGATCTCGGCCAGCGCCACCTCGGCGGCCCGGATGCCCATGGCCAGCCCCGGGCACATGTGGCCGTGGAAGTCCACGATGCGCCCCATCGTCTCCGCGTCGATCATGGACAACTCTGCCAGCCAGAGTCCGGCCACCTGGGCATCCGCCGGGCTCAGGTCATGGCGGCGCGGGTGAGGGGCATGCCACTGGATCCGTCGTCGGCCAGGCGCACGGCCAGGACCTGGTGGACGCCCACCGCCGCCCCTTCGAAGTTCACGATGGAGCCCATCAGGTAGAGCCGCCAGATCCGGGCCCGCCGCCGCCCGACCAGGGCCACCGCCTCGTCCCACCGGCCCTCCAGGTTGGACAACCACAGTCGCAGGGTGAAGGGGTAGTGCTCCCGGAGACCTTCCACGTCGCGGATCTCGAGCCCCTGGGCCTGCATGGCCTCGGCCACCACACCCACGTCCTGGAGCTCGCCGTCGGGGAACACATAGCGGCCGAGGAAGGAGTGCTCACCGCTGACCGACCCCTCGGGCGTGGAGATGGCGTGGTTGAGCAGGCGCCCGCGGGGCTCGAGCAGGTCGGTCAGCACCTTGAAGTACTCCGTCATCCTGGTCCTGCCCACGTGTTCGAACATGCCGATGCTCGACACCCCGTGGAACCGCTGGCCCTCCCCGGCCAACTCCCGGTAGTCCTGAAGGCGGATCTCCACCCGCCCGTCGAGCCCGGCGTCGGCCACCCGCCGGCGGGCCAGTTCCACCTGCGAGGGGGAGATGCTGACCCCCACCGCGTCGACGCCGTAGTGGGTGGCGGCGTGCACGGCCATGGTGCCCCAGCCGCACCCGACATCGAGCAGGCGCATCCCCGGCGCCAACCCCAGCTTGCGGCAGATGAGGTCGTGCTTGGAGGCCTGAGCCGTCTCCAGGCTGTCGCCGGCATCGACGAAGCGGGCGCACGAGTAGGCCATCGAGGGGCCGAGCACCAGGCGGTAGAAGTCGTTGCCGAGATCGTAGTGATGGGTGACGGCGGCCCGGTCGCGGCGCAGGCTGTGGCGGCGCCCGCGCACCCGCACCTCCTCGGGCGGCGGGGCCAGGGGCAGGCCGAGCACGCCGAGGCGCGCGGCGCCGGCCACCGCCGACGCCAACTGGCGAGGGGGCACCCGCAGGTCGTCGGGCGCCTGCACCAGGATGCGCAGCAGCTCCAGCTCGTCGCCCTCGATGGTCAGCTCCTCGAGGACGTAGGCCCGCGCCAGCCCCACCTCGTCGGGCGAGTACAAGAACCGGCGCATGGCCCGGGGCGTGTGGAACACGACCTCACCGGGCCCACCGTCGGGCCCGTCGGCGCTGCCGTCCCAGTACCGCAGGCGCACGGGCAGAGCGGGGCCGAGGACGGCACGGAAGACGGGTCCGAAGGTCGCTGCTGCAGTTCGCATCGCGACTGCCATTGTCCCTTGCCGGCGCTCCCCTGGTCACACAGGCCCGGCCCTCCAGACGAGAGGGCATTTCCCGGCGTCGTAGAGTCCGCGGGTGACCCGTGCCGTCCTGTTCGACTTCTATGGCACCCTCGCCCGGGCCGTGTCCTGGGGCGCCCCGGTCCACGAGGTCCTTGCCGGTCGCGGTCACCACCTCGAACCGGCCGCGTACGAGGCGTGGCAGGCCGAGGTCTACGACGGGATGGACCACGGCGAGCACTCGGCCACCCGGGACGACTACCTGGCGTGGGAGCGCGACCGCCTCCGTCGCCTGGCGAGGGGCAGCGGCGTGGGCGACGACGACGTCGAGGAGCTGGCCGCCGAGCTGCACGTGGCCCTGGGCGACTTCACCCTCGCGGCCTACGACGAGGTCCCCCTCGTGCTCGACGAGCTGCGGCGCAGGGACATGCTGGTGGCCATCTGCTCCAACTGGGGCTGGGACCTCGACCGGGCGCTGGGCATGGCCGGCCTCGACGGCGCCGCCGACGTGGTCGTCACCTCCGCCCAGGCCGGTGTGCGCAAGCCCCATCCCCGCATCTTCGAGCTCGCCGTCGAGCGGTGTGGCGTGGCCCCGGGCGACGCCGTGTTCGTGGGCGACACCTGGCACCCCGACATCGAGGGCTCGCTGGCGGCCGGCCTCCGCCCCGTGCACGTGTGGCGCAGCGACGACGACCACGTCTCAGGGTTGCCGCCCCCACTGCCCGAAGGCGTCCACCGGGTCGAAGACCTGCGGGGCCTGCTCGACCTCGTCTGACGGATCCTCAGGCGGGCAGGAACGACAGGCGGACCCGCCGGTGGGGGTTGTCGTCGTTGAAGTCCACCAGCACCACGCTCTGCCACGTGCCCAGCAGCGGCCGGCCGTTGACGACGGGCACCGACAGCGATGGGCTCACCAGCACCGGCAGGAGATGGTCGGCGCCGTGGCCCCGGGCGCCGTGGCTGTGGGCCCAGCGGTCGTCGCGCGGCACCAGGTCGTTGAGGAGGCGCTCGAGGTCGGCTTCGGATCCCGAGCCCGTCTCCATGAGGGCCACGCCGGCGGTGGCGTGGGGCACGAACACGTGCACCAGGCCGTCGCCGCGCGACCGGCAGAAGCCGGTGACCGAATCGGTGAGGTCGACGACGTGGGACCCCGACGTGTCGAGGCTCAGCTCGGTGGTGTCCATGACCGTCCCTTCATGCGCCTCTCTAGTTCATGGCCGGGTCGGCGGGGAAGTTGGCCACCCTCGCCAGCGCGCCGCCCTGGCGGCGCAGCACCTTCGTCCACAGCGCCTCGGGGGCGGGGTCGAAGGCGTCGTCGACCAGGGCGTCGAGCACGAACCAGGCGCCCTCGTCGATCTCGCCCTCGAGCTGGGCCGCCGTCCACCCGGCGTGGCCGGCGAAGACGCGGATGCCGGTGAGGGCGTCGTCGGGCTCGACTTCGAGGTCGACGGTGCCCAACCCCGCGAACAGCGGGCGCCAGCCGGCAGTGACCTCCGATTGGGGCGACCGGCCCAGGCAGATGACGCCGGTGAGGGCGACGGGCCCGCCCAGGAACACGACCGGGGGGGCGCTGGCCAGCCAGTCCCAGGTGGGCAGGATGTCCGAGACGGTGGCGACCGACGGGCGATTGAGGACGACACCGACGGCCCCCTCGTCACCGTGGGCGACGATGAGCACCACCGTACGATCGAAGTTGGGGTCACGGAGCGCCGGTGCCGCCACCAGGAGACGTCCGGTGAGCGGGGCCGTCATGTCCCCGCCAACCGGGCCACCACGGGGGCCATGTCGTCGAGCGCGCCCCCGCTGAGCACCACGTAGGACAGCCCCAGTTCCTCCCGGCGCCGGACCAGGTCGTCGACGATCTGGTCGACCGAGCCGACCAGGACGTGCGGCGTGCCCAGCACCTCGTCGGATGTGATCCCGAAGCCGGTGGCCAGGCCGTCCACCACCTCGGCGCGCCGGTCGGTCACCACCGCGATGAAGACCCGCACACTCAGCTCCAGCTGGGCGAAGCGGGCCCCGGCGGCATCGGCGACCCACGCCAGCTTGGCCACGGTGGCATCCGCCGTCCCCGTGGGCCCGACCTCGGGCCCGACGGCGCCGGAGCGAAGGTCGAAGTTGAGGCTCACGATGTCGGCCTCCCGCCCGGCCACCGTGAGCACCCGGCGGGACCCGCCGCCCACCAGGACCGGTGGATGGGGACGTTGCACCGGCACCGGCGTCCCGGCCAGGTCGGTGA
>JBBWZS010000163.1:0-4015 GCA_039649175.1 Acidimicrobiaceae bacterium
AGGCGAACTGGAAGAGGAAGAAGGCGAGGAACGCCACCCCCGTCGTCCCGTAGGAGGCGGTGATGCCGTTCAGGAAGAAGAACTCGTGCCCGATCAGGCCGTTGCCGGTGCCGAACTGGAAGGCGAACCCGATGGCCCAGTACAAGACGCCGCAGAGACACGTGTCGAACACGCACTCCATCAGGATGTTCACCGTCTCCCGTGACCGGGAGAACCCCGCCTCGAGGGCCATGAAGCCGGCCTGCATGAAGAACACCAGGAAGGCGGTGACGAGCACCCACACGGTGTTGATGGGGCTGACGAAATCGTTGGCGGCATGCAGCGGTGCCGCCTCCGGGAGGCCGAAGGCGGCGGCATTGAAGAACCAGGAGAACCCCTTGATGATGCCGAGGAGGCTGGCGATCCCGAGCATCTTGCCGCTCAAGATGATCGCCACCGACTTCATGGTGTCCTTGTTCTTCAATCGGTCCAGGTGCTTCAGCCGCTCGAGTCGTGTTCGTATCATGCGCTGCACCGTAAACGGCTCGTGTTTCTCGGTTGTCAGCGGAATGTGAACGGAAGTTGTCGTTTTGTTTCAGCTTTGTTTCTCCCCGTCGCGAAGGGCAAAACGGCCTCTACGCTGACGGCATGGGCCTCGAGCGTCACCCGCTCCTCGCCGACGAGTCGCTCACCGGCAGGGCCTGGTGCCGCCGCCACAGCGCGCTGGTCGACGAATGGGTGGCGGGCCTCCTGCACGCCACCATCGGTGATCGTCACGAGGGACTGGCCCTGGTGGCGGTGGGTGGGTACGGGCGGGCCGAGCTGTGCCCCCAGAGCGACATCGACCTCATGTTGGTGCACGACCGGCGGCGCGACATCGCCGCCGTGGCCGATCGCATCTGGTACCCGATCTGGGACGAGGGCATCAAGTTGGGCCACAGCGTGTGCACCGTGCGGGAGGCACTCGGGCTGGCCAACGACGACCTCGACTCGGCGACGGCGTTGCTCAGTGCCCGCCGGGTGGCGGGTGACGACGCGCTGGTGGACGCCCTTGGTGCGGGCGCCATCGACCAGTGGCGGAAGCGGTCGAAGCGGTGGTTGACCGAGCTGGCGGCGCGCAACGACCTGCGGCAGGCCAAGGCCGGCGAGGTGGCCTTCCAGCTCGAGCCCGACCTCAAGGAGGGCCGAGGTGGCATGCGTGACGTGCACGCCCTGGGGTGGGCCCAAGCCGCCCGCCAGATCCTGCTGGATCACGATTCCCAGAGCCTCGACGGCTCCTACGGCGTGCTGCTCGACGCCCGGGTCGAGCTCCAACGCAGGAGCGGGCGGCCGTCGAACATCCTGGGCCTGGCCGACCAGGCCGCCGTCGCCAAAGCCCTCGGAGATGCCGACGCCGACGCCCTGATGGCCCGCGTCGCCATGGCCGCCCGGTCGATCGCCTGGACGAGCGACGACACCTGGCACCGCATCCGGTCGGGTCTGCGGGGCCCGTTGGCCCGCGGCGGACGTACCCGGCCGCTCGCCGCCGGCGTCGTCCTTCGCGACGGCGAGGTGCACGTCGACGCCGGCGGTGACGAGGATCGCGACCCGACGCTCGCGCTGAGGGCGGCGGCGGGGGCGGTGGCCCATGACACGATCATCGACCGCCAGTCCCTCGAACGGCTGGCGGCGACTGCGCCGGCGCTCGGTGACCCGTGGCCGGCGGACGCCCGCTCGTTGCTGGTGGAGCTGCTCCTGTCGGGCCGGCCGGCGGTGCGGGTCGTCGAATCGCTCGACCAGCGCGGCGTCTGGTGTCGCGTCATCCCGGAGTGGCAGGGGGTCCGTGCCCGGCCCCAGCGCGACGCCTACCACCGCTACACCGTCGACCGTCACCTGCTCGAGGCCACCGCCGAGGCGGCCCGGCTGGCCCCGAGCGTCGATCGGGGCGACCTGCTGGTCGTCGCCGCCCTGCTCCACGGCCTCAGTCCCGGCGATGTCGACGGCGACGAAGGTGACGGCGCTGCCCGTGCCGCCGTCCTGGCCGGCGACATCGCCACCCGTATGGGGTTCCCCGTCGACGACGCCTCCGCCGTGGCCGCTCTCGTGCGCCACCACCTGCTGCTGGCGGAGGTGGCCGTGCGGCGGGATCTCGACGACCCCACGACCATCGAGCGGGTCGCCGCCGCGGTGGGCTCGACGGCCCAGCTCGAGCTGCTGGCCGCTCTGACCGAAGCCGATTCGGTCGCCACCGGCCCGTCGGCCTGGGGCCCGGCCAAGTCCGCCCTCGTCGACCAGCTGGTCGAGCGCGTCGCCCATCTCCTCGACGGCGGGTCGGCCGAGCCCGTTACCGCGCCGTTCCCCACCGCCGACCAGCTGGCCCGGCTCTCGGAGGGCGAAGACGGCATCGACGCCGGCGGCGGCGTCCTCACGGTGATGACCGAGAACCGGCCCGGCATCTTCGGCCGCATCGCCGGCGTGCTCGCTCTCCACGGCCTCGACGTGGAGTCAGCGGCGGCGTTCGGCAACGACGAGGGACGGGCCCTGGCCGAGTTCCGGGTCAGTCACAGGACCCGCACGGAGATGCCCTGGGCGCGGGTGGAGGCAGATCTCCGCCTGGCTCTCGACGGCCGGCTGGCCGTCAACGCCCGCTTGGCCGAGCGGGCGCAGACCTACGCGCGTGCCGGGCGACGGCCCGTGGCCGTGGGTGGGACGAGGGTGACCTTCGACGAGCACGCGTCGACCGACGCCACCGTGATCGACGTACAGACCGCCGACGGCATCGGTGTGCTCTATCGCATCTTCACCGCCCTGGGCGAGCTCGACCTCGACATCCGCTCGGCCCGGGTCCAGACCCTCGGCAGCCGTGTGGTGGACGCGTTCTACGCCCGCGACGCCCGGGGCGCCAAGATCACCGACCCCCATACCCTGGGCGAGATCGAGCGGGCCATCGTCCACGGCCTCGACGGCGCCCCCGGGTCCTAGGTCGTGGTTGGGGCCAACACCTCGTAGTCGGGGTTGAGGATGGCCAGTCGACCGTCATGGGCGCCGACCATGCCCCTGGCCAGCAGCCGGGTGCCCGGTCGGATCCCGGCCACCTCCCGCCGGCCGAGGAAGACGACGGACAGACCACCCGTCTCGTCGACGAGCGTGCACTCCAACGTGGGCGCCCCACCCCACGGTTGCACCCGTACCGACCGCACCCTTCCCTCCACCGTCGTCGCCTCTCGCCACGTGACGTCGCCGATGGATGTCACCCCGGCACGGAGGCCGGGCCGAAGCAGCGCACTGTCGGCCTGCGCCGCAGGGGGACGGTCGTGGCGACGCCGGTGGAAGGGTCTCACCGGTCACTCCTGGTGGTGCGCCGCCGGCGCTCGCTGGGCTGGCCCAGACCCAGGTGGTAGGGCACGAAGGTGACGTTGGCGTGGGGCAGGCGGGACACGCTGCGGGCGATGCGGTCGCTGGTGCGGTCGTGGAGGAGGCGGTGCCACACCCGGCGGTGCTCGAGTCGGGGGATGAGCACGGTGACCTCGGTGTCGTTGGACGCCGAGACCTCGGCCACCACCTCCAGCACCGACCGGCTGATGCGGCGATCGGGACAGTCGACCAGCTCCAGCGGGAAACGGGACAGGCCCAGTCGCCGCCATTCCTCGGCCAGCAGCTCGGCCTGCTCGGGGTCGGCGGCCACGTGGACGGCGCGCAGCTCGTCGGGTGTGAGGGCCCGGGCGTACTGCATGGCCCGGGCGGCGCTGCGGTCGAGGCTGTGCACCAGCACCAGCACCACGTGACGGCGCAGGATGCGGGCGCTGGCCGCCGTCCGGGCGTCCTCCTCCAGCTCGGTGGCCTCGGCCTCGTACTGGCGGTTGAGGCGCACCAGCCCGGCCACCATGATCGGCACCAGGACGATGATGACCCACGCCCCGAGGATGGCGCCCTTGGGCTTGAACTTGGTGATGGCGATGACCACGTCCACGACCAGGGACAGGAAGGCCCCGGTGGCGTTGATGAACAGGCCCCGCTTCCAGCCCGGCTCCTTCTTGGTGATGTGGTGCCTGGCCAT
>JBBWZS010000162.1:0-8223 GCA_039649175.1 Acidimicrobiaceae bacterium
CGGTCGGGTCGGTCCCAGTCGACCAGCTTGGGGGCGACGATGCCGGCGTTGGACCGGATGGACTCCTCGACCATGAGCCGCAGGGCGTCGGGCTCGGGGGCCACGTCGTCGTGGCAGAACACCAGGAAGGCCGCGCCCTGCACGATCTTCAGGACGTCGTTGGCGGCACTGGCGAAGCCGGCCCCGCGCCCCGACGGCGGCCGGCGCAGGAAGGCGTCGGGGAGGACGCCGGCGACGCGCGGGCCGGGGTCGTCCGAGCCGGCGCTGTCGATCACGAGGACCGACTGGTTCGGGTAGTCCTGGTTGCCCACCGCCTGCAGGGCCTCTTCGAACCACTCTCCGGGAGCATCGGCGACGACGACCGCGACCAGAGGGGGTGCGGATGGCTGCTGATCCATTTCTCGCCGTGAGGCTAGCCCCGCCGTCCCGGCCGGGCGCGTCACTGACGCTGCCGAAGGGGGTCGTCGACCGGCGCCGCCGCCGCCGGCGACCCTCGCCTCAGCCCACCTCCATGACCGGGAGCCGCCGGGCCACGTCCTTGGGCTTGTAGGACTTCGGGTCGGGCCGCGGGGGGTGCTTGACGAAGCGGCGCTGCAGGAAGCCGACGACGCCGAGGCGCCACAGCACGTAGCCCGACCGGCCCGGCAGCACGGAGACGTCGGCGAAGCGGAGGTGGTCGACGGCGCGCTTGGCCAGGTAGGCGGAGCGCAGAACCATCCCGAGGCGGGGATGGAACGGCTGCTCCTCCGAGCTCGGCTTCACCCGCCGGAGCAGACGGTCGAACAGCCACCGCGGTGGGCGCCAGACGGCCAGCACGTAGAGCATGAGGTTGCCCCACCGGGGCGGGATGACCATGTAGCTGGACGAGATCCCCTCGAGGTCGACGCCGCGCTCGGTCATGGCCCGCGACAGCTCGGTGTTGGGGATGATCTTCAGCGAGTAGATGTACAGCGTGTACGGCCGGTCGATCGTGTACAGCAGCTCCAGGGTGTCGAGGACGTCCTGACGGGTCTCGACCGGGTTGTCGACGATGATGTCGTAGGCAGGGGGGATGTGGTACTTCCCCGAGAACGTGCCGATGACCGCGCCCGCTTCGAGGATCCGCTCCGGAGGCGTCGGCCGCTTGTAGAAGTCGAGGATCTGCTGGCTGCCGCTCTGGATGCCCATGCGCACCCGGTGCATGCCGGCCCAGGTGAGGATGTCGAACTTCTCCTGCTTCACGTAGTTGGGGATCACCCCGTAGACGGTGAAGGGGACGTCGGGCAGCTCGTCGTGCCACAGCTCGGCGAACTGCTCGAGCTCGCGGTAGGGGATGGCCATGAAGCTGTCGTCGTGGAAGCTGACCTGGCTGACGAACGGGAACGTCTTCCGGACGGCCTTGATCTCGTCGACGATGTACCGGGCGCTCGGGTGCCGCACCTTCTTGTACGACGGGTCGTTGGCGATGAACTTGGTGTTGCCGCAGAACGAGCAGTGGAACGGGCAGCCGATCGACCAGACCGTCTGGTAGCCGAGGCTGAAGTTGTCGAGGTAGTCGTCCTTGGTCATGGGGACGAAGCCCTGGCTGGGGGCGTAGATGCGCTCGGTGGACGTGCCGTACTGGGGGAACGGGAGGGTCTCCATCTCGTCGGTCGTCATCAGCGGGAGGAACCCGTTGCGGATGACGGTGCCGTCCGACTCGCCCTTGAACCAGAAGTTCTGCACGCCGGTGTAGTCCTGGCCGGAGGTGTACAGGTCGTAGAACTCACGGAAGGCGAACTCGCCCTCGCCGGTGCAGATGGCGTCGACCTCGGCGCCGATGGCGTCCTCGGGGTCGATGATCGGGTGGATGCCGCCCCAGATCAGGAAGGTGTCGGGATTGATGGTGCGGATGCGCTTGGCCACCCGGCGGGTGAGCTCGGCGTAGCCGGTCATCGACGAGAACCCCACCATGTCGGCGGTGGCCAGGTGCTGGGCGATCTCGTCGACGCCCTCGTCGCTGAGCTCGCCCTCGGTCCCGAACGTGCCCCGCAGGAGGTTGGACAGGCTCTTGAACCGGTTGGTCGAGACGTAGCACGACTCGGTGTCAGGGTTGAGCTGGGCCACGTACGCCGCCATCTTCCGGAACCCGCAGGACGTGATGCCGTCCTCCAGGCAGACCATCTTGATGCGCATCACTTACCTCCGCTGGACGATCACAGCAGTGCCGGTCGCGTCCCCGAGCCAGACGGCGTACGCACCCACCCACGCTACCAGCAGCAGGCGAATGTGCTCCCGGGCAGGCTGGTGCCGGCCTCCTGCGCCATCGTCGTCGGAAGACCCGGCTGCTAACGTCGCGGGCCGTGGTCATGAAGTCCGAGACGGGCCTGGCCGGACCGCCACGACCGATCGCCAGCCCGTCATCGCAGGTCAACGGCACTCCGCCGCCGGCCGCAGGTGAGTCGCCCCGGATCAGGCAGGGCCCGGTCGCGGCGGTCACCGAGCTGTGGGGGGCCCGCGAGCTCACCGCCAACCTCGTCCGTCGCGACCTCAAGGTCCGCCACCGCGGCAGCTTCCTCGGCATGCTGTGGTCGCTGGCCACGCCCCTGCTCATCGTCGCCCTCTACTGGTTCATCTTCACCTTCATCTTCAAGCAGTCGCCGGTCGTCGACGTGGCCAGGGCCGACGGGCAGAAGCCCATCTTCGCCATCTACTTCTTCGCCGGGCTGACCATCTGGAACTTCTTCAGCACCTCGGTCGGCGCCTCCACCGGGAGCGTCACCGGCGCCGGGTACCTGCTGAACAAGGTCTACTTCCCCCGGGCCATCCTGCCCCTGAGCACCGTGCTGTCGAGCCTGGTCACCTTCGCGTTCGAGGGCGCGGTGCTCCTCGCCGCGGCGGTCATCTCGCTCGGGGTGCCGAGCGTCTACCTGCTCTGGACCCCGCTCATCGTGGGCATCGCCGCCCTCCTGGCCTTCGGGTTCGCCCTGCTGCTGTCGGCCGTCACCGTGTTCCTTCGCGACGTCGCCCACTTCGTCGGGGTCTTCATGCAGCTGTGGTTCTGGGGGACGCCGGTCCTGTACTCGCTGCAGTTCGTCGCCGGGCGCCCGGGCCTGGTACGGCTGCTCAAGCTCAACCCGGCCACGGGGCTGGTCGTGTCGTTCCGCAACGTGGCGGTGCTCGACCACCCGCCCGCCCTGCGCCTGCTGGCCTACGACGCCGGCTTCGCCGTGGTGATGCTGGTCATTGGGGCCTGGGCCTTCGGCCGCTGGCAGCGGATGTTCTCCGAGATCGTCTGATGCCCGAGACCGCCATCAGCTGCTCCGGGGTCTGGAAGAGCTACCGGATGTACCACCAGCGGGCCCACACGCTGAAGGAGAAGGTCCTGTCCGGAGGGAACCGGTACGACCACTTCTGGGCCCTGCGCGGGGTCGACCTGGAGGTCCCGGCCGGCTCGACCATGGGCATCATCGGTGCCAACGGCTCCGGCAAGTCGACCCTGCTCAAGGTCATGGCCCGCATCCTGGAGCCGAACCGGGGGTCGTTGGAGGTGCACGGCAGCGTGTCGCCGCTGCTCGAGCTGGGAACGGGCTTCCACCCGGAGCTGACCGGTCGCGAGAACGTGTTCCTGGCCGGGTCGCTGCTCGGCCAGACCCGGCGGGACGTCGCCAGCCGGTACGACGAGATCGTGGACTTCGCGGGGATCGCCGCCTTCATGGACGTGCCGGTCAAGAACTACTCGAGCGGCATGTACGCCCGGCTGGCCTTCTCGGTGGCCATCAGCGTCGACCCGGAGATCCTCATCGTCGACGAGGTCCTCTCCGTCGGCGACGCCGGCTTCCAGCTCCGCTGCCACGAGCGCATCGGCCGGCTGCGGGCCGAGGGCCGGACCATCGTGATGGTCTCCCACAGCATCGACACCATCCGGGCCCTCTGCACCCGGGCGTGCTGGATCGACGAGGGCGTGGTGCGCGAGCACGGGGTGCCCCGCGACGTCATCGCCAGCTACCAGGACCAGGTCCGCACCGACTCGGCCGAGGACGGCCACCGCCGGGCCGTGGCCCACGCCGGGACCGGTCCGGCCCCCGAAGCGGCCGCAGCCGAGATCACCGACGTCGCCTTCTGCGCCGGCGACGGGACCGCGGCCGTCACCTTCCACACCGGCGATGCCTTCGTCATCCGCCTCCACTACCGCTGCGACGCCGCCGTCGGCGACCTGGTGTGCGGCATCGCCGTCTACCGGTCGGGCGACCTCGTCCACGTCTTCGGGCAGAACACCGGGCAGGCCGAGGTACCGCTGCCCCCGGCCGAGGACGGGATCGTCGAGTTCCGGGTCGACCGGCTGCCGCTGCTGGCCGGGCTGTACCTGCTCACCGTCGCCCTCCACGACTCCACCGGCGTCAAGGTCTACGACTGGCGGGAGCAGGAGTACTCGTTCCTGGTATCGGAGAACCTGGCCCTACCCGCCGGCGACGGGCTCGTCCACGTCGACGGCCACTGGACGCAGGCGCCGGCGCCGGTGCGATCGTGATGCTGCGGGGAGCCCAGGTGCCCCGGGTCATGACCCGGGTCGAGGCCGCGCTGAACCGCCAGGAGCGCCACCTCGACGACGACGACGCCGACCGGGTGATCTTCGTCGACCCGGACGGCTACGGGGAGCTGGGCACCGCCCATCTCCGCCGGCCCGCCGACCTGGAGATCGAGTTCCACTCGGGCTCGGCCCGGCCGGTGGTCGGCCCGGTCGTCCGGCTGGCCAAGCGGGCGGTGCGGCGCAGCCTGCGCTGGTACATCAAGCCGATCATGGAGCAGCAGAGCCGCTTCAACCACGCCATGCTCGACATCGTGGAGCGGCTGAGCATGCAGGACGAGCAGCTGCGCACGGGCGACATCGAGAACCTCCGGCTGGACCAGGCCCGCACCGAAGCCGCCGTCGACCTGGTGCGCACCGACCTGCTCACCGTCGCAGCCCGGGCTCCGCGCGCCGCGGCCGGCGACGGCGACGCTTCGTCGGCCGGCGGCCCCACCTCGCTGGCCGACCTGCCCTCGGTGCGGACCACGCTGCGCTACCGGGCCTTCGAGGACCGCCACCGGGGCCCGACCGACGACGTCCGCGAGATGCTGCGGGTCTACCTTCCGCACTTCGGCTCGTGCCGCAAGGTGCTCGACATCGGATGCGGCCGGGGCGAGTTCCTGAGCCTGCTGCGCGACGCCGGCGTGGCGGCCTACGGGGTGGACTCCGACGAGGGCATGGTCGAGGCGGTGCGGGCCGAAGGGCTCCAGGTCGTGCTCGACGACGCCTTCGGCCACCTGCGGGGCCTGGAGGCCGGCTCGGTCGACGGCATCTTCTGCAGCCAGGTGGCCGAGCACCTGGACACCCCGCAGCTCCTCGCCCTGCTGGAGCTGTCGCTGCGCAAGCTCGCTCCCGGCGGGGTCATCGTCGTCGAGACGCCGAACCCCGAGACCCTGTCGATCTTCGCCCGGTTCTTCTACACCGACCTCACCCACATCCGGCCCATCCACCCCGACGCCCTGCGCTGGGCCATGGAGGCCGTGGGCTTCGAGGGGGTCCGGATCGAACGGGTCCTGCCGGTGGAGGAGGGCGTGCGACTCGAGCACGTGCCGGCCGAGCTGGCGGCCCAGGACGGGTGGGCGGCGGTGGCGGCCAACATCGACCGGCTGAACGGCCTGCTGTTCGGGCCGCAGAACTTCGCGGCCGTGGCCACGACCCCGCGCCGATAGTGGCGGGGTCCCGCCGGCCGGTCGCCGTCGTCATCCTCACCTGGAACGCGCTGGCCTGGACCAAGCGCTGCATCGGCGCCCTTCGGGCCGTCACCGACCACCCGGCCTGGCGGCTGGTCGTGGTCGACAACGGCAGCACCGACGGGACGGTCGAGTGGCTCCAGGCCCTCGACGGCGTGACCGTGGTCGCCAACGGGGCCAACCTCGGCTTCAGCAAGGGCTGCAACATCGGCATGGCCCGGCGGGCGCCGGGCGAGGACGTCGTGCTCTTGAACAACGACGTGCTCGTGTCCGACCCGGCGTGGCTGGCCAAGCTCCAGGACGCGGCCTTCGCGGTCCCGAACACCGGGGTGGTGGGGGCCCGGCTGGTGAGCGAGGAGGCCCGCATCGCCCATCTCGGCAGCTACATGCCGCCGTCGACGCCGTGGGGCCAGCAGATGGGCGGCCTCGAGCTCGACATCAACCAGGCCCGGCGGGACCGGCCGGTGGAGAGCGTGGTGTTCGCGCAGGCCTACATCACCCAGGAGTGCATCGAGGGCATCGGCGGCCTGGACGAGGACTTCTTCGCCTACTTCGAGGACACCGACTACTGCCTGCGCGCCCGCCGGGCCGGCTTCGGTGTCCGCTACACCGGCGCCGTCACCTCGACCCACGCCAACAACGTCAGCACCCGCGAGAACAACGTCGACTTCTGGTCACTGTTCAACAAGTCGGCCAGGATCTTCCAGCGAAAGTGGGGCAGGTGGCTGGAGGAGGACCGCTACGACGCCGACGTCGTGTGGCACTCGATCCTGCACCGGGCCCCGGGCTACGCCCTCCAGTCCCGCAACCTCATGGTGGCCATGCACTTCGCCGGCCTGCGCGTCGCCTACCGCAACGCCTACGGCGAGGACGACGGGGCCAACGACTCCCTGCTCATCAACGACCTGCTCAAGCGCAAGGCCAGGACCGACGTGACCCAGGTCGCGTTCTCGCAGGCCGACGTGTTCAAGGGTGTGAAGGGCCGCCGACGGATCGGCTGGACCATGCTGGAGGTGTCGGGGCTTCCCCAGGAGTGGGTCGACGGCTGCAACCTGATGGACGAGGTCTGGGTGCCGGCGTCGTTCAACGTCGACACCTTCCGGGACAGCGGGGTCCGGGTGCCGATCCGCGTCATGCCGCTCGGGGTCGACGTCGACTACTTCCATCCCGGGATCAAGGGCTTCCGGCCCTCGTCGCGCTACACCTTCCTCTCGGTGTTCGAGTGGGGGGAGCGCAAGGGCGCCGAGCTGCTGCTGCGGGCCTTCGCCGAGGAGTTCGACAAGAACGACGACGTGCTGCTGCTCCTGTCGATCTACAACCGCGACCCGAGCGTGGACGTCTACCACGAGATCGACAAGCTGGGCCTGGGGGCCGGTCCCCCCATCGTGGCCATGGTCAACCCCGAGTTCGCCGGCTACCAGATGGCGTCGGTCTACCGGTCGGCCGACTGCTTCGTCCTCCCCACCCGGGGCGAGGGGTGGGGCATGCCGGTCCTCGAGGCCATGGCCTGCGGCCTGCCGACCATCGCCACCGACTGGAGCGGCCCGGCCGACTTCCTCCACGACGGCATCGGCTATCCCCTGCAGGTGAAGAAGCTGGTGGCGGCCCGGGCCAAGTGCCCCTGGTACGACGGGTTCGACTGGGCCGAGCCCGACATCGACCACCTCCGCTTCCTGCTGCGTGAGGTCTACGAGCAGCCCGAGCGGGCCCGGGAGAAGGGCCTGGCCGCGGCGGCCGAGGTGGCCGACACGTACAGCATGGAGCGCACCGCCGACCGCGTGAAGCAACGCATCCTCGAGCTGGGGTGAGGACCGAGCGCACCAAGGCGAGAGCCTGGCTGGTCCTCCGGCTGGTGCTCACGGCGACGATGCTCGGCATCGTCCTGCCACGGCTCCATCCGGAGACCCTGTTCCCCAACCACCACCTGCGCTCGCTGCTGTGGATGGGGGGCGCCCTGGCCTTGTCGGTCGTCGCCATCGGCCTGTCTGTCGTGCGCTGGCAGCAGATGTTGCACGCGCTCGAAGTGCGGGCCCGGCTCCCGACGCTGGCGTCGCACACCCTGGCCGGGCTCTTCGTGTCCAACTTCCTGCCCACGACGGTCGGGGGCGACGTGCTGCGCGCCTCGCGGCTGTCGGCCGAGAACGGCCACCGCAAGATCTCGGCCGCGTCGGTGGTCCTCGAGCGCCTCACCGGGTTCGTCGGGCTCCCTCTGATCACCCTGGTCGCGCTGCTGGTCAGCCCCCACCTGCTGCGGCTGGGCGCGGCCAGCCACCTCGCCGTCGCCCTGTCGGTCGGGCCGCTGGCCGCCCTGGCCTTCTTCCTCCTGGTCGCCGCCCATCCCCGCATCGGCGAGCGCCTGGGCGGCCGCCGCTGGCTGGGCCTGGCCATGACCGTCCACCTCGGGCTGGTCCGGCTCCGGCGCCACCCGGCCCTGGCCGGGGCGGTCATGCTCGCCGCCCTCGCCTACCAGCTCACCGTCGTGCTGGTGGCCTGGATGGCCGCCCA
>JBBWZS010000179.1:0-9481 GCA_039649175.1 Acidimicrobiaceae bacterium
CCCGCGCCGGCTCCGACAGGTGGAGCTGGTGGTCGGAGCCGCCGAACCGGTACTGCCCGTCGGCCACCCGGTTGGGCCAGGGAATGAGTGGTTGGCCCCGCCCCGCCGTGCAGCGTTCGTCGGCTCCGTAGCCGTCGACCACGTCGAGCCCGTCGACGGCGTAGGTGCGCAGGGCTCCGCCCACCTCCACCACCGTGGCCCGATGGGAGCCATGGCGCAGTTCGTACTGCTGGCCGGTGGGGGGCTCGACGGGGCGGGCGTTGGGCACAGCACAGGCTACGCCGCGCTCACGGTGCCGCGGCTCGGGCCGACCAGCAGCTCGAGCCGCAGCGGTGCGGTCGCAGCGACGCGGGGGTGTGCCGGTACTAGTCGGCGATCTCGTCGCGGTACGGGGACAGGATGCCGTCGTCGACCACGGGCTTCGGGTCGTTCTCGGCCGACTCGCGGATCTTTCCGGCGATGTAGCTCTTGCCCTTCCCGGGCATCTCGTTGTCGGGGGTCTCGTTCATGTGCGTCTCCTCGTTGTCGTAGGGCATGCGGGTGTCGTAGGGAACTGCGGGTCGTGGGCAGTGCGCGGCCGTATCCGGAAAAGGAAACGGTGGTCGGCGGCTCGGGGCAGAGGCCCTCGGGGCTCGCTTCGCCGGACCCCTACCCCCGCATGCCTGCCGCCAATCACCTGCCGAGCAGATCCCTCAGGTCGCCGAGCCCTCCTCAGGCGCAGCGGCGAAGGTGACGCTCACCGACAGCTCCTCGGCGCCCCGGACGACTCCCAGGGTGACCGACGTGTCCGCATCCGGCCCGTTGATCAGGGCGTGGAGGTCGTCGACGCTCGTCACCGGTCGTCCGGCGGCCTCGGTGATCAGATCGCCCCGCCGCAACCCGGCCCTCGCCGCCGGGCTGTCGTCCTGCACGACTTGCACCAGGACGCCCTCGCGGTCGGGGAGGCCGACCGATCGGCGGAGGTCGCGGGCGGCGCGCCCGGGCACCAGTCCCACCCCCAGGTGGTGGGGAGAGGCCGACTCGCCGCGGGACAGGGCGTCGACCCGGCTGCGAAGGTTGCCGTCGGCCGGGATGGCGGCGTAGAACCCCTCACCCAGACGGTTGGTGTTGAGGCCCAGGAACCGCCCGGCGGCGTCGACGACGGGGCCGCCCGACGACCCCCGAGCCAGGGGAGCGGTGTGCTCGATGGTCCCCGTCACCCGGCGACCGCGCGGGCCCCGGAAGGCCTGCCCGACCGCTGAGACCAGCCCGACCGTGACCCGCAGGCCCCGTCCACCCGGGTTGGCCAGGCCGAAGACCACCGCACCGAGGTCGGCGGGCGTCTCGCTCCAGACCAGGGGAGTGGCGCCGGAGGTGTCGACATTGAGGACGGCCAGGTCGCCGTCGACGTCGACACCCGCGACATGGCCCTCCACCGGTGAGCCTCCCTGCCCGAACGACACCGCCACGTCGTCGCCCCGCACGTTGTGAGCGTTGGTGAGCACGACCCCGTCGCCGACCACGACACCCGAGCCCAGCCCCCAGCCCCGTCCGATCCCCACGACCGCCGGGCCGGCCGATCCCGCCACCGACCGTACCGCCTCTTGCACCTCATCCAGACCTGACACTCGCACTCCTTAGTAGTAACTTGTTGATTGCAAGTTACCCTAGACACCGGAGGTTCGGCAACGGTTTTCGACAGAGGCAGGATGGTGACCATGGAGCAGGCCCGGCCCGGCGCCGGCCCGTCGGAGACAGCAGCGCTGACGCCGTTGGGGGAGGCGGCGGCGCGGGTCGGCGACCGGTGGTCGCTCCTGGTGGTGCACGCGCTGCTCGGCGGCCCCCGCCGGTTCAACGACCTGCTGGCGGACGTGCCCGGCCTGGCCTCGAACATCTTGAGCCAGCGCCTGCGCCACCTCGAGCGCCAGGGGGTGGTGGTGGCCACGCCCTATTCGCGGCGCCCACCCCGGTTCGTCTACGAACTGACCGCCGCGGGCCACGATCTGGCCGGCGCCCTCCTGCTCCTGGCCCAGTGGGGAGCGGGTCGCGGTGGCGACAACGCGGCCAAGAGCCATGCCGCCTGCGGGACGCCGATGGAAGCCCGTTGGTGGTGCCCAACGTGCGGGCGGGTCGTCGACGACGACCCGGGAGACGAGATTCGCTTCGTGTAGGCAGCGTCACCCACACCGCCTCCACGCAACCTTTGGCCGGTTCTTGGCCAAGGCTTAACTCCTCCCGGGTTCAGTCCGCGGCCGTGAAGGTCGATCACTACCTCAACGCAGAGGGGAGTTCCTTCTGCCGTCAAGGGGGTCGACAGATGTTCGAGAACGTGGGACGAAGCGTGGTGCTGGTCGCCGGTGCCGCCGGCCTGACGCTGTGCCTGGCCGGTGGGGTGGCGGTGGGAGTCGTGCCCCAGGCGGGGACTTCGGGCTCGACCGCACAGCCGGCAGCGGCCGGCGGCCAGGACGTGACGGCGACGACCGCACCCGACACCGTGGCACCCACCACCGTTGCCCCTGCGGCCCCCGCCGCCCCTGCGCCCACCGCCGCGCCGGTTACCAGGTCCCGCTCCCAGACCAGCACCCAGCCGGCGGCGTCGTCCGGTGATGACACCGCCGCGCCGGCTGCCAGCTCAGCGGCGTCGTCCGCTCCGTCGGCACCGACCACGGCGGCGAGGGTCAACCCCTCGAGTGCTCAGGTCCAGGCGGCCATCGCCCAGATCCACCAGCGCATCCCCCTCTACTCGCCGACCGAGGCCCAGGCCCGTCAGTTCGGGGATCAGGTCTGCAGTGCCTTCGACCAGGGCCAGTCCTCCTCCCAGGTGCAGGCAACCGCCATGCAGATGGCCAGCAAGATCCCGTTCGTGACGGTGTCGTCCAGCGACATCGCCTTCGCCGTGCGCACCGCCGTGCAGCTGTTCTGCCCCGGCTACTCGTCCAAGGTCTGAGCCGACCGTGCCCATCCGAGCCGAGCGAGAGGTGACACGGTCATGACACTGGTCCTCAACAGCCGTCCCGTCCTCGACGACGAAGACGAAGGAACCACGCTCGTCGTCGAGCCCGCCCCGGCGGCCAGGGTGCACGGCGCCGTGAAGATCTTCGGCCGGGGTGACACCACCGTCCGCGCCCTCGACCACGTGGACATGGACTTCGGCCGGGCCCGGTTCACCGCCATCATGGGTCCGTCCGGATCGGGAAAGTCCACGCTGCTCCACTGCGCCGCCGGCCTCGACACGCTGACGTCGGGCGACGCCTGGATCGGCGACGTGTGCCTGGGCTCACTGGACGACCGGCGGCTCACCCGTCTGCGGCGTGACCGGGTGGGGTTCATCTTCCAGGCCTTCAACCTCATGCCCACGCTGACGGCGGCGGAGAACATCACCCTGCCCCTGGCCCTCGCCAAGAAGCGCCCTGATTCCGCCTGGTTCGACCGCGTCGTCGACGCCGTGGGCCTGCGGGAGCGGTTGCAGCACCGACCGGGCCAGCTCTCGGGCGGCCAGCAGCAGCGGGTGGCGGCGGCCCGGGCCCTGGTCTCACAGCCCGAGGTGATCTTCGCCGACGAGCCGACGGGCAACCTCGACTCCCGGGCCGGCGCCGGCCTCCTGTCGTTCATGCGGGAGGCGGTCGACCGCTTCGGCCAGACCATCGTCATGGTCACCCACGACCCCGTCGCCGCTTCCTGGGCCGACCGAGTGGTCTTCCTGGCCGACGGCCGGGTGGTCGACGAGGTGGCGGCCCCGACGGCCGACACCGTGGTCGAGCACATGCTGCACCTGGGCGACTGACATGTGGCTCGTGCTCAAGGGGTCGCTGGCCCGCAGCACCCGGGTCGTCCACACCGCGCTGGGCGTCGTCCTGGCCGTGAGCCTGGTGTGCGGCACCTTCGTGCTCACCGACACCATCAACGCCGCCTTCACCCAGGCCACCGCCCCGGTGCCCGGCCAGGTCGACGTGGTCGTGCGGTCGGCCGCCGCCTTCGGCGCCACCGGGCAGCAGATCACCGACCGCGAGCCCATGCCCGCCTCGGTGCTGCCCGCCGTGCAGGCCGTGGTCGGGACCGGCCAGGCCTGGGGCACGGTCTTCGGCTACGTGCAGGTCGTCGGCCCCGACGGCCGCCCGGTGACGGCCAAGGGACTGCCGGCCATGGGCACCGGATGGGCCCCCGACACCGCCCTGATCGCCGGCGGGGCACCGAGCCAGGACGGGCAGGTGGCAGTCGACGCCAGGACGGCGCGCCAGGCCGGTCTCAAGGTGGGCGACCGGGTGAAGATCGCCCTGCGGGACGGGACCGAGGAGCTCACTGTCACCGGGTTGACCGAGCCTTCCAAGCTGGTGAGCTCGACGGTGGTCACCTTCGACCTGGCCACCGCCCAGCGCGTGCTCGGCCGGAGCCAGGGTGGCCTCGACGCCGTGTCGGTGCGGGCGGCCCCGGGCACGAGCGCCGAGGCGCTGCGGGCGCGTGTCGGCGCTGCGCTCCCGGGCCGCTACGAGGTGCTCACCGCCGACCAGGCCGCCAAGCAGGCCAAGGAATCGTGGACCCGGGCCCTCGGCTTCTTGACCACCGGCCTGTTGGCCTTCGCCGCCGTCGCCCTCCTGGTGGGCGGGTTCATCATCTTCAACACGTTCTCGATCCTCGTGGCCCACCGCTCCCGCGAGCTCGGCCTGCTGCGGGCCGTCGGCGCCAGCCGGGCGCAGTTGCTCGTGTCCGTCCTGGCCGAGGCGGCGCTCGTGGGCGCGGTCGCGTCGGCCGTCGGGGTCGTCGGCGGTCTGCTGGCCGCCCGCGGCCTGCTGGTGCTGCTGCGCTCGGCCGGCCTGTCGATTCCCACCACGTCGGTGGTGTTCCAGCCCCGGGCCGGGCTGGTCAGCCTGGTCACCGGCGTGGCCGTGACCATCGTGGCCGCCGTCCAACCGGCGATCCGTGCCACCGCCGTCTCGCCCCTTGTCGCCCTCGTCGGTGGTGAGGGCGATGCCGCCGTGGGCGTCCGCCGCCGGCACCCCATCGCCACCGGTGCCGCGGTCATCGTCGCCGGATTGGCGAGCATCGTGGTGGGGATGCTCGGCGTGGTGCCCCGGCCCCTCGTGAGCGTGGGGATCGGAGCCGCCCTCGTGCTCGTCGGGCTGGTCCTGGTCGTGCCTCTCCTCGTGACACCGACGGCCCACCTGCTCGGGCGCCCGCTGGCGCGCCTGCTCGGCGAGCCGGCCGTCCTCGGGCGGGAGAACGCCCTGCGCAGCCCGCAGCGCACCGCCGCCACCGCCACCGCCCTCATGATCGGGATCGGCCTCATCGGTGTCGTCGCCGTCATGGCTGCTTCCATGAAGAGCTCGGCCACCACCACCGTGCAGAAGTCCATGCGAGCCGACTTCGTGGTGAGCACGTACCAGGTGCCGGGAGCCTCGTCAGGCGTACCCCTCACCGCCGCCGACCGGCTCCGCCAGTCGCCGGCCGTCGAGGCCGTGTCGGAGATCCGGTCCGGACAATGGGGCCTCGACGGCACCGCTCAGACCCTGGTGGCCGTCGATCCGGCCACGGTCACGGGCGTCTACGAGCTCGACGCCGACTCGGCCGCCGCTGCTGCCCGCCTCGACGACGGGGGCGTGCTCGTGCGCGACAGCGTCGCCGCCCGTCACGGCTGGCGGGTCGGCGACACCGTCCCGATGACCTTCGCCCGGACGGGGACGCGCCCGGCCGTGCTCCGCTCGACCTACGCCACGACGACGGTCCGCAGCGACTACGTCGTGTCGCTGGGCTCCTACGCCGCCAACTACGCCCAACTGCTCGACATGGAGATCGATGTCCGCCTCGCCCCCGGCACCTCGGCGACCGCCGGCCGCCGGGCCATCCGCACGGCCCTGGTCGACTTCCCCAACCTCGCCGTGCGTGACCGCTCCGAGGTGCTGGCCGCCCAGGAGAGCCAGGTCAACCGCCTCCTGGTGCCGGTGATGGCCCTGCTGGCCCTGTCAGTGGTGATCGCCCTGCTCGGCATCGCCAACACCCTGGCCCTGTCGATCCACGAGCGCCTCCGCGAGCTCGGCATGCTGCGGGCCATCGGGATGGCCAGGAGCCAGCTGCGCTCGATGATCCGCTCCGAGGCGTTGATCGTCGCCGGCCTGGGCGCCATGTGCGGCGTGGCGGTGGCCGTGGGCTTCGGGTGGGTCGCGGTCACGTCCATGCGCGGCCTGGGGGTCACCCGGCGGGTCTTCCCCGTGGGCCAGCTCGCCCTGCTGGTGGCGGCAGCCACACTGGCCGGGCTGGCTGCCGCAGCTGCGCCCGCCCGCCGGGCCGGTCGACTGGCCGTGCTCGACGCCGTGGGCAACGACTGACAGGTCGGTCGCCTCGGAGGTCTCCTCAGCAATCGCAGGAACTCAGCTTCGCGAGCCGCAGACGTTTGATGCGTAGGCCCGCAGGCTGGTGGCCGAGACCGTCACGTCGGGGGCCTCGAACCGCTGGGCGGCCTCGGGTGGCACCTTGGCGAGGTCGTACCCGGCCGCCTCCAGGGCAGCCAGGTAGTCCTTGGCGGCGCCGGCGACGACGGTGGCATCGGACTTGATGTCGGCGGGGGCCACGGCGATGGCCGACTCGATCGCCGTGCCCACTTGTTGGGCCAGCTGGCGCACCTGGGCCGGGCTCGACGATGCCTGCGAGAGACCGGCCAGGCGCTGGCTGTAGTCCGTGATGAGACCGCAGAACTTCCCACTGTCGGGCCCCGACGCCGGCGCCTGGGCGGCCACCGTCGTCGGCGTCGAAGCCTGCTTGGCCGACCCACCACCGCCGCAGGCCACCAGCGCGGCGGCCCCGGCGATGGTGGCGACGATCGCTCTGCCCAGCGTTGTCCCGCGCATCGTTGGCGCAGCCTACCCGGCCCCGCTCGGGGGCCGGGTAGTGCTCCGACCGCTCAGGCGGCCTCCGCCACCCCCGCGGGACCGGGCGCTGACCGCGGAGCCGGCCCGGGCTCCAGGGCCACCTCCAGGACCTGGCGGACATCGTCGACGAGGTGGAACACGACGGTGTCACGCACGGCCTCGGGCACGTCGTCGAGGTCGGCGCCGTTGCGGGCGGGAAGGATCACCTCGCGCAGTCCCGCCCGGTGGGCGGCCAGGACCTTCTGCTTGACGCCGCCGATGGCCAGCACCCGTCCCTGGAGGGTGACCTCGCCGGTCATCCCCACGCTCGAACGCACGGGCCGGCCCGACAGCAGGCTGGCCAGGGCGGCGACCATGGTGACGCCGGCCGAGGGACCGTCTTTGGGGACGGCGCCGGCAGGAACGTGCACGTGGAACCGGGATCCGGAGACACCCTCGTCGTCGAGGTCCAAGTCGCCGGCGTGGGAGCGGATGTAGGACAGGGCGATCTCGGCCGACTCCTTCATCACGTCGCCCAGCTGGCCGGTCAGCGTCAGTCGTCCCTGGCCGCCTGCCGCCGTCGCCCCGGGTAGGGCGGTGGCCTCGATGAACAGGACGTCACCTCCCGCACCGGTGACGGCGAGGCCGGTGGCCACGCCGGGCACCGCGGTGCGCTCGGCCGCTTCGAAGAAGTAGCGGGGCCGGCCCAGGTACGACCTCACGTCATCGGCGTCGACGACGACGGGAACTCCCGGTTCGGTGTCGCCGGCGGCCAGCTTGGTGGCCACCTTGCGCAACACCTTGCCCAGCTCGCGCTCCAGGTTCCGCACCCCGGCCTCGCGGGTGTAGTCGGCCACCACCGCCCGCACCGCCGCCTCGGTCAGCGTCGTCTCGTCGGCCGTCAGGCCGTTGCGGTCGAGCTGGCGAGCCAGCAGATGGTCGGTGGCGATGGCCACCTTCTCGTCCTCGGTGTAGCCGTCGAGGTGGATGACCTCCATGCGGTCGAGGAGTGGCCCGGGAATGGTGTCGGCCACGTTGGCGGTGGCGATGAACAGCACGTCGGACAGGTCGAGGTCGACCTCCAGGTAGTGGTCCCGGAAGGTGTGGTTCTGGGCCGGGTCGAGCACCTCCAGCAATGCCGACGACGGGTCGCCTCTCCAGTCGGCACCGAGCTTGTCCACCTCGTCGAGCATGAAGACGGGGTTCATGGTGCCCGCCTCTCGCAGGGCTCGCACGACGCGCCCGGGCTGGGCGCCGACGTAGGTGCGGCGGTGGCCCCGGATCTCGGCTTCGTCGCGGACTCCTCCGAGCGAGACCCGCACGAACGAGCGCCCCAGGGCGCGGGCCACCGACTCGCCGAGCGAGGTCTTGCCCACACCCGGAGGGCCGACGAGGGCGACGATGGCGCCGGCGCCCTTGCCGCCGGTGGGGGACAGGCCCCGGTCGGCACGCAGCTTGCGCACGGCGAGGTACTCGATGATGCGGTCCTTCACGTCCTCCAGGCCGTTGTGGTCGGCGTCGAGGATGGCGCGCGCCGCCACCACGTCGAGATGGTCGTCAGACCGCTTGCCCCAGGGAACCTCGGTGACGGTGTCGAGCCAGGTGCGGATCCAGCCGTGCTCGGGGCTCTGCTCGCTGGTGCGCTCGAGGCGGTCGATCTCGCGTTCGACGGCCACCCGCACGCCTTCGGGCAGGTCGGCGTCGGCCAGGGTGGAGCGGTACTTGGCGACTGCTCCCTCGGCGTCGTCACCCTCGCCCAGCTCCTTGCGGATGGCAGCCAGTTGTTGACGCAGCAGGAACTCGCGCTGGGTCTTCTCCATGCCGTCGGACACGTCGTGACGGATCCGTTCCTTCAGCGCCAGATCGGCGAGCGTGTCGCGCGCCCACGCCAGCACCCGCTCGAGGCGCACCTCCACGTCGACCGTCTCCAGCAACTCGATCTTCTGCTCGAAGGTGAGGTCGGGGGAGTACCCGGCAGTGTCGGCCATGGCGCCCGGGTCGGTGATGCCGCGCAGCGCCTCGGCCAGCTGGCGGGCCCCTCGCTCCTCCAGGATGTTTTCGACCACGGCTCGGTACTCGCGGGCCAGCTCGTAGGACCGCTCCGTCGGGTCGGTCTCCTGGGCCGACTCGACCTGGACCCACAGGGCCGACCCGGTGCCGGTCACTCCGGCGCCGATGACACCCCGCTCCAGACCGCGGACGACCACGGCCCGGGCCCCGCTGGGCAACTCGCGGCTGTCCTCGACCTTGGCCACGGTGCCCACCCGGGCGTACCGGGCGTCGATGCGCGGCACGAGCAGCACGCGGCCGTCGCCGGCGAGGGCGGCGTCGACGGCCACCTTGGCCTCGTCGCTCTCCAGGGCCATGGTCACGACCATGGCGGGAAGCACCACTCCCGTCGACAAGGGCAGGAGGGGCAGGATGGTCGTGTCGAGGTCAGGCATGGATGCTCCTTACGTTCCGTCAGTACAAGGAACAGCAGACCGAGGTGCCCTGTTCCCGGCGATGGCCACATGGCGTGCGGGCCCGGGGCAGACTGCGGGCATGGCCGACGAGTTCCACGCAAAGGACAGAGTCACAGCCGCCCACGACCTCGACGCCGTGCCGGCGGGGACCGGAGGCAAGGTCGTGATGGTCACCGGGCTCTCCTGGATCCGGTACCG
>JBBWZS010000185.1:0-22052 GCA_039649175.1 Acidimicrobiaceae bacterium
CGAAGGTGGCGAAGACGGCGAAGGCGGTCACGACACCGCAGGCACCCAGGACGGCAAAGGCGGCGAAGGCAGCCAAGACCGCGAAGTCCGCCAGCACGGCGAAGTCAGCCAAGCCGGCGAAGGCGCCCGCCACCGGGAAGGCGCCCGGCACCGGGAAAGCGCCAGGCACCGGGAAGGCGGCCAAGGCACCGAGGGCGGCAACGTCGGCCAAGGCAGCCAGGACCGCCACCACAGCAAAGAAGGCGGCTCCGACCGTCAAGAAGGCGGCTCCGACGGTCAAGAAGGCGCGGACGGCTCCGCCGCGGGCGCCACGCACGCCCGGTGCCGCCGGCCGCGGCCGTTCGGGAACGGCGGCGTCTCCCCGGAAAGCCTCGGCTTCGGCTCCTGCGCCCGTCCCACCCGCCGCCACCGCCACTGCCACCCGTCGCGCCGCCCCGGCCCGTCCGCGCACCGTCGACCCCGGTGGCGCGGCCCCGGGCCCGTCCCGATTGCGGATCGGCACGGACGGCTCGGCCGGGTTCCAGGCCTCGTCGATGGGCAACGGCCGGTCGGCACGGAGCCGCGCCGCCGACGAGGGCGCGGGATCCTCGAAGCCCTCCCGGGCGCCCATCAACCGGATGGCCACGACCCGGGTGGCCGCCAGCCGGGCCGCAGCCGGCAAGTTGTCGGGTGACCGACGACCGTCCAATCCGGTGCCCAGCGGTGACGCCGCCCCGGCTTCGGTACGCCCGCTGCGGCGCAGCGAGCCTGCGCCGAGGGCCTCCGCCACGGTGAGCGCGCCTCCTCGGGCAGGGGGGCCGATCGCCATGCCGCCACCCGCTCCGGCGGCAGCGCCCGCTCCGGCGCCCGCCCGACCCCGATCTGTCCCCATGCCGAGCCCGCTGCCACCGGCCCCGAAACCTGCGCCGGCCGCCGCCCGAGCCCAACCGGCGCCCGCCCGGCAGGCGGCGCCTGCGCCACCCGCACCGCGACCGGAGGTGGTCCCCGAGCCGGCACCGGCCCCGCCGGCCTCTTCCCCGCCGGTCTCCTCCGGGCCGGCGGCCCCCAAAGGCACCGGCACCGGCACCGGCGAACCCGAGGAGTCCTCCGACCTGCTCAAGATCGACGACCTGCTCGAGTCGGTCGACTTCGACGAGCCGGCGAGGGCCTACCCGGGCACCGGCCGGCGCTCGCGCATCAGCGCCCGGCGGGCGTCCCGCACCACCCCGACCGAATCGTCCATCACCGGAACCTCACGCCCGTTGTCGGCCTGGCCCATGGGCGCCGGCTGATCGCTCCTCCGGGCCGGTGACCCACCTGCTGGTCACCAACGATTTCCCCCCCAAGGTCGGCGGTATCCAGTCGTACCTCTGGGAACTGTGGCGTCGGCTCCCGCCCGAGCGGGTGGTCGTGGCGACGACGCCTCAGGCCGGCGACGGCGAGTTCGACGCCCGCCAACCGTTCCGGGTGGTCCGCCTGCCCGACCGGGTGCTGCTTCCCCATCCCGCGCTGGCCCGGCGCCTGCGCGCCCTCGCCGCCGAGGTCGGGGCGAGCCTGGTCATCCTCGACCCTGCCTTCCCCCTTGGCCTGCTGGGGCCGGGCCTCGGCCTTCCCTACGCCCTCATCGTGCACGGCGCCGAGCTGACCGTGCCCTGCCGCCTGCCCGGCACCCGCGCCCTGGTTCGCCGCGCCCTGCGCAACGCGGTCCACGTCGTCGCCGGCGGGGGTTACCCGGCGGCCGAGGCCCGCCGGGTGGCGGGTGACGATCTGCGACTCACGCTGGTGCCGCCCGGGGTCGACCTGCACCGGTTCCGCCCCCTCGACGACGAGGAGCGAGTAGCGGCGCGAGCGGCTGCGGGGCTGCCGGTCGGCGGCCGCGTGGTGGTCGGCCTCAGCCGCCTCGTGCCGCGCAAGGGGTTCGACGCGTTGATCGCCGCCGCCGCCCTCCTGGTTCCGACTCGCCCCGACCTGGTGGTGGCCATCGTCGGTACCGGACGCGACCGGCGCCGCCTGCAACGCCTCGCCGCCGACAACGGGGCGCCGGTGCGGTTCCTCGGCCTCGTCCCCGACGAGCAGGTGGCGGCCCTGATCGGCGCCGCCGACGTCTTCGCCGTTCCCTGCCGGATCCGCTGGGGCGGTCTCGAACAGGAGGGCTTCGGGATGGTGTTCCTCGAGGCGGCTGCCTGTGGGGTGCCCCAGGTGGCCGGACGCAGCGGCGGCGCCGCCGAGGCGGTGGCCGACGGGCACACGGGCGCCGTGGTGGAGCGCCCCGACGATCCCGCCGCCGTGGCCGCCGCCCTTGCCCCCCTCCTCGATGACGCCGGCCTGCGCCGGCGGCAGGGGAGGGCAGCCCGCCGGCGCGTCGAGACCGAGTTCGACTGGGACGCCCTCGCCACCCGGCTCGACCAGGCCCTGGCCCCGCTCGAATGACCGGGCCTGGCGAGCAGGCGCCGCCGGAGGGGGGCGCCGCCGAGGTGGGCCGGGGGGGGTCGGGCGCGGGCCTGCGCAGAGCCTCGTGGTGGGGCACGGGCGCGTTCACCGTCACCGCCGGCGCCGCGGCGGTGACGGGCGGCAGCGCCGCCCTCCAGGCGGTGGCCTTCGCCGTGGCCGTGGCGTTGTTCCTGGCCGGTTGCGTGCTGTTCTTCGCCGCCTACGCCCGCGGGGTGGCGCGCAGCCGCAACGACGAGGTGGCCGTGACGACCCTGTACTTCCTGGCCGGCGCCGTCCCCCCCGAGGTACGCCGCAGCCTGCTCGGTTCACTGGGTGTGGAGGTGGCGGTGGCCCTGGCCACCGCCATCGCCCGCCCGTACACCAGCCTGGCCGCTGGTGCCCTGGTGCCCATGTACGGCCTGGGCCTGTGCGGGCTGTGGTCGGCGCGCCATGGCGTCTTCCCACCCCGCCAGCCTCCCACTCGGCCACCGCGGCCCAGTGCCGGGCCCAGCGACGACCACGGCGACGATCCCGGTAGCGTCAACGGTCCATGAGCGGGCCCGGCACTCCGCGCATCCTGCTGTTCACCGGCAAGGGCGGGGTCGGCAAGACGACGGCTTCGGCCGCCACCGCTCTGGCCTGTGCCGACGCCGGCAAGCGCACGATCGTGTTGTCCACCGACCCGGCCCACTCCCTGGCCGACGCCTATGACGTCGCCCTCGGGCCCACGCCCACGACTGTCGCCCCCGGGCTCTGGGGCCAGCAACTGGATGCCCACCTGCGCATGGAGGAGGCGTGGGCCGACATCCAGGCCTACGTGGTGGCCCTGCTGGGCTGGGCGGGCGTCGATGCCATCGAGGCCGAGGAGCTGGCCGTCATCCCCGGCCTCGACGAGATCTTCGGCCTGAGCGACATCAAGGCCTTCGCCGCCTCCGGCGAGTGGGACGTGATCGTCGTGGACTGCGCGCCCACGGCCGAGACGATCCGGTTCCTCTCCCTCCCCGACGTGCTGTCGTGGTACATGGAGCGCATCTTCCCGGTCGAGCGCAAGGTGGTGCGCGCCGTGCGTCCGCTGCTGTCGCGCGTGACCACCATGCCCGTGGCCGGTGAGGACGTGTTCGACGCCGCCCGGCGGTTCTACGACCGCCTCGACGGCGTGCGGGAACTGCTGACCGACGGCACCCGCACCAGCGTGCGCCTCGTCGTGAACCCCGAGCGCATGGTGGTCGCCGAGGCCCGCCGCACCTACACCTACCTGTCGCTGTTCGGCTACCGCACCGACGCGGTGATCGCCAACCGCCTGCTACCCGACGCCGTCACCGATCCGTGGTTCGCGGCCTGGAAGGCCACCCACGCCGAGCACATGGCCACCATCGTGGAGGGGTTCGCCCCCCTGCCCGTGCTGCGGGCCGAGCTGGCCGCCACCGAGGTGGTGGGCCTGGAGCGACTCCGCCACTTCGCCGGCGCGCTCTACGCCGGGGTCGACCCCAGCGCCGTCCTGCACGAGGGCGACCCTCTGCGCATCGAGCGGCGGGGCAGCCGGTACCTGCTCTCGCTCGAGCTGCCCTTCGCCGAGGCCGGAGACCTCGAAGTGGGCCGGCGCCACGACGAGTTGTTCGTGCGCGTGGGCAGCTACCGTCGGGCCATCGTGTTACCTGATTCCCTTCGGCGCCGACCCGTCGATGCCGCGCGCATGGCCGACAACCGTCTGGAAGTGACGTTCGGGACGAGGCCGGCGACGGGTACCGACGCCGGAGCCTCGAAGGCCTGATCATGCCCGTCGCCGACCACGACGCCGACGAGAACGATGACGACGGGCACGTCCCGGGCCACGATGTCCTCGTCCATCTCCAGACCGCGGCCCTCGAGGTCATCGCCGCCGTGCGGGCCGTGCTCGACGCCGCCGAAGGGGTGGTGCGCGACCCCGGTGCGGCGGTCTCCCTGGCCGCCTCGGTGGCGGCGCGGGCCCGGGCCGGTCATGCCGGCAGCGACGGGGAGGACGACGGCTCGGGCGGCATCGAGCACATACCCGTGTCCGGGTGACACGCGGCGACGCGGCCACGCCTGCGGGGCCGCCCATCGAGGGCCGCAAGGCCGGCCGCTGGCATCCCGAGACCTTCGTCTGCGCCTTCCGCGGGCACCGGGCCCCGGCCGCCGACGTCCGGCGCCTCCGGGCCGACGACTGGCTCATCGCCACCGAGGCGGCCGCCGGGGGACACCTGGGCCGGTGCCTGCGCTGTGACGCCTGGGTCCTGGCCGACCCCGAGACGGCCACGCGCGACGACCTGGGCACGGCCGGCCTCGACGTGCCCGAGCGGGGCAAGAAGCTGCGCGACTCCCTGGTCCTCAAAGCCATCGCCGTCGACCGCGGCATCCACGCCGTGGTGTTCGGGCTGCTGGCCGTGGGGCTGCTGTTCCTCCGGTCGAACCTCGGCTCCCTGCAGGACCAGGCCCGGGCCATCGTCGACAACACCAACAGCGGCCTGGCCGGCACCGGACAGGCGACCAGCCGCAGCTTCCTGCTCAAAGAGCTCAACCGCCTGGTGGGCCTGAACCCCAAGACGCTGCGCCTGCTGCTGTTCACCGCCGTGGTCTATGCCGTCATCGAGGGAGTGGAAGCCTTCGGGCTGTGGCGCGGGCGGCGGTGGGCCGAGTACCTCACCGCTCTGGCCACCGCCGGCTTCCTGCCCCTCGAGATCGACGAGCTGATCAAGAAGGTGAGCGTGGGCCGGGTCGTGGCCCTGGCCGTCAACCTGGCCGTTCTCGTCTACCTGGTGTGGGCCAAGCGCCTGTTCGGCATCCGCGGCGGCGCCACCGAGGACGAAGACGAGCTGGCGGCGGGTGAGAAGCTCCCCGTGCTGGCCGGCCAGCACCCGATCGAGCAAGGAGGCTCCTGATGGCCACACTGGCGTTCTGCGGACTCGGGCGGATGGGCGGTCCCATGGCCGGTCGCCTGCTGGAGGCAGGCCACGATCTGGTGGTGTGGAACCGCTCACCCGAGCGGGCCGCCGGCCTGGTCGAACGAGGCGCACGCCTGGCCTCGTCACCGGCCGAGGCGGCGGGGGGGGCGGAGGCGGTGATCACCATGCTGGCCACGCCCGAGGCGCTCGAAGGCGTCGTGTTCGGCACCGGGAACGACAGCCGGGGCCTGGCCGCGGGCCTGGCGCCGGGGGCGACGCTCGTCGAGATGTCGACGGTGGGCCCCGATGCCGTCCGCCGGATGGCGCCGCGCCTTCCCGACGGCGCCGAGGTGCTCGACGCACCGGTGCTGGGCAGCGTCCCCCAGGCCACTGACGGCAGCCTCAAGATCTTCGTGGGCGGTGCCGAGGCCGTCTTCGAGCGGTGGCGGGCCGTGCTGGAGGTGCTGGGCCGCCCCGTCCGGTTCGGGGCCCTCGGCTCCGGCGCGGCCATGAAGCTGGTCGCCAACTCGACCCTCGGCGCCGTCATGTCGGCGGTGGGCGAGGCCCTGGCCCTGGCCGACGGTCTCGGGCTCGACCCCGCTCTGGTCCTCGACACGCTGGCCGAATCGCCGGTCGGGGCGACCGTCACGTCCAAGCGGGCCCTGATCGAAAGCGGTGACTACCAACCCAACTTCGCACTGGCGCTGGCGGCCAAGGACCTGCGCCTGGTCGACGAGGCCGCTCGGGGTGTCGGTGTCGAGGCCTGGGTGGCGGCCGCCGCCCGCGCCCACTACGACGACGCCGAACGGGCCGGCCTGGGTGATCTCGACTACTCGGCTGTCATTGCCCACGTGCGGGCCAGCAGCGACCCCCGCCCGTCGTTCCTGTCCCGCTGAGCGCCACGGCCACGGGCGGGCAGGACACAATGGGCCATGGCTGACAACGACGTCGTCCCGTCCGACCTGGTCTCCTTCGTCGCCGGCACCGAGGGGCTCTGGCGGATCGACGGCATCCTCGCGCCCAAGGGCGAGACGCTTCCGCCCGCCGCCCGCCTGGCCGTGGTCGAAGGCGACGCCGCCGACCGGGCCCAGGGCCGCTGGGCCCTGCGGGGGATGGTGGGCCCGGAGGTCTCTGTCGAAGGGGTCGAACACGACGCCCTGGCCGCCGAGCAGCCGCCCCTGGGGCGCCCGGAAGCCCGCTGCGCGGCCCTGATCGCCGTACGCAAGTCGTCGGCGTGGTGGGCCCTGCCCCACGACGAGCGCCGGGCCGTGCTCGAGGAGCGGTCGCACCACATGGCCACCGGGCTCGAGCACCTGCCCGCCGTGGCCCGCCGGCTGCACCACGCCCACGAGCTGAGCGAGCCGTTCGACTTCCTCAGCTGGTTCGAGTACTCGCCTGCCGACCAGGAGGCGTTCGACGAGCTCGTCGCCCGCATGCGCACCACCCAGGAGTGGTCGTACGTCGAGCGCGAGGTCGACGTCCGGGTCACGCGCTGAGACCCATTCGCGGCTCCGGCGCGCCGAGGGCGCGCCTCACTACGATCGAGGCCCTATGACCAGCGGGGACGACGCCGGCGGCGAGCTCAGCTCACAACGCCGGGGCCGGGGCGCCGCCGGGGGACGCAGCCCGTTCCCACCCATCGCCTCCTACGGGTTCCTCTCCGACTGTGAGACGACGACGCTGATCGCCCCCAGCGGAAACGTGGAGTGGCTGTGCCTGCCCCGGCCCGACAGCCCCAGCGTCTTCGGTTCGATGCTCGACCGTTCGGCCGGCGGCTTCCGCATCGGGCCGACCGATGTCACCGTGCCGGCGGGACGGCGGTACCTCCCCGGCACGCTGGTGATCGAGACGACCTGGCAGCTGCCCACGGGCTGGCTCATCACCCGCGACGCCCTCTGCGTGCGCCCCTGGTACCACGACACCCATCGCTCGCACAACTACCGCCGGTCGCCCACCGACTTCGAAGCCGAGCACGTCCTGTTGCGCACCGTCCGCTGTGTCAGCGGCACCGCCGAGGTCAATCTCACCTGCGAGCCGGTCTTCGACTACGGCCGGCGGCCCGGCCACTGGGAGTACCAGGGAGACGGCTACGGGGACGCGGTCGTGGGAGTGGACGGCAGCGACCTCACGCTGCACCTGACCACCAACATGCGTCTGGGCTTCGAGGGCCGGGGCGCCCATGCCCGTACGCAGATGAAGGAGGGCGACAACGTCTTCGCCGCCCTGGCCTGGGGCGAGCAGGCGCCGCCCACCAACTGGGACGACGCCTACGACCGCAGTTGGAAGACGGCCGAGTACTGGCGCCTGTGGCTCAACCATGGCGACTTCCCCGACCATCCCTGGCGCACCCAGTTGCAGCGCAGCGCCCTCACCCTCAAAGGCCTCACCTACGCCCCCACCGGGGCGCTGTTGGCCGCCGCCACCACGTCGCTGCCCGAGACACCCGGCGGTGAGCGCAACTGGGACTACCGCTACAGCTGGATCCGCGACTCCACTTTCGCCCTCTGGGGGCTCTACACCCTCGGCTTCGACGCCGAGGCCAACGACTTCTTCTACTTCATCGCCGACGCCTGCGACGGCGATCACCCCCTGCAGATCATGTACGGCGTCGGTGGTGAGCGGCGCCTCGACGAGCACGTCCTCGATCACCTGTCCGGCTACGAGGGCGCGCGACCGGTCCGTATCGGCAACGGCGCCTACGACCAGGATCAGCACGACGTGTGGGGCGCAGTGCTCGACTCGGTGTACATCCACACCAAGTCTCGCGACTACCTGCCCGAGCGGGTGTGGCCCCTGCTGAAGCTCCAGGTCGAGGCGGCCATCGAGAACTGGGCCAAGCCCGACCGCGGCATCTGGGAGGTGCGGGGCGAGCCGAAGCATTTCACCTCGTCGAAGATGATGTGCTGGGTGGCGGTCGATCGCGGGGTGCGCCTGGCCCGCCTGCACGATGACGACGACCTGGCCGACGTCTGGGAGAAGGTCGCCACCGAGATCCACGCCGACATCTGCGAGCACGGTGTCGACAAGCGAGGCGTGTTCGTGCAGCACTACGACACCGAGGCCCTCGACGCGTCCAACCTGTTGTTGCCGCTGGTGCGGTTCCTTCCCTCCGACGACGAACGGGTGCGGGCGACGGTGCTGGCCATCGCCGACGAGCTCACCGTCGACGGCCTGGTGCTGCGCTACCGGGTGGAGGAGACCGACGACGGCCTGTCGGGCGAAGAGGGCACGTTCGCCATCTGCTCGTTCTGGCTGGCGTCGGCGCTGTCGGAGATCGGCGAGCACGACCGGGCCCACCAGTTGTGCGAGCGCCTCCTGTCCTTCGCCAGCCCCCTGCAGCTCTACGCCGAGGAGATCGACCCCAAGTCGGGCCGTCACCTCGGCAACTTCCCCCAGGCCTTCACCCATCTGGCGCTCATCAACGCCCTCATGCACGTGATCAAGGCCGAGGACCGCCAGGACACCCGGCGCTTCGTGACCCCCCGCCCACTTTCGAGCTGAACGGACACCCGATGGCGCTGTGCGGAATCGACCTGGGCGGCACCAAGTGCCTGGGAGTGCTGGTCGACGGCGGTGAGATCGTGGCCGAGGCCCGGGTCCCCACGCCCAGCGGCACCGACGCCCTCGTCGCCGAGCTGGCCGGGGTCGTCGACGCGCTGCGCGGTCCGGGCTCGGTCGCCATCGACGGGGTCGGCATCGGTGCCCCCGGCCTGGTCGATCGCCGCGGTGTCCTCCGGGTGGCGCCCAACCTGGCGGTGGAGCCCGACCTCGAGTTGCGGGCCGTCCTCGAGGCCGCCCTGGGGGTACGCGTGGTGGTGGACAACGACGCCACCTGCGCGGCGTGGGGGGAGCGTGAGGTCGGCGCCGCCCGCGGCTTCGACGACGTGATCCTGGTCACCCTCGGCACGGGGATCGGCGGAGGCATCATCAGCGACGGGCGGCTCCATCGCGGCGCCAACGGCTTCGCCGGTGAGATCGGCCACATGGTGATCCATCCCGACGGTCCCCGGTGCCCGTGCGGCCAGCAGGGGTGCTGGGAGCGCTTCGCCTCGGGCAACGGCCTCGGACGCCTGGCCCGGGAGGCGGTCGCCGAGGCGCCCGGCGGGAGCAGGATCCTGGAACTGGCCGGCGGCGACATCGAGGGCGTGCGGGGTGAGCACGTCACCGCCGCCGTCGCCGAAGGTGACGCCCAGGCCGGCGAGGTGCTGGGCCGCTTCGCCTGGTGGACGGCGCTGGGGTTGGCCAACCTGGCCAACATCTTCGACCCCGAGGCGTTCGTACTCGGCGGCGGCCTGATCAGGGCGGGCGAGGCCCTCCTGGCGCCGACGCGCGCCGCGCTGGCCGAGCTGTCGTTCGGTGCCGGGCGCCGACCCGAGGTCACCGTGGTCGCCGCCCAACTGGGCGAACGGGCGGGCGCCATCGGGGCGGCGTTCCTGGCCGGGGGAGATCACTAGATTCTCCCGGGTGCTGGTCGGGATCACCCTGCCGCAGTTCCACCACGACGCCGAGCCTGCCGTAGCTGCGGGCCGGGCCGCGGAGGCAGCGGGGCTCGACGGTGTCTTCGTCTTCGACCACCTGTGGCCCCTGGGCAGCCCCGACCGGCCCGCCCTGTACGGCAACGTCCTGCTCGGCGCCCTGGCCGCCGAGACCGATCGGGTGGTCCTGGGCCCTCTCGTGGCCCGGGTCGGGGTGGTGTCCGACGCCGTCCTGGTGAACGCCATGGTCACCCTGCACGAGATGCTGGGCGACCGCCTGGTGGTCACCCTCGGCACCGGAGACGGCGCCAACCGGGCCGAGAACGAGGCCTACGGGGTGGGCTTCGCGCCGGTGGCCGACCGGGTGGCGTCGATGGTCGGCTGTTGCCGGAGCCTGCGCGAGGCGGGCGTGACCACCTGGGTGGCAGGCCGGTCGGAGGCGGTGCGGCGGGTCACGGGCGCGGCCGACGGCTGGAACCTGTGGGGCGTCGACGCCGCCGGCTTCGCCGCCGAGGCCCACGGCATCCCCACCGCCACCAGCTGGGGCGGACAGGTGCTCATCGGGCGGACCCCCGACGAGGCGCGGGCCAAGCTGGCCCGCCTCGGCGACCGCCCCGGCCTCGTCCACGGCACCATCGACGACCTGGCCCGCCATCTGGGGGCGCTGGCCGTCGCCGGGGCCGCATGGGCGGTGTGCGCCCCGCTCGACGTCGGCTCCGACCCCCTGGCGGTCGAATATGTCGCCGAAGCGGCCGCCGCCGCCCGGTAGCCTCGCCTGGCCGCCAGGCCGAGAGGAACGCGATGGAATTCCGGCGCATCAACGCCCTGCCCCCGTACGTCTTCACCGTCATCGACGGGTTGAAGATGGCTGCCCGCCGGGCGGGCGAGGACGTGATCGACCTGGGCTTCGGCAACCCCGACATCGCCTCTCCCGAGGTGGCGGTCGACAAGCTGGCCGAGGCGGCCCGCAACCCCCGAAACCACCGCTACTCGTCGAGCAGGGGCATCCCCAAGCTGCGAGCGGCGGTGTGCGACCTCTACAAGCGCCGGTTCGACGTCGACCTCGACCCCGACACCGAGGTGATCAACACCATCGGAGCCAAGGAGGGCCTCTCGCATCTGATGTGGGTGCTGCTGGGTCCCGGCGACACCGCCCTGGTGCCCACGCCGTCGTACCCCATCCACATCTACGCGCCCCTGTTCGCCGGGGCCGACGTGCGCCAGGTCCGCCTGGGCGAGGGCGAGGACTTCTTCGCCAACCTCATGGACGCCTGGGAGAACGCCTGGCCCCATCCCCGGGTGATCGTCATGTCGTTCCCCCACAACCCCACGACGACGTGCGTCGATCTGGCCTGGTTGGAGCGCATCGTCGCCTTCGCCCGGGAGCACGACGTGATCCTGGTCCACGACTTCGCCTATTCCGACACCGCCTTCGACGGCTACCAGCCGCCGTCGATCCTGCAGGTGGCCGGGGCCAAGGACGTGGCCGTCGAGCTCTACACGCTCACCAAGTCGTTCTCCATGGCCGGCTGGAGGGTGGGGTTCTGCGCCGGCAACCCCGAGATCGTCGCCGCCCTGGCCAAGATCAAGTCCTACCTCGACTACGGCACCTTCCAGCCCATCCAGATTGCCGCCATCGTGGCCATGAACGAGGCCCCCGACTACCCCAAGGAGGTCAACGAGATCTACTGGAACCGTCGCAACGCCCTGTGCGACGGGCTGAACCGCATCGGGTGGGCGGTGGAGCGGCCCCAGGCCACCATGTTCGTGTGGGCGCCCATCCCCGAGCCCTACCGGGAGATGGGGTCGCTCGAGTTCGCCTCCTTCCTCGTGCGCGAGGCGAGGGTGGCCACCTCGCCGGGCATCGGGTTCGGGCCCACAGGCGACGGCTACGTGCGCTTCGCCCTCATCGAGAACGAGCAACGCATCGGCCAAGCCGTGCGCAACCTGCGCCGGGCCCTCACCAAGCTGTAGCGCCCGTTCAAAAAAAAGATACGCAACGGTCGCGTTTCGGTGGTACGCTCAACGAAACGAGTTGGTAGCGTATCGATATACGGGAGGACAGCCCATGGATGCAGCGGCGATCTACGCGCGGAGGTGGTGGACCCTCGGGGTGCTCTGCATGAGCCTCCTGGTCATCGGCATCGACAACACCATCCTCAACGTGGCCCTGCCCACGCTCACCCGGGAGCTGCACGCCACCACGACCCAGCTCCAGTGGATCGTCGACGGCTACACGCTCGTGTTCGCCGGCCTGCTCCTCACCGCCGGCAGCCTGGGCGACCGGTTCGGTCGCCGGGGGGCACTCACCCTGGGCCTGGTCATCTTCGGCACGGGGTCGTTGCTGTCGGCGCTGGCGGCGTCGCCCAGCCAGCTCATCGCCACCCGCTGCCTGATGGGCATCGGCGGCGCTTTCATCATGCCTGCCACCCTGTCGATCCTCACCAACGTCTTCACCGTGCCCGCCGAGCGGGCCCGGGCCATCGCCATCTGGGCCGGGTTCTCGGCCATGGGCATCGCCTTCGGGCCCATCAGCGGCGGCTACCTCCTCCAGCACTTCTCGTGGTCGTCGGTCTTCGTGGTGAACCTGCCCATCGTGGTCGTGGCCCTCATCGGCGGGCGCCTGTTCATCCCCACCTCCAAGGACCCGTCGGCGCCCCGCCTCGACCCGATCGGGGCGGCCCTGTCCATCGCCGGGCTCACCGCCCTGCTCTACGGCATCATCGAGGCCCCCACCTACGGGTGGGGCGACTCCATGACACTGGCTGCCTTCGCCGTGGCCGTCGTGCTCCTCGGGGCGTTCGTGGCCTGGGAGTTGCACAGCGACCACCCCATGCTCGACGTCCACTTCTTCGACAATCCCCGTTTCACCGCCGCCAGCCTGGCCGTGACCCTCACCTTCTTCGCCCTGTTCGGCGCCCTGTTCCTGCTCACCCAGTACCTGCAGATCGTGCTCGGGTACAGCGCCCTGAAGGCGGGCGCCGCCCTGATCCCCATCGCCGGCGTGTTGATGGTGTGCGCCCCCCTGAGCGCCAAGTTGGTCGAAGGGGTCGGCACCAAGGTGATCGTGGCCGCCGGGCTGGTGGGCGTGGCCGCCGGGCTGGGAGTGATGTCCACCCTGGGGGCCGGCTCGGGGTACGGGCCCGTGCTCCTGTCGTTGATGATCCTGGGTGCGGGCATGGGCTTCACCATGGCCCCCGCCACCGAGTCGATCATGGGCTCGCTGCCCCTCGGCAAGGCGGGCGTGGGCTCGGCGGTCAACGACACCACCCGCCAGGTGGGAGGCGCCCTCGGGGTGGCCATCCTCGGCAGCCTGGTGTCGTCGTCCTACGGCACCCGGGTCGTGGAGGCCTTCCGGGCCGGCGGGGTGCGGGGACCGGGGGTCGCCGCCGCCCGTGATTCCATCGGCGGCGCCGTGGCCGTGGCCCAGGGGGTGGGCGGAGCGCCCGGCCGGGCCCTGGCCACCGCCGCCCGCGCCGCCTACGTCGACGCCATGGCCCCCGCGGTGGTGGTGGCGGCCGTCGCCGCCCTCATCGGCGCCGTGATCGCCGCCGTGTTCCTGCCCGCCCGGGCCCCGGAGCCACCGGCCCCGGCCGGCGATGAGATCGTCGACGACGGCGACGGCGACGGCGACGACGACGACCTTCCCGCCCTGGAGCGGGCCGGGGCATGACCCCCGCCGGCGTGGACACCCCGGTCCCGGAGACGCCCGCCGTCGGCGGTCACGGCGCGGGTCACGGGCCGGGGCGTCCCCGCAGCGCCGAGGCCGACCGGGCCATCGTGGCCGCCACCGTCCACCTGCTGGCCGAGGAGGGCTACTCGCGGCTGAGCATGGAGGGGGTGGCGGCGCGTGCCGGCGTGGCCAAGACCACCATCTACCGGCGATGGCCGTGCAAGTCCGACCTGGTCGTCCATTCTCTCGGATGCCTCACCGAGAAGCTGGAGACCGCCCCTGACACCGGCCGCGTCCGTGACGACTTGGTGGCGTTCATGCGCCAGATGGTGGACAAGATGCGGCGGTCCGAAGCGGGGCGCATCATGCCCGGGATCCTGGTCGAACTGTCCCGCAACCCGGAGCTGGCCCAGGCCTTCCGCCAGGGGTTCGTCGAGCCTCGGCGGGCGTCGATGGTGAAGGCCCTCAGAAGGGCCATCGACCGTGGGGAAATCCGTCCCGACATCGACGTCGACCTCGTCGTCGACGTCACCGTGGGCGTCTTCCAGCACCGCCTCATGGTGACGGGAATGGCCATCGACGACGACATGCCGGACCGGTTGGCCGACGTCATGCTCGAGGGGATCTCCCTCCGCCGGTGACCCCGCGGAACAAACGGGGCGATCGCGATGTATCAAAGAAGGCGTCCCAGGAGTCTCAAGGGGTGAAGCGGGCGCCCACCAGGGCGTTCGGGGGTCTTCTCAACGAAGGGGTAACCGATGTTCGCTCGAGGTGTCGAGCGCCGGCCGCGGCCCGCGCACGACCGGGCGGTGGCGGTGTTCAAGTGCACGGCGTGTCGGCGGCCCCTGGAGCTCGAGCGGGTGGCCACCGCCGAGGTGGAGCGTGACGACCACGGCGTGACCGGGTGGGTCGTGTTCACCCACCACTGCGAGTGTGCGCCCGGCGCGGTGGTCGTGAGCCGGCACTGGGCCACCCACCCCGCCTTCGTGACGCTCTTCGGCAGCCAGCCGTGGCTGCCCTACCGGGGCCCGTTCGCCTTCGGCGTCGTCGCCGACGACGACCCTGTCCTCGCCCGGTGGCGCTGGGAGCTGGCCCAGATGACCGACGCCCACGAGTTCCTGCTCTTCGTCGACGACGCCCGGGCGGATCGCGCCCCCTGACGGAGTAACGGCATCGTCGTCGGTTGGAAACCGGCCGTTCACACCCCGGCCGTACGCTGCGGCAGATGCAGACCTACCTCCTGCGGGTGTGGCTGCCCGACCGCCCCGGTGCGCTCGGGGCCGTGGCCAGCCGGGTGGGCGCCGTGCGCGGCGACCTGATCGGCATCGACATCCTCGAGCGCGACGGCGGGCAGGCCATCGACGAGCTGGTCATCCAGGTAGCCGACGCCGGGCTGGTGCCGCTGCTCGTCTCGGAGATCAACCAGGTCGACGGTGTCGACGTCGAAGACGTACGCCAGGCCCCGGAGCGGCTCCACGACCCCCGCCTCGACGCCCTGGAGACGGCGTCGGCCCTGGTGGCGGCCACCGGCTCGTCGCTCCTCCTCGACGTGCTGGTGGCCCGGGCCCGGCTCGACTTCGAGACCGAGTGGTCGGCCGTCGTCAGCATCGATGCCCGCATCCTGAGGGCCTGCGAGGGGGCGCCCCCACCCCCGGCGTGGCTGATCGCCTTCGTCAACGGCAGCCGGTCATCGGCGGCGGTGGTCTCCGGTGAGTGTGGTCCCGACGACGTCGCCTGGGCGGGCTTGGCCGACGGAGGCATGGCCCTCGTCGTCGGCCGCCGCGGCCGGCCCTTCCGCGCCCGGGAGCGCCGCCAGCTCGGGGCCGTCGCCAGGATCGCCGATCACCGCCTGGCCGACTTCGAGGCCGCGGCCCCCGATCGGGCGCCCGCAGGGGCGGCCGGGGGCCGCCTCGCCTGAGCTCCCGGCACCGGCGCCCGGGCCTGCTGCTCCTCCCCCGGGGGCGCCCTGGCGCCGGTTCCGGGGCCTTTCGGAGCTGACCTAGGGTGACGGCGATGCGAGTCGGGATCCTGACTGGGGGCGGCGACTGCCCGGGCCTGAACGCGGTGATCCGCGCCGTCGTCCGCAAGGCCGAACGCCACTACGGCGACGAGATCGTTGGTTTTCGCGACGGCTGGCGAGGCGTCCTCCAGGCCGACGTGGTGCCGCTCGACGTCGACCGTTGCCGGGGCATCCTCCCCCGGGGAGGCACCATCCTGGGCACGTCGCGCACGAACCCCTACAAGATCGACGGTGGGCCCGCCAAAGCCGTGGACGTGCTGCGCGACCAGCGCATCGACGCCCTGGTGGCCATCGGCGGCGACGACACCCTCGGGGTGGCCGAGCGGTTGGGGAGCGACGGCGTCAGCGTGGTCGGCGTCCCCAAGACCATCGACAACGACCTGTCGGCCACCGAGGTCACCTTCGGGTTCCACACCGCCGTGCAGATCGCCACCGACGCCATCGACCGCCTCCACACCACCGCCGAGTCCCACGACCGGGTCATGGTGGTGGAGGTGATGGGTCGCCACGCCGGGTGGATCGCCACCTACGCCGGCATCGCCGGGGGCGCCGCCGAGATCCTCATCCCCGAGGAGGAGTTCGACATCGACGCCGTGGCCGACCGTCTCCGTCGCCGTCACGAACGCGGTCGTTTCGCCTCGCTGGTGGTGGTGGCCGAGGGCGCCAAGCCCAAGGAGGGGACGATGGTCGTGCAGTCGGGCGACCTCGACCAGTTCGGTCACGAGCGCCTCGGGGGGATCGCCAACCTGGTGGCCGGCGAGATCGGCAAGCGCACCGGGTTCGAGACGCGTGTCACCATCCTCGGGCACGTCCAGCGGGGAGGCACGCCCACGGCGTTCGACCGGGTGCTGGCCACCCGGTTCGGCATCGCCGCCATCGACGCCGTCCACGACGCCGCCTTCGGCCAGATGGTGGCGCTGCAGGCCGGCCAGATCGTCCGGGTGCCATTGTCCGAGGGGGTGGGCGAGTCAAAGACCGTCGACCCCGGGCTCTTCCACGGCGTGGCCGGACAGTTCTTCGGCTAGGCCGGCGGCGGAGCCGGCAGTGACGACCGCAGCCGATCGCTGGGCCCGTCAGCTCGAGGCGTGGGCCATCCCCGACGAGATCCTGGCCGCCGCTCCCGAGTCGCCCTGGGGGTTCCGGCCGTCGATGTTCCGGGCCCCGGAGCCCGACGACGGGCGCGAGGGGTGTTCCCGGCGACGAGCGCTCGAGGGCCTCCCCGACGCGGGGACGCTGCTCGACGTCGGCGCCGGTGGGGGCGCCGCCAGCCTGCCCGTGGCCGTGGCCGGAGGAGCCCGGCAGGTGGTGGCCGTCGACGAGAGCGCCGACATGTTGGCGGCGTTGGCGGCCCGTGCCGACGAGCTGGGTGTCGCGCACGCCGAGGTGGTGGGGCGATGGCCCGACGTTGCCGCCGAGGTCCCCGCCGCCGACGTGGTGGTCTGCCACCACGTCGCCTACAACGTCGCCACCCTGGCCCCGTTCGCCCTGGCCCTCACCGACCACGCCCGCCGGCGGGTGGTGATGGAGCTCACCGTCGCCCATCCCCGGGCGGATCTGGCCCCGCTCTGGCGCCATTTCCACCATCTCGAGCGCCCCGAGGGCCCGACCTCCGACGATGCCGTCGCCGTCCTGGTCGAAGCCGGCCTCGACGTGTCCGCCGAGACGTTCGTCGCGCCGGCCCGCCCCGGGCGCGACCGGGCGGAGTGGGTGGCTCTCGTGCGCCGGGCCCTGTGCCTTCCCGCCGACCGCGACCCCGAGATCGAGGCCCTCCTGCCGCCGGGAGCCGAGCTGGGCCCCCGCCACGTGGTCGCCCTGTGGTGGCCGGGCTCGGCGGGGCAGGACGGTGGGGTCAGGGCGTGACCGGCTCATTGAGCAGGCGGCGGAGGGGGTCGACGAGAGCGGGGGTGGCGGCCAGCACCGATCCCGACTGGGGGACGGGCCCGTCGAGGCCCACCACGCTGGCGCCCGCCTCGGTGGCGATCAGGGCGCCGGCCGCCAGGTCCCAAGGCTGGAGGCCGGACTCGTAGTAGGCGTCGACCCGCCCGCTGGCCACCCAGCACAGGTCGAGGGCGGCGGCGCCCAAGCGACGGACGTCGCGGACCGACGGTAGCAAGCGGCTGACGATGCGTCCCTGGGCGGCGCGGCGCTCGGCGACGTAGGAGAAGCCGGTGGCCACCAGGGCGCCGGCCAGGTCGGTGGCGCCGGAGACGGCCAGGCGCTCGCCACTGCCGAACGACCACCCGCCCGAGGCGCGGGCGCCGCCCCCGGCGGTGGCGGTGAACATCTCGCCGTGGGCGGGGGACGCCACGACGCCCACCACCGTGCGGCCGTCGAGCTCGGCGGCGATGGACACGGCGAAGGTGGGGTGGCCGTAGAGGTAGTTGGTGGTGCCGTCGAGGGGGTCGATGACCCAGCGCACACCGCTCGAACCCGAACGGCTGGTGCCCTCCTCGGCGAGGATCCCATCGTCGGGTCGGGCCCGCGCCAGTCCGTCGGTGATGAGCGCCTCCGAGGCCCGGTCCATGTCGGTGACCATGTCGGTGGCACTGGTCTTGGTGGCCACGTCCGACCGCGTCGACGACCGCCCCTCGAGCAGGAGGGCGCCGGCATCGCGAGCGAGGCCGACAGCCAGGTCGAGCAGATCGGTCAGGTCGGGTCGCTCGGGCACGGTCTGACCCTACGCACCGCTACGGTCGGCACATGACGGTGGCCGATGGCTGACCTGTTCGCCACCGTGCCCGAGCGCGCCCTGGCCGTCTACGCCCATCCCGACGACCCGGAGATCTCCTGTGGTGGGACCCTGGCGGCGTGGGCCGCCGGGGGAGCCGCCGTCCACGTGCTCACCTGCACCCGGGGGGACAAGGGATCGCCTGACCCGACCGTCGATCCCGATGCGCTGGCGGCCCGCCGGGCCGAGGAGGTGGCCGCTGCCGCCCAGGTCCTGGGCCTGGCCGGCCACGACCAACTCGACATCGACGACGGCGCCATCGACAACTCCCCGGCGGTGCGGTCGCAGATCGTCGCCGCCATCCGCCGGGTGCGTCCCGACGTGGTCGTCTGCCCCGACCCGACGGCGGTGTTCTTCGGCGACACCTACGTCAACCATCGCGACCACCGCATGGTGGGCTGGGCCGCCCTCGATGCCGTGGCCCCCGCCGCCGGCAACCCCCACTACTTCCCCGAGGCGGGGCCCGCCCACCCCGTTCCTGTCGTCCTCCTGTCGGGGACCCTCGCCCCCGATGTGTGGGTCGACATCGCCGCCGTACTCGACACCAAGGTGGCGGCACTGGCCTGCCACCGCAGCCAGCTCGGCAGCGAGGGCGAGGAATGGCTGCGCGCCGTGATCACGGCGCGGGCCGAAGACGACGGGCGGGCGGGGCGGACGGCTCTGGCCGAGGGCTTCCGCCGCCTCACCCTCGGGTAGCCGGACTACCCCCGACCGCCGGCCTGCCACTCGCCCATGGCCCGCAGGACGAGCACGGCGATGACGGCCACGCCCACGGCCGACACCACCGCCCCCACCAACGCACCGATGCCCTGGGCGGTGTCGCAGTCACCGGTGCACTGGAGCCGTACCAGGGCGACGCCGATCAGCAGCCCGGACAGCCCACCCACGCAGATGACCACGAAGGCGGCCGCCCGCGCCCCCACGCCGGGAAGGGCGGTCGGCCCTTTGCGGGGGGAGCCGGGCCCGTCGTCGGACATCGCGGCATCGTAGGCTGGTGGCGATGCCGGCTCCGTGCCCGAACGGAACATCGGCGACCGTCGAGCCGTCGATCCTGCACGTCGACCTGGACGCCTTCTTCGCCGCCGCCGAGGTGCTGGCCGACCCCAGCCTGGCCGGCAAGGCGGTCATCGTGGGTGGCACCGGCGGTCGTGGCGTGGTGGCCGCCGCCTCTTACGAGGCCAGGGCCTACGGGGTCCACTCGGCCATGCCCTCGGCCCGGGCCCGGCGCCTGTGCCCCCACGCCGTCTTCCTGGCCGGCCGCCACGACCTCTACGCCGAGCACAGCCGGCGCCTCCACCGCGTGCTCACCTCCTACACCCCGTTCGTCGAGGGGATCTCCCTCGACGAGGCGTTCCTCGACGTGTCGTCGGTCCGCCGCCTGTGGGGGTCGGGGCCCGAGATCGGGGTGCAGATCCGGGCCCGGGTCCACGACGAGCTGGGGCTGTGGGCGTCGGTCGGGGTGGCCACCACCAAGCTGGTGGCCAAGCTGGCGTCGGAGGCGGCCAAGCCCACGCCGTCGATGGCCGGTCCGGTGGCCGGTCTCGGCGTCAAGGTGGTGGAACCGGCCGACGAGCTGGCCTTCCTGCACGCCCACCCGGTCGGGGCTCTCTGGGGAGTGGGCCCCGCCACCCGGCGGCGCCTCGAGCGCTTCGGCGTGCAGACGGTCGGTGACCTGGCCGCCCTGCCGGCGGACACCCTGGTGGGCGCCCTGGGCCAGGCGTCGGGGAGGGCGTTGCACGACCTGGCCCACAACCGAGACCCCCGACCGGTGGTGGCCGACCGGGCCGCCAAGTCCGTCGGCCACGAGGAGACCTACCCCCGCGACCACCGTGACCCCGACGACCTGCGCCGAGAGGTGGTCCGCCTGTGCGACGCGGTGGCCACCCGCCTGCGCACCTCCGGGCTGGCGGGGCGGACGGTGACCCTGAAGGTGCGTTTCGGCGACTTCCGCACCATCACCCGCTCGCACACCGAGCCCGACGGCCTCGACACCGCCCCTGCCCTCACCTCCGCCGCCCTCGACCTGCTGGGCGGCGTGGACCCGTCACCCGGTGTCCGCCTCCTCGGCGTCAGCGCCTCCAACCTGGTGGCTGCCCGGGGCCGCCAACTCAGCCTCGAGGAGGTCATGGCCGCCGGCGACCGGCGGGAGGGCGTCGCCCGGGCCGTCGACGAGGTCCGCAACCGCTTCGGCGACCGGGCGGTGGGGCCGGCGTCGCTGGTCGGCCAGAAAGGTTTGGAAGTCCGGCGCCGCGGGGACCAGCAGTGGGGTCCGCAGGTCTAGTCTGGGGTGCGATGAACAGTCTGCATCGCGTTGTTGAGCCCGTCGGGCTGTGCGAAGATGGCTTCTGCCTGAGTGCAGGAGCAGGGACGTTGAGAGGGTAGGCGTGCCGCTTTCCGAGGACGAGCAACGGATCCTCCACGAGATCGAGCAGTCGTTCTACGAGAGCGACCCGGCGTTCGCGCGTGAGGTCGGCAAGACCACCCTCTACCGCCATGCCGGGCGCAACCTCAAGTGGGCCGCCCTCGGCTTCGTGTGCGGGTTCGTGCTGCTCCTCGTGGCCTTCGCATCCTCGTTGATCCTCGGTTTCGCCGGGTTCCTGGTGATGCTCGGCTCGGCGGTGGTGTTCGAGCGCAACCTGCGCAAGATGGGCAGGGCGGGGTGGCGTCAGGTGTCCGACACCATGAAGACCCACAACCTGCGAGAGAGCATGGGTGACGCGGGCAAGCGCATCCGCAAGCGCTTCAAGCGCGACGAATAGCCGCCCTCGTTCTCAGCGTTGCCGCGCTCTGCGGCTGACGGCCAGGTTCTGGGCGGCCCTGACGAGTGGCCTGGGGTCGAGTGACCACAGCGTCGTCCCCACGGGCCCGACGTCGGCTCGCACCGCGGTGCGCACCGTCGCCGCCGCGGACTCGGCCCGGTCGGCGGTCGCCTCGTCGGCGCCGGCCGGCGAGTAGGCGGCCGACGACACCTGCCCGGCCAGCTCGGACATGGCCGGGCCGACAATACGGGCGGTGGCCACCTCCGTGCGGGCGCGCGCCGCGTACTCGACGGCCGTCTCCGCCGGGCGCTGGCTCATCCCCGCCCGGGCCAGGTCCTCTTCGGCCTCCGACCAGGCCAGCAGCACCCGGTCGGAGGGGGTGGCCGCCCGGGCCCGCCGCCGTGATCGGCGCAGGCGGTGGGCGAGGGGCACCCCGCCCAGGTAGAGGGCGGCGGCCAGCAGGGCCAGCCCGAGGGTGGCCGACCGGGGCCACCCGGAGCGCCGGGCCGCGGCGCCGGCGGCGCTCCGGGCGGGCGCAGGAGCCGCAGTGGTGGGCGACGCCGGGCCGCTCGTGGGGGCGGTAGTGACCGGGGCGGCGGCGCCGGGGGCCGGCGGCTGGGCCGCCCCGGTGGTCGGGGTGGCGGCCCCGACCCCCGTGTAGGCCTCGGTGCCGGGCTGGGCCCGACCGGGGGTGGGCTCGAAGGCGACCCAACCGTAGGGGTCGAGGTACACCTCGGGCCAGGCGTGGGCCTCGCGCCCGGTCACGTGGTAGCGGTGGTCGTCTCCCACAGTGCCGGGGGTGAAGCCCACCGCCACCCGGCTGGGAAGGCCGAGGGAGCGGGCCATGGCCGCGAAGGTGCCGGCGAACTGCTCGCAGTAGCCCCGCTTGACGGTGAGGAAGCGCTGGATGGCCGAGTCGTCGTGGCCGGGGGGCACGTTCAGGTCGTAGGTGAAGTTGGTACGGAACCAGTCCTGGAGCGCCCGGGCCTGGTGGAAGGCGCTGAGCCGCCCGCTCGACGACTCCTCGGGGGAACAGCCCAGGGCCTGGCAGGCGGCGGGGTCGGCGGCGGTGACCTGGCGGGCGACGG
>JBBWZS010000194.1:0-9207 GCA_039649175.1 Acidimicrobiaceae bacterium
GCCCGGGCCTGGGCCTCGGGCGGCGTCAACCGCCGCCCGGTGACGGCGCGGGCGAGGACCCGGGCGCTGTTGGTCTCCACCAGGCCCACGTCGGCCTCGAAGGCGAAGGCCTGCACCGCCCGGGCCGTGTACGCCCCCACCCCGGGGAGGGCCAGTAGCTCCCCGAGCCTGGTCGGCAGCTCGCCACCGTGGCGCTCCACGGCCACCGTCGCTGCCCGGTGCAGGTTAACGGCCCGGCGGTTGTACCCCAGGCCCGCCCACGCCCGGACCACCTCGCCCACCGGTGCGGCGGCACAGGCGGCCACCGTCGGGAAGCGGCGGAGGAAGCCGTCCCACCGCGACAGCACGCGCGCCACCTGGGTCTGCTGCAGCATGAGCTCGCTGACGAGGATCGCCCACGGGTCGCGCGTCCGCCGCCACGGGAGGTCCCGGTAGGCCTGTCCGCCCCACTTCAGGATGCCGTCGCGCAGGGCGAGGGCCAGGGCGTCGACCCCGCCCTGCCCATGGGGCGACGCGGGGGGCGGCAGGGAGAGGGGGGCCATTCCCCGCCGATGGTAGGTGCGCCTATCGTCGCTGGCGTGATCGAGCTCGGCTTGCGCAACGACGTGTACCGGCGGCCCCTCACCACCGCCCTCGACCGTCTCGGCCTGCGGGAGGGCTGGCGCTGCGTCGACGTGGGCGCCGGTGGCGGCGACGTGAGCGTGGCCCTGGCCGAGGTGGTGGGCCGCGACGGGCGGGTGTACGCCGTCGACAGCGACCCCCGGGCCCGCGACCACGTGGCCCAGGCGGCAGCCGCCCACAGCCAGGTGGTGGCCATCACCCAGCAGGGTGAGGAACTGCTGCTCCCCGAGCCCGTCGACCTGGCCTTCTGCCGGTTCCTGCTCATGCACGTGGTCGACCCCATCGTCGTCCTGCGACGGATGGGCCAGGCGGTGCGGCCGCTGGGATGGGTGGTGGCCCAGGAGCCGGTGACCTCGGCGGGGCGCGTCGACGGCCGGCCCCTGTCGATGCCCGATGCCAGGCATCCCGACATCGGCGCCCGCCTGCCCGCCCTCGTCCGGGACGCCGGCCTCACCGTGGTCGACGCCTGGGCCGAGTCCCAGGCCGCCGCCGGCCCGGGGCCGGTGCGTGACTACCTCACCCTGCTCACCGGTGTCGACCCCGGGGACGACCCTGTCGTGCTCCCCCCGCTGGTGACCGTGGTGGCCCGCAGGACCGACCCACAGTGAAGCGGCATCAGTGCTCCACCGTCAGCTGGCGGACGTAGAACCACCAGGTGCGCCAGCGCACCACCCCCAGGGTGGGCAGGCCGATCAGATGCCAGAACATGCGCCAGGTCTCCCGGCGCCCGGAGCGGCGGCCGTACTTGGCTCGCTTGGTCCGATGGGTCACGCCCGCCAGGATCCGGGCCGTGGTGGGAAGGCGGCCCTCGGCGATGACCTCGTTGATCATGATCTCGATCGAGTAGCCGCGGCGCTTGTCGGGCGCCACCGACTCCCAGACCCAGCGAGGCACCAGGCGCTCACCGGTGGTGGGGGCGAGGCGCGCCACGACGGGGTTCCACAGCCCGTAGTCGAACCAGCCCACGACCATCGCCGCCCGTCCCTCCAGCCAGGGCCGGCAGACGCCGTCGAGGTGGCCGGCGGTGATGCCGACCAGATCGGCGTCGCAGAACAGGAATGCCTCGGCGTCGCTGGCGGCCACGCCCGCCTCCAGGGCATGGGCCTTGGACCCGACCGCCCCTGCGGGGCGGCGCACGACAAGGGCTCCGGCGGCGGCAGCGGCATCGGCGGTGCCGTCGGTCGAGCCGTCGTCGACGACGATCACCTGGCGGATGGACGCGCAACCCACGCATGCATCGACCACCGTCGCCACGGTGGCCACCTCGTTGCGGGCGGGAACGACGGCGTCGATCGTCGTCGCCCCCAGCGTCATTGTCGTGATGCCACGGCGACGGCCGCCGATCGCCGCCGCCGTCGGAACGGGATCAGTCGTCGTTGACGATGGTGCCCACGGCCATGCCGTCGGAGATGGTGGCACCGACCGGCGCCGAGAGGTTGAGGGAGAAGGTCTCGTCGGGCTCGCGGACGTTGTCGCCGATCAGCTTCACCTTCGCCTTCATGGTGGTCACGCCGGCGGCGAAGGTCAAGGTCTTGTTGGAGACGGCGGTGTAGTCGCTGCCGGCGGTGGCCGTGCCGTTGGCCGTGGCGTACTTCACCGTCGACGTGCCGGCGGTGCTGCCCGAACGGGTGACGGTGAACACCATGGACTTGGTCGTCCCCGCCGCGCCCTCGGTGACCCTGGCGTCTTTGACCGCGAGCGTCGACGTGCCGCCGCCCCCGCCTCCCACCACGACGGTGCCTCTCATGTCCGGGTGGAAGTTGCAGTGGTACGCGAAGGTCCCGCTGGTCGAGAATGGCCGTGTGAACGTCTGGCCTTTGGACAGCGGGCCGGAATCGAACGAACCGTTGTCTGCGGTCACCGTGTGTTGAGCCGTGTCCTGGTTGGTCCAGCGGACACTGTCGCCCGCCGCGACGGTCACCGAGCCGGGCACGAAGGCGAAGTTCGAGATGGCCACATCGTGGGTGGTCGCCGCCGCTGAGGCGGCCACCAGCGGCTGCAGGCCGCCGAAACCCAACAGGCTCGCCGCTGCCACCACAACCGCCAGTATGGCCCGCTTCCATCTCATGGCCCGCTCCCTTGCCTCGCTCGCTCTTTACGAATCGTACTCCTTGCAGAACCCGTTCGGGTCGGCGTGAGGATCCGGATCCGGCCAAAATGGGGGGATGGGCAACCCGGCACCTGCGTTGTTCGTGGGCCACGGCAGCCCCATGAACGCCGTTGAGCACAACCGCTACACCGAGGCGTGGCAGGCCTTCGGGGCCGCCATGCCCAAGCCCCGGGCCCTGCTCGTCATCTCGGCCCACTGGTACATCAATGCCAGCGCCGTCACCGCCATGGCCCGCCCCCGCACGATCCACGACTTCTACGGCTTCCCCGAGGAGCTGTTCGCCGTCGACTACCCGGCGCCCGGCGACCCCACCCTGGCCGAGGAGGTGTCCGACCTGGTCAAGCCCACCTGGGTGGGCCTCGACCACGACAGCTGGGGCATCGACCACGGGACCTGGTCGGTGTTGGTGCATGCCTTCCCCGACGCCGACATCCCCGTCGTGCAGCTGTCCATCAACGCCTCCAAGCCGCTCGACTACCACCTCGACCTGGGCGCGCGCCTGGCTCCGTTGCGCGAGACCGGCGTGGTCATCGTCGGCTCCGGCAATGTCGTGCACAACCTGCGGCAGATGAACTGGGCCTCACCGGATGCCGGTGAGAGCTGGGCCCAGCGCTTCGACGAGCAGGCCCGATCGGTGATGACGTCGAGCCCGGGTGACGCCACCGGCCTCCAGGCCCACGGCGACTACGGCCGCGCCGTGCCCACGCCCGACCACTTCATCCCGCTCCTCTACCTGGCCGGCCTGGCCGGAGCCTCGGGACGGCCGGCCGAGGTGATGGTCGACGGGTACGCCTACGGGTCACTGTCGATGACGTCGTTCACCCTCGACGCCCAGGTTGGCGCGGCACGGCCGAGCCCCGATGAGGGCGACGCCGACACCGGCGAGTGTGCCCCTGGACCCGTCGGCGTGCCCGCCGACGAGTCCAACATCTGAAGGGCTACGAGCAGCCGCTGGTGGTGCCGCAGCTGGAGCACACGAAACAGGCGCCGGCCCGTTGCATCACCATGCCGCACTGGTAGCAGTACGGGGCATCCGACGCGGTGACCTGGACGACGGGGTCGCTCACCGACACCGGGGCAACGGCCGCCGGCACCGGCTCCGGCGCTGCCATCGGGGCGGGGTCAGGGACGACGTCGGAGCCCGTCGAGGTCAAGGTGGTGGTCTCCTCCACCCCGGGAAGGGTGGGCTGGGTGCGCTCCCCGACGGTGAGGATGCCCAGCTCGGCACGGTCCTCGAAGGGCAGGTACTCCACCGCCATGCGCCGGAAGATGTAGTCGACCAGCGAGCTGGCGAAGCGGATGTCGGGGTCGTCAGTCATGCCCGCGGGCTCGAAGCGCATGTTGGTGTACATGTCGACGAACGCCCTGAGGGGCACGCCGTACTGGAGGCCGTGGCTCACGGAGATGGCGAAGGCGTCCATGATGCCGGCGAGGGTCGAGCCCTGCTTGGCCACCTTCAGGAAGATCTCGCCCGGGCGCCCGTCGTCGTACTCGCCCACGATGACGTAGCCGTGGCAGTCGGCGACCCGGAACGACATGGTCTTGGAGTTGCGCCGGCGGGGCAGCTTGGCCCGCACCGGCTCGCGCACCACGACGGTGTCGACCAGGCGCTCCACCGGCGCAGCCAGCGCCGACGCGACAGCGACGGCGGCGGTGGCCGGCGTGGTCTTCTTGGTGGTGGACAGAGGCTGGGCCACCTTGCAGTTGTCGCGGTAGATGGCCACCGCCTTGAGGCCCAGCCGCCAGGCGTCGATGTGGAGCTGCTCCACGTCCTCGACGGTTGCGTCCTCAGGCATGTTGATCGTGTTGTGGTTGACGATTCCGTTGCCCACGAATGCCTGGGTGGCCGGCACCGAGAGATCGAAGACCTCGCCCTCTCCGGCCACACCGACGGAGGCGACGGGGCTGAAGTGCAACCCGTCGTCGAGCACGGTTCGCAGCCACGGGGGGAGTACGACACCAGGCACCGCCGCCACCCGCTCCACGCTGCGTCGAGTGACATGAACGGTGCGGGGGTCGCACAGGTAGGCGAAGGGGGTGCGGGTGCCGGGAGGCAGGAGGCGGTACAGCTCGTACGTGGAGATCCCGGGCACGACCCCGGCGGTGTCGCGGTTCGCATCGATGACACGGGTGTCGAGCACGGCCGCCCGAGCCGCCTTTTCGGGTTCCATGAACGGCACGAGTCGGGCCAGACGCTGGGCGTGGGCACCGGTGGCGTAGACCTCGTCATAGGTCTTGGCGTAGGTGCGGTTGAGCTTGGAGATCCGCCCGTGGACGATGCCCAGGTTGGTGAGCACGGCCTGGAGGTCGTCGAGAAGTGCCGGTGAGTCAACGCAGATCGCCCACTTGGGCATGGTGGTGATCGACACGTAGGCGTCGAGGGCCAGGCCCTGCAGGAAGGCCAGGACCATCTCACGAGGTGAGGTCAGCACTGCATCCGGGATGCGCTTGGTCGACGCCCGGGCGCCGCACCCCAGGTAGTCGAGGAACTCCACGACGGTCTTGGATGCCACGACCACACCTGGGCAGCGGTCGACGGGGTGCACGATGCGGGCCTCGACGCCGAACTCGCTCCGCCATGCGGCGGCAACTCGCTGGAGCACACCGTCGACCGAGTTGGTGATGGTGACGGTCCAGTTGGAGCGGGTGGTATGGCCCTCTGCCGCGTAGGCGCCGAGGAGGAACGCCAGTTCCTCGGTCATCTCCGCGGGGACGGTGACCGTCTTCTGGGAGCCGTACGACGCCGTGGCACCGAAGTCGTCGAAGCGGGCCGGCAGCACCGACCACAGGTCGGCCCCGTACTGCTGGGCCACGTGGTCGCCGATCTCGAGCTCGTCCATCCGGCGCCAGTCAAGGCGACCGTCGGCGGCTACCAGCAGCCGGTGGTTCGGAGTGGCGGTGATCCTCTGGCCCGAGCGGAGCACGGCCTTGTGCACCCGGCGGATTCCCCCGTAGTAGAACGACGCCGTCTTCTGGGTGCCATCGAGCGATGCCACTTCGGTGACATGGTCACGGAAGGTGTCGGGTGCCTCTCCCCGGTGCAGTGAGCCGATGCGCACGAGCCCGTCGACCGTCGAGATCAGCGTCTCGCCCACCACACACTTCGAGATGGCGCCCGAGATCCAGGGCTGGGCGGCGCCCATCATCCGTACGTGGCCGCTGTAGTGGATGACGTTGTCCCCCATGGAGCATGCGAACACGGGGAGGTGGTCGGGGCTCAGGTGCGGGGCACCGACGATCGACTTGTGCTCGTCGATGTAGGCGATGATCTCGGCGACCTGGGTGGGCGTGTAGCCCAGCCGCCCCAAGGCGCGGGGCACGGTCTGGTTGACGATCGACATGGTGCCGCCGCCCACCAGCTTCTTGGTCTTGCACAGGCCCAGGTCGGGCTCGATGCCGGTGGTGTCGCAGTCCATCATGAGCCCGATGGTGTTGTGGCTCACGAACCCGTTGGCCACGTAGGTGACGTTGTCGGGCACCGACAGGTCGAAGGTGAGCTCTTCGGCGCCGAGGGTGGCGCTGTCGACGGCGTCGTAGGAGAAGGACAGGAGCCGCTCCAGCTCGGCGTCGCCGGTGCGGGCCCACAGGCGGGCGGCCACCGACCGGGAGAGCCCCCCGGTGCGGGACTGGGCCAGCACGGCCTGGCGGAGGCGGCCGCGGGCGGGCAGGAGGCGCTCGACCAGGCCGACGGGCACGGGAACGAGATCGTCGTGGCCGGTGCGGCGGTCGTGGCCGGCGACCACGGCGGCGTGCTTGCGCCCGCTCACGAAACCGATCTCCTCCAACCAGCGGCCGGTGGAGAAGGCGTCGACCAGGGAGATGGTGGCGGTGGTGGCGCCAGCCGGCGCGTCGGGCCGGGCACTCGCGCTGCGGGTGGCGGGGTAGCCCAGGGCCAGCAGGAGGGCCTGGACGTCGAGGGCCAGGTCGGTTGACGACGTGGACAGGTGCGGGCAGCCGTCGACCACCCCGCCGGAGCCTTCGAACAGGCCCCGTAGGTAGGCGGCGTACACCCAGCGGTCGTTGGTGGCCAGCACGGCGTCGGGCAGCCGGGGCCCACCCAGACCCACCGCCGCCCACCAGGCGGCCAGGCGGGGCGAGGCGAAGTCGACCTCGACGGTGGCGCCGGGGCGCAGGGCCACGGCGGCGGGTAGCCCGAAGGCGGCCTTGCCCAGGCGCTCCAGGCGCTCGACGACCTCGAAGTCGGACCGGGCGGCGGTGAAGTGCAGGCCGGCGTCGTCGACCGAGCCGGCGCCCACCGCGTAGCCGGCCAGTTCGGCCAGCTCGACGGTCATCTCCTCGGGCGCGCTGACGGCCACGCCGTCACCGGCCGCGGGCGCGCCCAGTGAGGGGAGCGGCACCGATCGGGGGTCGCCCACCATCTGGTCGAGGGCGAGGGGCACCAGGTCGCCGGGGGTGACGTCGGCGAAGCGCCGCCACTGCCATTCGCCGGTGGCGGGGTCGACCACCTTCACCCGGTGCTGGGGCGTGCCCTGGATGCGGTGGCCCCGGGCGGTGTCGACGGTGACGACGGGCTCGAGGCCGTTGACGTAGAACCGGCTGGCCGCCCGTGGGCCCTCGTCGGTGGCCACGGTGGCCCCCAGGTCCTGCCACTGGGGGCCGTCGGGGTCGCCCAGGCTGCCCAGACGGACCAGTCCCCGGTCGGTAGCCACCAATGAGCCGCCCACCAGGCAGCCGGTGGGGGCGAGCACGGTGGCCTGCGAGTTGCGCACGCCGTAGCGGTCGGACCACTCGATGGCCGTGTCCCACGATTCGGCGGCGGCGCTGAGCAGGTCGTCGGGCACCAGCGCGGCGTCGACCTTGGCCACCTCGTCGCGGTGCATGCCCAGCACCCGGGTCATGGGCTCCCGGTTCTCGGTGTAGCCGGCGAACGGACCCATGCGCGCCGCGGTGCGGGCCGAGGTGGCATAGGCCTGGCCGGTCATGAGGGCGGTGATGGCCCCTGCCCATGCCCGCCCGCCGTCGGAGTCGTAGGGCAGGCCCAGGGCCATGAGCATGGCGCCCAGGTTGGCGTAGCCCAGCCCCAGCTGGCGGAACCGGCGCGACGTCTCGGCCACCGAGTCGGTGGGGTAGTCGGCGTTGCCCACGAGGATCTCCTGGGCGGTGAACATCACCGACACCGCGGCCCGGAAGCCCTCGACGTCGAAGGAGCCGTCGTCGTTGAGGAACCGCAGCAGGTTCAGGCTGGCCAGGTTGCACGCCGAGTTGTCGAGGTGCATGTACTCGCTACAGTTACTAACAGGAAGTCCCTGCACGACGTACGAGTGGTTGCGGGACTCGGTGAGGTTGTAGGTGAGCTCCACGCCATCGTCGGTGCGCTCGACCAGCTGAACGGCGGTTGCCTTGTCGTAGAAGCGGTGGTTGGCGATCAGGGATGCCAGCTTCTCCCGCTTGGCTGGTACGGAGAAGTTGATGTGCTCGGCGAAGGCGGCGATGGAACGGCTGGAGATTCGCAGGTCGAACTGTGGTTGCGAACCGTAGGTGGCTGTGCCCCCGTCCTTTCGGACGTACGAGAACGCACCGTCAGCCGCCTGTCTCGTGGGATAGACCCGACTGGAGATGCCCAAGGTGGACAGCAGGCGCTGGACGCCTCGCAACAACTCGGCAGACGCCGAACCGAGTCCGACGTAACGGCTCTTGTGACCGTCATAGACACAGCCGTCGGCGTCGAACAACCCGCGCAGGAAGGCGGCCAGGGCCTCGGGCGGCGCCTGCTCGACGGCCCACGGCACGACTTTGTCGGCCGCCTTGGCGTGGCTCACGCCCAGCGCTTCCAGGAAGCGGGCGATCACCCGGCGGCTCTGGCGAAGCTGCACGGTGGCGTTGGCTTGTGTCGAGGGGAAGGGGGTGCGGTCGCCGTTCATCCACGACAGCAGCTCGAGGTGGCGCGGCAGGATCTCGTTCTGGTCGTCACCTCCGCCGTAGACGGTCGTCACCACATCGCCGGCGATGCAGCCGTCGCCGACCAGCCATCCCAGGTAGTGGGCGAACTCGGGCGTCCACTTCTCGGGGAGCCGCAGGGATCGGGACCAGTCGCCCTTGGCGGCATAGGCGGCCACGTCGGTCGACACTGGCAGCCGAAGGTCGGCGCTCACCGCCACTGCGGGCAGGTCGAGCGTCTTGACGTGGTCCTGCGGCGTCAACTCCGACGCCGGCACGTAGCCACGGTTGGTTGTGAAGAGGCGATGGTTCGGCGTGCAACGCAGCTCCATGCCGTTGCTGAACCGCAGGCGGACGATCTCGTTGACCCCTGTGATCATGAACGCCTCGGGCCGGGTGACCTCCACCCGCTCTGCCGGCGCCTCAGGGCTGGTTGCGTCGTGCGTGTAGACGCCGAAAGCCTCGCCCTGGCGAGCCCGGTCGAACAACTCATCGAAGCGGATCAGGCCCTTGTCGGTGTGAACCCGCTGATCGCCAGGAAAGCAAGGGTTCGACGCGTTGATGCGGCCGGTGTTGGA
>JBBWZS010000006.1:0-18646 GCA_039649175.1 Acidimicrobiaceae bacterium
TACCTGGCCGGGCTGGCGGGGCCCTCGTCGCTGGGCGTGGCCTCGTCACCGCTCACCGGCTTTTTGTCCTGATGTCCTTCGTCGCCGTCACCCTCGAGTCCCGCCCCGACGAGCTCCCCCCGGAGTCGGCGGCGGCCGACGTGATGGCCTTCGTCGACGCCGACCACGACCGCCACCAGGCCACGGCGGCGACCGCGTCGCCCGCCGACGTCGACCGGGCCCTGGCTGCGCCCCACCCCGGCCTCGACGACCTGGCCGCGCTGCTGTCGCCCGCCGCCGCCGACCGCCTCGAAGACCTGGCCACCGCCGCCCACCGTCTCACCGTGCGCCGCTTCGGGCGAGTGGTGCGGCTGTTCGCCCCGCTCTACCTGTCGAACGAGTGCGCGTCCACCTGCACCTACTGCGGGTTCTCGGCCGGCAACGACATCGTCAGGCGCACGCTGTCGCCCGCCGAAGCGGGCGCCGAGGCCCGGGTCCTGCGGGAGCGGGGCTTCCGCCACCTCCTCCTCGTGTCGGGCGAGCACGCCCGCATCGTGTCGCGCGACTACCTGGTCGAGTGCGTCCGGGCGGTGGCCGCCGAGGTGCCCTCGGTGTCGGTCGAGGTGCAGGTGTGGGACACCGCGACCTACCGGCGCCTGGTCGACGCCGGGTGCGAGGGCCTGGTCGTCTACCAGGAGACCTACGACCGCACCACCTACGCCGGCACCCATCTGCGGGGCAAGAAGCGCAACTACGACTGGCGCCTGGCCGCCCCCGACCGCGGCGCGGCGGCGGGCATGCGCCACCTGGGCATCGGCGCCCTGGTGGGCCTGCACGACGACTGGCGGGCCGATGCCCTCACCACCGCGGCCCACGCCCGGGCCCTGGTTCGGCGCTGGTGGCGGTGCCAGGTGACGGTCTCGGTGCCCCGCCTGCGCCCCGCTGCGGGCGACTACCACCCGGCGTCGCCGCCGACCGACCGGGACATGGCCCAGCTGGCGTGCGCCCTGCGTCTCGTGCTCCCCGACGTGGGCCTGTCCCTGTCGACCCGGGAGTCGCCCGCCTTGCGCGACGGCCTCCTGCGCCTGGGCTTCACCCAGATGTCGGCGGGCTCGCACACCGAGCCCGGTGGCTACGCCGGGCCCAGCGACGCTGAGCCCCAGTTCGAGATCAGCGACACCCGCTCGCCCGACGAGGTCGCCGCCGCGCTGCGCGCCGCCGGCTACGAGCCGGTGTGGATGGACACCATCGGCCCCCGCCGGCCGGCTGAGGGGGGCGGACAGTGAGCCCTTTGGTGCTGCTGGCCGTGGTCGCCGAGGAGGCGCCTTCGTCCATCTCCGGCAGTGACCAGTTGCGGGCCGCGTTGGTGCTGGGCGCCTGCCTGCTGGCCATGGGCGTGCTGGCCCTGCTGGCCGTCCGCCAGGGCCGCCGGCGCCAGCGCGCTGGCCGTTCCGGTCAGGATCAGAGCCGCCAGGACGACCTCAAGGCTGACCAGAACGATCCCGCCGGCCGTCCACCAGGGCGAGGGTTTTCTGGGCCCCGAGGGCGTTGAGCAGCGACGACGTGCCCACCTGGGAACGGCCGACGAAGGCCGGCGATGGGTGCGACACCCCACCTCTCAGGCCAGCTCCCGTCCGGCGACCATCCAGTGAGCCACTCGCTCGCTCAGGGCGGCGATGGTCAGCGACGGGTTCACGGCGAGCGGGCCGGGGACGATCGACCCGTCGGCCACGTAGAGCCCCGGGTGTCCCCACACCTCCCCCCGGTCGTTGACGACGCCGGTCCCCGGCCCCTCGCTCATGACGCAGCCGCCGAGGGGATGGGCCGTGAGCAGGCGACGCAAGGGCCACCGCCAGGGAAGGCTGCGCACGAAGCGGCCATGCAGCGCCTCGCTGATGCGGCCCATGGCATCTTCCATCTCCGCGTACATGCCGCTGCTGGCGGCCGGGTCCCAGTCCAGGCGCAACCGTCCCTGCCCGTCGAGGCGGAAGCGCCCGTCACCGGCGTCGGTGCCCATGCCCAGGTAGGGCAGGAAGTGGGGCACGAACGAGCCGCCGAACAGGCTGCCGGCGGGGAACGAGGTTCCACCGACGGCGGCCCGCACGTACCCGGAGGCGGCCTGAGCCAGGCTGCGGACCCGGCTGGGCACGGGCAGGGTGCCATCGAACAGCGAGGTGAGCGCAGCCGGGTAGGCCAGGTCCTGGACCTGGATGACGTGAGGCGACCCCGGGCGCTGCACGAAGGCTCCGGCGGTGATGCTGGGCCCGTGGCTGGCGTCGATGACCTCTTCGGTGCCCTTGGTGCCGGCGAACAACATGTCGCCGTTGGCCGAGAACCGCCGCCCGAGGGAGGCGGGAAGACCCGGCAGGGTGCGGTGCTGGTCGCGGGCCCGCAGGAGCAGCTCGGTGGAACCGATCGCCCCTGCCGCCACCACCACCGCCGTGCCGGTGACCCGGTCACAGTCGTTGGCACCGGGATGGTCGGGGTCGAGGCGGCGGACGACGACCGTGTACCCGCCGCCGGCCGCCGGCTCGATGCCCTCGGCCACGTGGAGAGGGCGGATCTCGAGCCCGTCCCGCTCGCCCATCGGGAGGTACGTGACGTCGAGGCTGTTCTTCGACCGGGGCCGGCACCCGAGCAGGCAGTCGGCTGTGAAGGAGCACGGCTCCTGGACAACGCCGGTGAGGGGGTGCGCACGGCTGGGCCCGGTATGGATGGCGATGGGCCGCAGCGACGCGTCGTAGCCGGCGGTGCGAGCCGCCTTGAGGAAGGCCTCGGTGCGCCTCGGGAGCCGTTCACCGGCGGGCGGCACCAGGGGGGCAGGGGTCGTCACCGACTCGGCCCGGTCGTAGTAGGGATCGAGGACGGCTCGGCTCACCGCCGCCGGCCACTCGGGCCGGTCGAGGACGGCGGTCGGGGCCCGCAGCTGGACGTTGAAGTAGTGAAGGGACCCACCGCCGACGCCCACGCCCTGGATGACGTCGATGCGCGAGAAGACCCGGTAGTCGAGGAACCCGCGCGTGGCGCTCTCGTCCCAGACGGCGCCGGCGGCGGCGCTGAAGCTGCGGGGGAACTCTCCCGGCTCCCAGCGCCGACCCTGTTCGAGCACGCACACCGAGCGCCCGGCCGCGGCAAGGCGGGCGGCGACGACCGCACCGCCGAACCCCGACCCGATGACGACAGCGTCGAAGCGGTTCAGGGCCGGGACGCCTCGGCGTCGGACGGGGTTCCGGGGTCGGGATCCCAGGGCAGGGGTTCGTCCAGGTCGGGACGGGCCGACCAGTCGATGATCTGGGCCTCCATGGCGTCCTGCGAGTCGAAGCGCAGGGGCTCGTAGCACCCGAGCGGGAACAATGTCGTGCGGATGGCGCAGCGGTTGCAGAACGTGCACGGCCGATCGGGCGCCTCGACCCCGTCGGCGAACAGTCGGGGCAGGTCCGGGTTGGCGAGCAGCGGCCGGGCCATCGACACCAGGTCACAGCCTCCCGAGGTGAGGGCCGACTCGATGACCGAGCGCCGCTGGAAGGCCCCGTTGGCGATCACCGGAAGGCCCACCTCGTTGCGCAGGCGGCGGGCGTCGGGAAGGTTGGCCGCCTCGGTGGCCCCCCAGCCGGTGCCCATCACCTTGTGGAGCAGGCGATCGGGCACGACGTTGAGCAGGCCCGCCCGCACTCCGGCCTTGGCGGACAGATGCCGCGTCGAATTGGCGAACATCTTCACCTCGGCCAGGGGGAAGTCGCCGGGGGTCTCGCCGGGATTGATGAAGCCGTAGCCGTTGCTCACGTGCAGGTAGTCGACGCCGAGGTCCTTCAACCACTTGGCGTAGGTGACGTAGGTGCCGGCGTCGTTGCCCCGGAACTGTTCCCGCCGCAGGGGAAGGGGCAGACGAAGGTTGAGCGGGAAGTAGTTGCAGTCCTTGGCCGACAGCCGAACGCCAACGAGGAAATCGGGGCCCACCTGGGCCCGTACGGCACCGATGACCTCACGCAGGAGACGGAACCGCTTGGCCACGGACCCGCCGTAGGCATCGTGACGGCGATTGATGCCGGGGTTCAGGAACTGGTGGATGAGGTAGCCCTTCGATGCCGTCACCTCCACGCCATCGGCCCCCGCCTCGCGCACCCGCCGAGCGGCCTGACCGAACTCCGACACCGAATGCTCGATGTCGCCCACCGTCATCTGGGTACGCCGGCTGCGGTACCCGTAGAACAGGTCGAAGCCCGGGGACGGACCAAAGCTGTCCTGGTCCTGGGTGAACAGGCTCGTCTGCACGTGCGACCCACCGTCGCCGATCTGGATGATGTAGCGGCAACCCTGGCCGTGGACGGCGCTGATGCCCTCGCTGAGGTGCCGTATGAACTTGTCGTTGCTGATCTGGGGGTACTCGAGTGGCGACCACCGGTAGGGATCGACATTGAGGGTGGCCGAGACGATGGCGGCAACACCGTGCTGGGCGAAGCGCAGCTCGAAGTTCTTCCAGGCGGTGCTGACGGTGCCGTCGTAGAACGCCGTACGACCGCCGATCGAGGAGCGGACGAGGCGGTTCTTGAACGTGACGTTGCCGATGGCGAACGGCTCGAAGATCATCGCTGCTCCCGACCTGGTCGCGGGCCGCGGCTCGCCGCGGCATGGGCGAGAACCTACAGCCGGCGGGGAAGTGCTGCTCGGGGTGAGTCGGGCCCATGTGCCCGTGACTCAGATTCACCCGACGCGACCGACACCGGCGTGGATACATTTGCGCCATGGAAACCAGGGAGACAGGGGTAATAGCCGCGCCGGTCGACACTGCGAGGGTCACCGGCCCAGGGCCGACGATCTGGCGTGACGACCTCATTGCCGTGCTTCTCTCAGCAACGGTCATCGGCGGGCTGCTCCTCGACGGCTGGAACCATCTCGTCCTGCAGAAGGGCAAGCTCGGGAGCTTCTTCACCCCGTGGCACGGCCTGCTCTACGCCGGGTTCACGGCCAACGCCATCTGGGTGATCTCGCGAAACAAGCACCTCTGGAAGAAAGATGTGAAGCCCGACCCGCATTTGTACAAGGTGGGCAACTACCACTTCCGCTATCCCTTCGCCATGCTCGGGCTGGTGCTGGTGTTCACCGGGATGATGGGCGACCTGGTCTGGCACACCGTCCTCGGCGAGGAGACCGACGTGGCGCGGGTCATCGCGCCGTTCCACATCATCTTGTTCTTCGGCGCCTCTCTGCTGATCGCCGCGCCCCTGCGGTCGGCCTGGTACGCGCCCGAGGAGTACCCGAGGAACGGCACCTTCGTGCGCCTGCTCCCCCCGCTGCTGTCGGTGCTGCTTCTCACCGTCGCCGCATCGTTCCTGCTGCAGTGGATGTCGCCGTTCATGGAGTGGAGCGCCACACCTCTGGGCTCGCTGACCGGGATCGTTCCCGACAACGAGGGGCTGCAGACGGCGATGGCGTCGCGCGTGGTGCTGGCCGACATCCTGCTCGTCGGACCGCTGTTGTTGGCCATGCGCCGGTGGACCCTGCCGCCGGGCAGCGCCACGCTGGTCTTCACCGTGGTGGCCCTGTGTATGGCCGGCCTCACCTCGTTCCACCTCCTCGCCACCGTGTTCGCAGCGGCGGCCGGCGGTGTGGCCGTCGACCTCATGTTGTGGTGGGGCCGCCGCCTGTCGACGTCGGTGCAGATGTTCCTCCTCGCCGGGGTGACGCCGGTCGTCATCTGGCCGATCTACTTCGTCATCCTCGCCGAGCACTACGGCGCCAACTGGCCCGTCGACTTCTACCTCGGTGTTGCCTCCCTCGCCGCCCTCGTAGGACTGGTCGTGGCCTTCCTCGCCGGGCTGCCGATTCCCGAGGAAGCGGACACGCTGCACCTCGCCGGTGGCCGACCGGTGCTGTAGCGACTCGCCCCTGGCCCACAGGCATCGTCGCCGGCGCGCCATCCGGTTCCGGTCAGGATCAGGGCCGCTCGGACGACCTCAAGCCTGACCAGAACGATCCCGCCAGCCGTCCACCAGGGCGATGAGCTCGGGCAGGCCGGCGATGGTGGCATCGGGCTCGACGTCGTAGGGCTCGGCCCAGAGATTGGGTCGCAGCACCGCCCGCAGCCCGGCGCCCTTGGCACCGGAGATGTCGTCGAAGGGACGGTCGCCCACGAACACGGCGTGGCTCGGGTCGTCGACCCCGAGAGCCGACAAGGCGGCGGCGAATGCCCGGGGATGGGGCTTCTGGTAGGGGAGCTCGCTGGTGTAGAGGCGGGCGTCGAGCAGCACGGCCAGACCGTCGCGTTCGAGGAAGTGCTCGTGGAACGCCCGCGGCCAGTGGGTGTTCGACAGCAGGCCCAGCCGCAGGCCCCGGTCCCGCAGGGCGGTGAGGGTCGGGACTGCATCGGGGTCGTGGCGGACGTGGGGGGTCCAGGCGTCGAGGTAGTGGACGGCGGCCTCTTCGAACAGGGCCTCGGCCACATCGAGGTGGAGCTCGGCGGTGGCGGCGGCCAGCAGGTCGGACAGGGTCGCGCTGCGTTGGTGGCTGGCGGTGGTAGCCCAGAAGGCGGCCTCGACGCCGACCAGGCGGGCCGTCAGCTCCTCGGCCCGGTCGGGAGCCAGGTGGCGGGCAGCCAGGGCCCACGCATCGACCAGCTCGGATTCCACGAACACCGACAACGTGCCGCCCCAATCGAAGATCACCGCCTCGACGGGCGCCGGGGTCACCGCCTCGACGGCCGCGGTGGTGGCGCCGGTCACGTCTCCCACCGCTTGGGGCGGCCGCGCCCCTCGGTGGTCGACAGCCACGCCGCCGCCAGCTCACGGAGGCGGTCGAGGCCCACGTTCTTGGCCGCGCTGACCCAAACGATCTCCGAGGGGGCCAGGTCGCAGCCGGCGGCCAGCTCGCGCTTCCGCTTGTCCCGCGCCGACGACTTCACCTTGTCGTGCTTGGTGGCGATCACCGTATGGGGGCGGCCGTGGGACCGGAGCCACTCGAGCATCTGCACGTCGAGCGGGGTCGGGCCGATCTCCCCGTCGACCAGCACGAGGATCATCACCAGCTGGCGACGTTCGAGCAGGTAGCGCTCCATGGTCGTCTGCCACGACGCCCGGATCTTGGCCGACGCCGAGGCGTACCCGTAGCCCGGACAGTCGACGACGGTGCCGCCGCCGTCGACTTCGAACAGGTTGAGGAGCCGGGTCCGCCCCGGGGTCTTGGAGACCCGGGCGAGGGTCTTCTGGGCACCGAGGGCGTTGAGCAACGACGACTTGCCCACGTTGGAACGCCCGACGAAGGCCAGCTCGGCTGGACTGTCAGGGAGCTGGCCGAGGTCGTCGGCCGACTTCACGAACCGGAGCTGCAGGCGTGCGGTCATCGCCTGCGAGATTCTCACGTCCTCCGGCACAGTCGCGTCCGGGATGGGGACGCCTACACTGCAGACACCGGCGCCCTTCGATGGCGGGCACCCGAACGAGGAGACGAACCATGAGACGAGCACTTGTCGCGCTCGGCGGCGCTCTCACCCTGGTCGGGGTGGCGGTCGCCCCCGCCGGCGCCATTGTCAACGGCACCATCGACGGATCGCGGCATCCACAGGTGGCCGCCCTCGTCGGTGACCTCCCCCCCTACGCCTACGGCATCCCGTTCTGCACCGGCACCCTCATCTCATCCACGGTCGTGCTGACCGCCGCCCACTGCGACCTGGGCCCCAACGGGACGTTGCGGGGCGTCAGCTTCGCGCCCAGGTACCAGACAGGTGACCCCGTGTTGCACGGGACGTTCCACGCCGACCCCAACTTCAACAAGTCCCAGAGCGACTCGGCCGACATCGCGGTGGTCGTCCTCGACAAGGCGGTGAAGGGCGTGACACCGGCGCGGTTGCCCGCCGCCGGGGTGCTCGACCAGATGAACAGCAACGGGTCGCTGAACCAGTCGACACAGTTCACCGCCGTCGGCTACGGCGATTACGCCGAGGTGCCGGACAGCCAGAAGCCCCCCTACCCGAACGACGGCTACCGCCGGTACTCGGTCGGCTCGTTCAATGCCCTGAGCCCCGGGTATCTGCGCCTCACCCAGAACGCCGCCACCGGCAACGGGGGCACGTGCAACGGCGACTCGGGCGGCCCCAACTTCTTCGGGGCGGGCTCGACGGAGACCAACGTCATCGCCGCCATCACCACCACCGGCGACACCCTGTGCCACTCGACCAACGTCGACTACCGCCTCGACATCCCCGAGGCCCGGAGCTTCCTGTCCCAGTTCGTGCCGGTCCCATAGGCCCGACACCAGGATGGGTAGACGGCCGGCGGCCTGCCGCCGCCGGCCATCTCGCCGTCACGTGGCGGGCATGGCCTCGTTCGGGGCGACGAGCTTGAACTGGGCCCCGGTTGGGTCGGTGGCGGTGGCCAGTCGCCCGTAGGGCGTGTCCTCAGCGGGCTGGACGACGGCGCCGCCGAGATCGACGACCGTGGCCAGGGTGGCGTCGGCGTCGTCGACACCGAAATAGACCGCCCAGTGGGCGGGGACGCCCGCGGGCAGGAACCCGGCGGCGTCCATCACCCCGGCCAGCTGCTCCTCACCGTGGACCAGGCACGTGTACCGGAGCTCGGGCGAGTCCGACATCACCTGCACCTCCCAGCGGAAGGCGTCGCGGTAGAAGTCGATGGCGCCGGCGTAGTCGCGGGTGTGCAGCTCGAACCAACTGGGGGCGCCGGGTTCGCCCACGATCCCGAAGCCGCGGTGGAGGCCCGGCTGCCAGACGCCGATGGTCGCCCCGCCGGGGTCGCCGAGAACCGCCATGGTGCCGAGGTCGGCGACGGCCATGGGAGCCGCATGGACCTGGCCGCCCTTGGCCACCGCCACCTCGACGGTCTTGGCGGCGTCGTCGGTGGTCAGGTACACCGACCAGACGTCGGGCATCTCGCTGCCGGCGGACTGGCTGCTCATGCACCCGGCCACCAAGGCGCCGTCCTTGGTGAAGTTGAAGTAGCCCCCGAACTCCTCGTTGGGCTCCCCCGCCACCCACCCGAACAGCCGGCTGTAGAACTCCCGGCTCCGGGCGGTGTCGGACGTCATCAGGTCGATCCAGCAGGGTGCCCCGACGGGGGCGGCCTCTCGTGTGGGCATGGTGGCTCCTTCGCAGCAGATCGGACAGTGTCACCACCTACGACTCCCCGACCGCCCGGAACTCATCGGCGGGATGGTTCACCAGGGAAGGGGCACCTTGGCGGGAACGGCGGCGGACTCCCAGGGTCGGGGTGACCCCTTGTCGATGAGCCGTTGGAACTCGAGCACCATCGTCTCCTCCTCGGCCACCTGGACGTCATCGGGTAGGTCGGGGCCGTCGGGGTGGGCGAGACGCCACATGGTGGGCGACCACGGGAGGCCGCCGAGGTGGGCGAGCCACGTGTGGACCAGCTCGTGGTCACGGCTCATGGCCCACGTGTCGTCGCCGTAGCCGAGATGCCGCGCGGTGCGGAGCGAGTGTCCGTCGTGATTCGGCGTGGAGCCGACCTTGGAGCCATCCGGGAAGCGGGTCTCGACGTACCGCGCCGAGTCGTCGACGAGCACCGAACAACCTGGGAAGACATACCGCACGTGGGCACGGTAGTTGGGGCGGCAGTCGCGCCTGTGCACTACCCGGTCTGATGCCTGCCCGTCGCCCGGTAGAGCTCGTCGTGATGAGCGGTTCCCTCCCGGCGTTCACAGATCCACGTCTCGTGACCACCCCTGGCCGTCACCCGCAGACCGGTGGAGCGCAGCATGGCTTCGAGGGCGGCCTCGTTGGGCACCCACCAATTGGTCGGGTCGCCGGCCATGCGGTGCTCCACGAACGCCATGGCCGGCCACCCCGGCGACGTGAGGAGCTCACGCTCGTCGAGGGAGAGGTCGGCCGGGGGATCCTGGCCCGGCTCGCCCGGCATGGTGAGGGTCTGCACGACCAGGGTTCCAGCGAGACGCTCGGCCACCAGGTCGAGGGCCAGCAGCGGGTAGCGGAGGTGATAGAGCACGCCCATGAACAGGATGAGATCGAACGTCTCGTCGAGGTGGGCCAGGTCGTAGACGTCGCCGAGGCGGAAGTCGACGCGGCCGTCGAGGCTCAGGCGCGAGCGGCTCCAGCGGGCCTGGGTCAGGTAGTGCTCGTCGTGGTCGATGCCCACCACGTCGGCACCCCTGCGAGCCAGCTCGAAGCTGTAGAAACCGGCGTTGCACCCGATGTCCAATGCGTGGCAGCCGTGCAGGTCGTCGGGCAGCAGCGGGGCCAGTTGGGCCCATTTGAAGGCGGGGAAGTCCCCGAGCGGATGGTCCGGTGCGGTCTCGATCCCACCTGGCAGGCGCAGGTTGTGGAACCACGGGCCGAGAGCGGCGATCTCGCCGTCGAGGCCCGTGCCACCGGGCGACTGGAGAGTCACGGCCCCGCTGTCGTCACGTTGGCGCCCATGAGCAGGGCCTCGAGCTGGGCGGCCCGGCGCTCGGCGGTGTGGTCGGCCAGTACCCGCCGCCGGGCAGCCTGGCCGATGCAAGCGCGCGCCGGGCCGTCGGTGGTCCCGAGGAGATCGACCACGTCGTCGGCGGTGTGGGCCACGAGGATCTCGGCGCCCGGCGAGAAGAAGGTGTCGAGGCCCGGCCACGGATCGGACACGACGGGGACCGCACAGGCTCCCGCCTCGAAGAGCCGCACGCTCGGTGACCAACCGGCGGCGACCATGTCGGCCCGCGTCACGTTGAGGGTCAGCCTCTGGGCGGCGTAGAAGGCGGGATGGTCGGCGGGCGGAAGGTGCTCGATGCGCTCGACGTTCGACGGCCACGGCACCGTCGGCGGGTACTGGGGACCGGCAACCACGAAACGCAGGTTCGGGCAACGGCGTGCCGGCTCCAGCAGCAGGCGGTCGAGGACGGCCTGGCGGTCGTCGCTGTAGGTCCCGAGGTAGCCGAGGTCCCAGCGCAGCGGCAGCTCCATCGGCGGGTAGGCCTCGGGGTCGACGAGGCAGTGAAAGGCCACCGGACGACGTGCCCCCCACCGTTGCTCGAGCACCTCGAGCGTGGGACCACCGGTGAACGACAGGTAGAGGTCGTAGTCGCCTACCGACTCGGCGGTGAGGTACTCGCAGTCGCCGCGGGCCAGCGCGGCAAGGGTGACGGGCGTGTCGATGTCGTAGAACGCGGTGGCTCCCGTGGCCGTGGCCACCGCCCAACGACCCACGGCGGCCCCGTCGGGGACATAGGAGCCCACCACCACCAGGTCGGCGCGGGCCACTGGTTCGCTGAACCGGCGGCGCAGCTCGTCGAGCGACCCGTAGAGCGCGGTGCTCCCGTAGGGGGGTGAGGGCAGGTCACGGTTGGCGGCGTACCAGGGGACGTCGCGCTCCAGGAACAGCACGTCGTGGCCGCGGGACTCCAGGGCCCGGACCAGGGCCCGGTAGTTGGTGGCGTGCCCGTTCCCCCACGACGAGGTGATGGACAGCCCGCACACGACGATCCTCACGGCGCCACCGTGCGCGCCGATGCGGTGGTGGCCCGCCGGGACCGCAGGATGGCGTCGACATGTTCGGCCCGCCGGCTGTAGGTGTGGTCGCGCAACACCCGTTGGGCGGCCCGCAGGCCGATGCCGGCGGCCCGCTCGGCGGACAGACCGTCCACATGAGCGGCCACGTCGGCCCCGTCGCCGGCCACCAGGACCTCGGTACCGGGCGTGAGGAACTCCTCGATGCCGTCCCAGGCGTCGGTGACCAGGCACGCCCCGGCACCGGCGGCCTCGAACACCCTGGTGGCCGGTGACCAGCCGTTGGCGGCCATGCTCTCGCGGGTCACGTTCAACACGCTCGTCGGTGTGCAGTTGAAGGCGTTGTGATCGTTGGGACCAACGTGGCCGACAGCGCGCACGTTGGGCGGCATGGTCTTGGTGTCCCACCCGTTGCCACCCAGGAGGAACGAGCGGTACGGCAACAACGACGCCGCCCGGAAGAAGAACTCGTCGACTCGCTCCTCGCGGTCGGGCAGGCGGTTGGCCAACAAGGCATGGTCGGCACGGAACCGTTCGTCGCCGGGCACCCGGTGGTGGGTCAGGGGGTCGAGGGCGTTGTAGACGACCACGCACTCGCGGGCGCCCAGGGCCAGGTAGCGGTCGATCACCGGCTGGCCCCCGCCGTAGGTGAGCACCAGGTCGTACCGGGGGAGCACGGCCCGGAAGGAGTCGCCGGGATCTGACTCCATCCGGCCCAACGTGGCCGGGGCGTCGACGTCCCAGAAGACGGTGGTGGTCCCGCCCCGCCCATCACCGAGGCCGGCCACCGCGTCCTCCAGCACCTCGTCGAAGGCACCCACCCCGCTCGTCTTCACCACCACGTCTGCTCCCCGCGCCCGTTCCACCACCGAACGCACGCCGCCTTCGTCGTCGGCCGGGTAGATCACCACCTCCGCCCACGGGGGGTCGTCGATGTCGCGGTGCTCCTGGCGCTGGTAGGCGACCGGCTCGTAGAAGGTGACCCGGTGGCCGTGACCGTGCAGGCCACGGATGATGCCCCGGTAGTAGGTGCACGACCCGTTCCACCACGCCGAGACCAGGCTCGACCCGAAGAAGGCGATGTCGAGGCCGTCAGCCACCGGTGGCGACCTCGTGGCCGAGACCCAGCTCGGCGGCGATGGCGAGCAGCTCCTCGACGCGGTGCCCGCAGGTGTGCCGGGCCAGGATCGTCTCGAGGCCGTGACTGCGCAGCGACGACGCCAGCTCGGGGTCGTGCACGACGTCGTCGAGGTGGCGCTCCATCTCCCTGCCGTCCGCCGCCACCAGGTAGTCGAGCCCGGGGGTGAACAGCTTCTCGGTGTCGTGCCAGGGGGCGCAGACCAGGGGAATGCCACAGGCCATGGCCTCGAAGGGGCGGATGGTGGGGATTCCGGGCAAAGCCTCCACGTAGGGACGGCGAGGAACGTGGACGGTGACGCCGTGGGCCGCGAACGCCGTCGGGGCGCGGTGGTTGGCGCGCCAGCCGCCGTAGCGGATGCCGGCTGCGGCCAGGGCGGCGACGGCCGTGTCCGGGTACCGCACGCCGTAGGCCTGGGCCCGCAGTCCCAGGCGCCGGCAGGGCTCGACGAGGAACTCGTGCAGCTCGGCCGTGCGCTCGCCGTCGCCCCAGTTGCCGATCCAGACCAGGTCGCCGCGACGGGCCACGCCCTCGATGGGCCCGAAGGTGGTCACGTCGGCCGCCTCGTGCCAGGTCCACGCCCGCTCGGTCCATCCCCGCTCGACGTAGAGGTCGCGGATGACCGCGCCGAACGCGAGGACGCCGTCATAGTGACCGAGGTCGTAGCGGGCCATCTCCTGGGGACGGGTCACCGACCGGTGGTGGGTGTCGTGGAACAGCAGCCGGTAGCCCGCCGAGACCTTCAGGCGACCGAGGGCAGCGACAAGAGCAGGCTCGTTCCACTCGTGCACGATCACCAGGTCGATGCCGTCGGTCATGGCGGCAAGGTCGGCGTCGCCGAGGTCGTAGCAGGTGCTGCGCAGGCGGGGGAAGGCCCGGGAGAACTCGTCGACCGCCTCCCGGCCGTGCTCGGCCACCAGGTTGGACCGGCTCCAGCCGTCGAGCGGCTCGTACACCACGACGTCGTGGCCGCGATCGAGGAGCGCCGTGGTCACACCCCTGAGGAAGTGGGCGTTGCCGTGGTTCCAGTCCGACACCAGGGAGTGGCAGAACAGGGCGATCCTCACCAGGCACCTCCGGCGGCGACGGGCAGGTGACGGTACACGTCCAGGTACCCGCGGGCGGTGCGCTCGGGGGTGAACGTGCGGGCCCGGGCTCGGGCTCGGCGGCCGAGGTCGTCGACGAGCCTGGGGTCGCCCGTCAGCTCGGTGAGCACGGCTTCCAACCCCTCGGCGTCATCGGGGTCGATGTAGAGGGCGGCGTCGGCCCAGACCTCGCGCAGGCTGGGGATGTCGCCCAGCACCAGGGCGCAGCCCGCCAGCCCCGCCTCGAGAACGCCCAGGCCGAAGGGCTCGTAGCGCGCCGGAGCCACGAACACCGACGCCCGGAGCAGCCACGGGGCCAGCTCGTCGAAGCTCACCTGACCCAGCAGGCGGGCCGAGGGCGTGGACGCGGGCCCGGCGGGGCCATCCTCCGCGCCCGTCCCGGGGTGGCGGCGCTCGCCGGCGATCACCACCTCCCAGGGCAAGCGGCCGGCCACGGCGTCGAGGAGGGCCAGGTTCTTGGCCTCGTCCCACACCCGCCCGGCACCGAGCACCAGCCGTTCCTTGGGCCTGGGAACCACCCAGTCGGAGCTGCGGCAGTTGGGCACCACCGTGCCGCCGGCGACGCCGTACCACTCGCGGACGGCTGCGAGCATGGCCGCCGTCGGTGCCACCACCGCGTCGGCCGCGGCCAGGCCCGCCCGGGCTCGTTGACGGTACCGGTCCCAGACGGCAGGGGCGGGTGTGCCGTGCACGGCCTGCCACCACGACAGGACACACGAGTGGGCCACGACCACGGTAGGGGCCGGCCAGGGCAGGGCGGCGTGGACGTAGCCGTCGAGGTGCACCACATCGGGCCTGCTCTGGCGGGCCAGGTCCAACAGCCACTCCCCCGCCCGTTCCACGTCGATCCACGGCTCGTCCATCCATTCCAGGGCGAAGGTGCTCTCGTACACCTCGACCACGGCCGAGGCGGCGACGGCACGTCGCTGGGCGGCGGTCATCGCCCCGCCCATGGTGGCGAGCGACACGTCGACGCCGTGAGCGGCCAGGGCGCCGGCCGTCTCCAGGGCATAGGTCCACACGCCGCCCACCGTGTCGGCCGTCATGAGCACGTGGGTCACCGGTCGTAGATCCGGTCGATCACAGCGGAGACCTCCACCACCTCGTCGACGGCCGGGTCGAAGGTGGGGTCGTCGCCGAGGCGACGGGCCCACGCCGTCGCCGCCCGCCCTCCCCAGTCGTCGGGCGGAAGCGCGAGTGCCTCGGAGCGGGTGCCGCGGTGGAGGTCGGCCCGGAAGTCGTAGAACGAGCCGTCCACGTTGGAGAGGGCGACGGCGCCCTCGGTGCCGTGGAACGTAGCGCCGATGACCGCGTCGCACCCGGTGGACAGGAACCACGAGCAGGCGATGCTGACGGCGCCGCCGTCGGCCAGGTCGAGGCGCGCCATGGCGTGGTCCTCGACAGCCGAGGAACCGGCGGCCGCAGCCGGGCCCAAGGGGCGGCCGGCGGCGAACAACCGGGCGTCGACCGAGTCCACCTTCGGCCGTCCGAGGAGCCAGAGGGCGAGATCGACCAGGTGGATGCCGAGGTCGATGACACAGCCCCCGCCCGACAGCACGGGGTCGGTGAACCACGCCTTGTCGGGCCCGTAGGCGTTGTGGAAGACCAGGTCGGCGGCGTAGACCTCGCCGATGCCGCCGGTGTCGATGACCTGGCGCATCCGGGCAACAGCGTCGAGGTGACGGTAGGACAGGTCCACCCCCAGCAGACGGTCGACCCGGCGGGCGGCGTCGACGACGGCCGCGCACTCGGAGGCGGTGCGACCGAGGGGCTTCTGGCAGAACACGGCCGAGCCCTGGCCCAGGGCGGCCATCGCCTGCTCGGCGTGCAGGGCGCTGGGTGTGGCGATCACCACCCCGTCGAGACCGAGGCTGCCGTCGAGCAGGGCGCCGGGCGTCACCACGTCGGGCGTCACCGCGTCGGCCACGTGACCGCCGGGGGACACGTCCGCCAGGGCACGGATCGCGTCGGTGGCGGCGGCACCGTCGGCGTCGGCCACCGCCACCACGTCGGCGCAACCGGCGTGGGCGATGGCGAGCATCCGGTTGCGCCCGATCCACCCCACCCCGAGGAAGCCCAGGCGGGGCCTCACGGGTACACCAGGGCCTTCAGGAAGCCATCGGGACGGGTTTCCATGGCGTCCATGGCGTCACCCAGGCGGTCGAGGGGGTAGCTGTGGGTGTAGAGGAGGGACGGGTCGAACGAGCCGTCGGCCACGGCCTCGGCGGCGGCGACGATCCCGGCCAACGACACCAGCGGGTCACGCTCATGGGCGTTCACCACGTCGAGGCCGCGCCAGTTCCACAACTGGAGGTCGACGGTACGTGCGCCGTCCTGGTGGAACCCGGCGATGACCAGGCGACCACGCACCCTCGTGAGCCTCCCGGCCAGGTCGAGGGGACGCTGGGCCCCCACCGCCTCGACCACGACATCGCACAGGCGGCCATCGGTGAGGTCGGCGACGGCCTCGACCACGGCGTCGGCATCGTCGGAGGACAGCGTCACCGACGCGCCCATGGCACGGGCGACCTCCAGGGCGAAGGGCCGGCGGGACACGGCGACGACCCTCGCCCCGGCGGCCGCGGCCCGGGCGACGACCACGGCGCCGATGAAACCCACGCCCACGACACAGACCGTCTGGCCGGCGACGAAGCCGGACCGGGCGGCCACGTTGAACCCGCAGCCCAGCGCCTCCCCAGGGAAGGGAGCGCCCGCCAAGGCGGCAGGAAGGGCCACCACGTGGGTCGCCGGCACGGCCACCGTCGCGGCAAAGGCGTTGTCGGCCAGCATGGCCACCCGATCGCCCACGGCCAGGCCGTCGACGTCGTTGCCCACCTCCTCCACGTGCCCCCACGCCTCGTGGCCGGGCGCGCCGGGCGCCAATGGGTAGTCGAACCAGGGCCGTCCCTGCCACACGGGCAGGTTCGAGCCACACACCCCGCAACCTTCGACAGCCACCGTGACCTCGTCGGGCCCCGGCGGCCGCCGCTCGAGGTCCACCAGCTCCAACCGGCCCGGCCCCGCCAGTACGGTCGCCCGGGCGCCGGCGATCAGATCGACTCCGCCACCGACAGCCCCCCGGCGGCGGGCAGGCCGTGAGGGTCGTGGGAACCCACGGCCGTGCCCGCAGCCGGAGAGGACCTGGCGGCGTCCAACCACCCATGGAGGCGGGCCACCCCGTCGTCGACCGCGACCTTCGGGGCCCAGCCGGTGGCGTCGGCGAAGGCCCGGGTGTCGGACACGTACCAGCGCTGGTCGCCGACGCGCCAGGGCCCGAAGCGCAGAGGCGGACGGCGCCCCTCGAGGGCGGCGATGGTGTCGACGAGCTCGAGCAGGCTCACGGTGCTGGTGGGGCCGCCGCCGATGTTGAACGCCCGACCGCCAAACCGGTCGATGCCGCCCATGGCCAGCTCCATGGCGTCGAGCAGGTCGTCGACGAACAGGATGTCGCGAACCTGGCAGCCGTCGCCGTACATGGTGATGGGCTCACCGGCCATGGCCCGCATGAGGAAGTGGGCGACCCAACCCTGGTCCTCGTTGCCCTGCTGGTGCGGGCCGTAGATGCAGCTCATGCGGAACACCAGGGCGGCCAGGCCGAAGCTCCTGGCGTAGTCGAGCACGTACTGGTCGGCGCCTCCCTTGGAGCATCCATAAGGGCTGCAGAACTGCAGGGGACGTCTCTCGCTGACCCCGTGGTACCGCCAGGACCGGTCCCTCGGTTCGTGGCGCTCACCCCGTTTGTGGACCTCGATGTCGTCGAGACCGCCGTACACCTTGTTGGTCGAGGTGAACAGCAGCGAGGGCCGCTGGTCGAGCCGGCGAAGCTCCTCGAGGAGGGTGACGGTGCCGGCCAGGTTCACATCGAAATCGTGGAGCGGCTCGGCCACGCTCGTCGTGACCGCCACCTGGGCGGCGAAGTGAAAGACCCGGTCGACCCCGACGAGAGCCCGTCGCAGGGCCGAGCGGTCGCGCACATCGCCCTCGTGCACCTCCAGGCGGCGGGGATGGGAGTCGGCCAACCAACGCACGTTCTCGGCCACTCCCCGGCGGGACAGGTTGTCGAGCACCACCACGTGGTGCCCGGCCCGAAGGAGGCGGTCAGCCAGGTTGGTGCCGATGAACCCGGCCCCCCCGGTGATGAGGGTGCGCGGCGGCCGACCCTGATCCCTCACGGGCCGGCTCGTTGGCTCCTGGGTAACGGTCATACCGTCAGCCCCCGGGCCCGCAGCTCGGAGGTGGCGGCATCGACCTGGTCGACGGCAACCTGGCCCCCGAGCCACCCCGCCAGCTCGGTCATCCCGCTGTCGAGGTCGACCTCGGGCCGGTAGCCCAGGGCCTCGGCGGCCAGGGAGACGTCGGCGAAGCAGTGGCGGATGTCTCCCACACGGAACCGGCCCGTCACCTCGGGAGCCAGCGCCTCCTGGCCGAGGATCCGGCCCAGCCTGGCGGCGATCTCGTTGACCGAGACGCTGCGCCCGCTGCCGATGTTCACGACCTTGCCGGCAACATCGTCGACGGTGAGGGCCAGGACGCAGGCCCGGGCCACGTCATGCACGCTGACGAAGTCGCGCCGCTGCTCCCCGTCCTCGAAGATCATCGGAGCCCGTCCGTTCAGGAGACGGGCGGCGAAGATGGCGAGCACCCCGGTGTAGGGGTTGGACAACGCCTGGTACGGGCCATACACGTTGAAGAAGCGCAGGGCGATGGTGGGCACCTGGTAGGCATCGCCGAACAGCAGGCACAGCCGCTCCTGGTCGAACTTGGTGAGGGCATAGACCGACGACAGCGACGGCGGCTTGGTCTCAGGTGTGGGCACCGCCGTCAGAGACTCACCCCCGGGTCCGACCGGATCCCACCGCCCCGACTCCAACTGGTGGCGAGACCGGTCGACGGCGGTGACGGGCCCGTCGGGGCCCATGTACAGGCCCTCTCCGTACACGCTCATGCTCGACGCCACGA
>JBBWZS010000012.1:0-16801 GCA_039649175.1 Acidimicrobiaceae bacterium
GGTCGGGGTCGAAGGCGGCCAGGCTGCTGTCGATCAGGCTCAAGAAGTAGGGCCGCATCCAGGCCACGCCGGTGAACTGGGCCCGGTGGGTCACCTCGTGGAGGGCCAGCCAGAGCCGGAACTCGCGCGGTGGGAAGGCGTAGCGCTTCTCCAGGGCGAGCACGTTGGGCCCGACGTAATAGACGATGTCCTGGTCTTCGGGCTCCTCGTTCTCGATGACCAGGAGGTCGTACTGGCCCAGCACCCGGGTCGACATCCAGCCCAGGAGGGCGCCGACCTCGGCCCCGGCCACCGAGCGGCCGGCGTCGGCCATGCGCCCGGATCCCATGCGCTCGCCCAGCCGCTCGGTGAGCGGCCGCAACATGCGCTGAAATGACTTGAGGTTGGCGTGGATCCACCCCGCCCGGTCGGTCACGCGCACCCGTGCCGGGCCCGACAACGAGCGCAGCCCCGTCTCCTGGCCGACGAGCTCCTCGGCCTCGGCGGTGAACTCGGCGAAGTCCGGAGCCAACGACGAGTAGAGATAGGACTCGGCGAGGGGCTCCCGCCGGGCAACCTTCACCGCGACCCGCTCGGCGACGTCCCAGGCCACTGGGTCACGGTGCTGGTCGGTGGACATGGCCTCCTACTGCTTCGGGTAGCGGGCGGCCGTCACCTTCACGAGGTAGCGGATGAAGAAGCTGAGCACACCCAGGATGGTGACGAGGGTGACCACGGGGGCCAGCCAGTAGGTCCACGGCTTGCCGAAGGCGACGAGAAGGTCCACGACACGATCCTACGCCCTGGGGCACCCCAGGGCAGGTCGAGCGGCGGCGGCCTTCACCTTCGCCGGGCGCCGGGTCGGTGCCGGCCCGGGGGCGGCACGACCGGGCGCCGGTGCCGGGCGTCAGGCGATCTTCTTGCCCCTGAGCCGGGGAACCGACATCGGCTCGTGCCGGTAGCAGAACATGCCGTCGTTGTAGATGGACAGGCGGGTCCCACAGTCACTGTGGCGACAGACCCTCCCCGGCTTGTAGGCCTTGGAAGGACGGTCGTTGCCGGAGATCGGGTGGGCTCCAACGGATGCTTCGGACATGTTCCGAACAACCCCGCGGGGGCCGGCGACATTCCTGGCCGAGGGGTCAGTCCTGCAGCTGGCGCAGGGCCTTGGCGACCCGCTGGCGGAGCTCGTCGGGCACCCGGTCGCGGCACCGCTCGGAGATCACCGTCCGGAGCTCGGCTTCGAAGTCGAAGGCGTCGAGGCACGGTGGACAGGCGTCGAGGTGAGCGGCGATCAGGACCCGGCGCTCCTCGGTGAGCTCGCCGTCCATGTAGCTGTAGAGCAGCTCCGCTGCCTCGGTGCAACGGCTACCCATGTGCTGTGCCCTCACGGTCGGGGACCTCCGAAACCAATCCACGTTGGCGTCCGAAGTCGTATAACCGCTTTTGGAGCGCTCTTCTTCCGCGGTGGAGCCGGCTCATGACCGTTCCGATGGGGACATCGAGGATCTCGGCGATCTCCTTGTAGGAAAATCCCTCCACGTCGCCGAGGAGCACGGCCATCCGGAACTGCTCGGGCAGCGCCTCGATGGCCTCCTTGACGTCGGTCTCGGTGAAGTGGTCGAGCACCTCGTCCTCGGCGCTGCGACCCGACGCCGCGCCCTCCAGGCCTCCGAGCCGGCGGTACAGGTAGAGGTTCTCGACGTCGTCGATGTCGGTCTCCTCGGGTCGCCGCTTCTTGGCCCGGTAGGAGTTGATGTAGGTGTTGGTCAGGATGCGGTAGAGCCAGGCCTTGATGTTGGTGCCCTCCCGGAAGGTGGCAAACGCCCGGTAGGCCTTCAGGTAGGTCTCCTGTACCAGGTCTTCGGCATCGGAGGGGTTGCGGGTCATGCGCAGGGCCGCGGTGTAGAGCGACGGCATGTGTTCCATCGTCAGCTCGGTGAAGCGTGCCTGATCCGCCACCGCGCCACCCTATCGGGCGACCACCAGCACCGATCTCGACCCCGGCCGGCGGGGTGCGGTGGAGCGGATCAGCGGGCGACGCGGTGGTAGAGCGAGGCGATGTCGGCGAGTGCCGTCTGGGGGTGCCCGCCGGTGAGGACCACGGCCGAGCAGACGAGGAGGGTGGCCAGCAGGGCCAAGGCGAGGAAGCGACTGAACAGTGTCATCACCTGTCGCCATCGGCAGCCGCCGCCCCGGACCTTGAGCGGGGCCGGCCGGAGCGCGCCAGACCCCAGGCCCACGCCACCAGGCCGGCGACCACCACGGGCAGGACGGCCAGCCCGGCCAACGCATCCGCGGGATGGCCGGTCAGGCGGCGGGCGATCGCGGCCAGGCGGAACGGCACGGTCAGGGGCGCCAGCGCCGGTCTGGCCAGGCCACGGTGGGGGAACGGCACCGACCGGCAGATGACGGCGAAGGACGCTCCAAGCCGGCGTTGGTGACGGAGGAACCCGATCGGGTCCGTGTGCCCGAAGTGCCCGACGGTGGCCCCGGGGGCGAAGCGCATGCGACCTGAGGCAGCCAGTCGGAAGCTGAGGATGGTGTCCTCCCCGGGGAACACGTCATCTGGGAACCCGCCGGCCCGTTCCAGGGCCGGGCGCCGCACCAGGAGGTTGCAGCTGGCGCCGTGGGTCAGGTCGTCCGGGAGGCCGCCCGGCAGCCAGTCGGAGAACTCGAGCAGGTGCCCGGCGACCGCGACCGGGTGCCACGGGTTGGCGTTCACGACGGCGCCGGCCACGGCCGCCACGCCGCCGCCGCCCTCGTCGAGGGATCGTTCGAGCTGGTCGAGCCAGGCCCGCCCGGGGACGGCATCGGCATCGAGGAACGCCACCAGTCGTCCCCGGGCCCGGGCCACGCCGATGTTCCTCGCCCGGCCCGGCAGTGTCCGGTCGGCGAGGGAGACGACGTGCAGCCACGGTCGACCCACCGCCAGCTCCCCGGCCCGCTCGCCCGGCCCGCTCTCGACGAGGATCACCTCGCGGTCGGGTCGGGTGACTTGGGGCTCCAGGGCGTCGAGCACGTAGGGCAGGGTGGCCCAGGCGTCGAAGGCGGGGATGACCACGGAGATGCGAACGGCCGCCACGGTACTGTCCGTTCCATGGCGGGCCGCGACCTGTTCGTCACCCTCGTCGAGCGCCAGCTCCGGCTGCGAGCCAAGCGGACCTGGGTGGGCACCGTCTGGCCCCTCGTCGCCCCGTTCCTGCTCCTCGCCCTCTACATCTTCGTGTTCCATTCGGTGTTCAAGGTCCCGGTCGCCCACTACGGGACGTTCCTCTTCGCCGGCCTCCTGCCGTGGACGCTGCTGGCCCAGGGTCTGGGTGCCTCGGTGACGAGCATCTCCAACGAGGCCGAGCTGGTGCGCCGTGCGCCCTTCCCGTACGAGCTCCTTCCCATCACCACCGTGGTGAGCCTGGCCCTGCCGTTCATCGTGGGGCTCATCGGCTTCTTGATCTACCTCCAAGTGGTCGGGCGGCTCGACGTCGTGCTCGTGCCCCTGCTCGTCGTGCCGGTGGCCGCCGTCGTGCTCTTCGTCATGAGCCTCTCGATGATCCTGGCCCTCATCGACGTCCACAACCGGGCGCTGCGCAGCGTTCTCGCCAACCTGTTGACCGTGTGGTTCTTCCTCGTGCCTGTCGTGTACTCGCCCGACATGGTGCACGCCCGGCTTCGTGCCCTCCGTTCCATCGACCCCATGAACATGATCGTCGGCCAGTTCCGGGATCTCCTCTACTACCGCCACGTGTCCAGGCCGCTCCACATGGGACTGATGGTCGCCGTGTGCGTCGCCTTCTTCGGCGTCTGCCTGATGGTGTTCCGTGGGTTCGCCGCCGATCTCCCCAGGGACGTCTGAGGTGGCGCCGCCACCGGCGGTCGAGGTCGACCACCTCTGGTCGGGGTACGCGGCCAAGACGAGTCACGGCTCCCGGCTGCGCCGGCAGGTTCGTTGGGCCTTGCGCGATGTCAGTCTCTCGGTCGATCGAGGGGAGATCGTCGGTCTCGTCGGCGGGAACGGCTCGGGGAAGACGACACTGCTGCGCTCGGTCGCCGGCACCCTTCGACCGACCCGTGGGCACGTCCGGGTCGACGGTCGGGTCTCGTCGCTCGACGCCCTGGGCGCCGGTATCGCCCGTGACCTCAGCGGCCGCGAGAACCTGCTCATCGTGGGGGTGCTCCTCGGGATGAGCCGGGCCGAGGTCAGACGGCGTTTCGACGAGATCGCTGCCTTCGCCGAGCTGTCCGACGACGTGCTCCGCTCGCCGCTCTACACCTACTCCGACGGCATGAGCCTGCGCCTGGCCATCTCGATCGTCCTGCACTCGGCGCCCGACGTGCTCCTCGTCGACGAGGTGCTCGCCGTCGGTGACGATGTCTTCCGGGACAAGTGCGTCGACAGGGTCCACGCCCTGCAGGCGAAGGGGGCAGCGGTCGTCCTCGTCTCCCACGACGTGCGGGTGGTGGAAGAGCACTGCAGCCGGGTGGCGGTGCTCGGTGACGGCCGGTTGCGACACCTGGGTCGCCCCGATGAGGCGCTCGGTCGCTACCACGAAGACGGGTTGGCCTGACCGGGCCGGTCACGACCCTGACCGCAAGCTGCCCGTGGAGGTGTATCAGCGGGCGGCGGTCGCGCTCATGTGTGTGTACGAACGGGCCGGGCCGAGCCGCCGCAACCGACCGGCCGGTGACAGGGAGAAGGGGCCGATGCTTCGAAGCGATGCCGCACTGCTCGACGGGCAGGTCACGACGCCACGGCAAGCCCGGCGTCTGGTCGAGAGGTGGACGTCGGCCTGGAACGACCACGATCTCGACGCCATTCTCGAGTGCTACCGGGACGACGTGGAGCTCAGGTCGCCCTTCGTGCGCCGGGTGGACGGCGGCGATGTCGGGGTCCTCTGTGGCAAGGACTCGCTGCGGGAGTACTTCGCCAGTGCCCTGGAACGGTTCCCCGCCCTGCACCTCGACGTGCGTGAGGTCGTCGCCGGGCCGGGACAGGTGACGGTGTCGTACCGAGGCGTGTCGAACCTGTTGTCCACCGAGACGATGCGACTGGCCGAGGACGGTCGCGTGCACCAAGTCGACATCCAGTACCGCGCGACGGGCGTCTGAGAGCAGGTTCGGTCGGTGCCCGGCGCGGGCTGCCAGGACGGCCTCGTCGCTAGGATCGGACGGTGTCCCAGCCGCGGCGGCGTGATGGCGCGGTGCCGGCGGTGGACCGGGCCGAACTGGCGTGGATGGCAGGCGTCGCCGGCATCGCCGCCGTGGCGTTGGTGTCCACCCTGTCGACCCACGTGTCGTTGGGTGATGCACCCGAGTCGGTCGCCGGCGTGTCGTCGGTCGGGATCCTCCATGCCCCGGGGTACCCCGTCTACGTGGCGGCCGCCCGGCTGTTCACCTGGGTGGTCCCGGTGGGCTCTCTCGCCTGGCGCACCAACCTCTTCAGCCTGACCTGCGCCGTGCTCACCGTGGTGGGCGTCTTCCGCCTGGCACGGGTGGTGGGTGCCAGCCGGGCGGGAGCGGCGATCGGGGCCATGGCGCTGGCCCTCGGGACCTCGTTCTGGTTCTACGCCGACTTCGCCAAGCACGATGCCTTCTCGCTGCTGCTCGTCGTGGCCGCCATGGTGGCGATCGTCGAATGGGACTCCGGTCGCGACCTGCGCTACCTGGCCGGCGGGTCGGCCGTGCTCGGCCTCACGGTAGGGGCGTCGTGGCAGCTGGGGGCGCTCGCCGTGCCCGGCCTGCTGACGCTCGTCGTGCTGGGCCGCCGACGCCAGGAGCTGGTGAAGCTGCTGGGCACGGCCGTGGTCGCCGGCGCGTTGACCTCGGCCGCCGCCTTGGGCTACCTGATGGTGCGGGCCGGCCAGCAGCCGTCGATCAACTGGGGCGAGGCCACCAGCTCCAGTCGGGTCGTCGACCTGTTGGACATGAGGGACTTCAGCTTCGTGAACCGGCGCCTGGTGGGCCTGGCCCCCCGCAGCGCCGAGCGCAACAGCAGCGGGGAGGGGGCCACGCCGCTGCGACGGCTCTGGAACTACCCCACCCTCCTGGCGCGGGAGATGAGCGTCGCCGTCCTGGCCGTCGCCGCGTGGGGGGCGCTCAGGTGGCGGCGCCGGGTGGCTCCCCGCCATGCCGCCTTCCTGGCCGTGACCTTCGCCGTCGGCGTGCTGGGCACGGCCGCCTTCGTGGGCCCCGCCAACCTCGACGGGTTCACGACCAACCTGGTCGTGGGCGGGTTCTTCGGTGGCATCTTCTCGGTGGTCGCCGTCTGGGCGGCCCTCGGTGTGACCGATCTCAGCTCCGTCGCCGCCGGCGCGGTGAAGCGACGGCGATCGTCACGCCGGTCGGCACGCGAGGATCGTCGCCGACGCCGAGAAGGAGCCGGGCGCCGGCAGCCGACGCCGAGCCCGGTCACCGTGGAGGCGCTCGTGCTGGGTGCCCTGGCCGTCATGCTCCTCGCCCCTTCGATCGTGGTCCACCGGGCGGTCGCCTCCCACCGGCAGCCGCCGTTCGCCGACGACTACGCCACCAATGTCTTCGCATCCCTGCCGCCCCACGCCGCCATCCTGACGAGAGGCGGCGAGCTCACCTTCTCGCTGTTGTACGCCCAGCTGGTGAAGGGCCAGCGGCCCGATGTCACCGTGGTCGCCGCCGACAGCCTGGCCGCCAGCACCTGGTACCGCCCGCAGCTGGCCCGGCGGCTGGGCGTCACGCTGCCCGACCTGCCCGGCCAGGGGGCCGAGCTGGCCGCGGTGGCCCACCAGTTGCAGGCCCGCGGCCCGGTCTATCTGGACATGCTCACGACCGACGCCCTGCGACCGGCCCTCGGCTACGTGGCCCGTGGTCTGGTCAGCGAGGTCGTCGACGGCGTGGGGCCCAAGCTGCCGGAGTCCATCGCCGACGTCGAACAGCTGCTCGGCCGCCGCTATCGCACGGACGGCGTCTACGGCGGCGGAGCGGGCCGTCGGTGGCCCAACACCTTCCTCATCGGTTCGTATGTGCGCGCCCACCTCGAGCTGGCTCGAGACTTCAACCAGTTGGGCCAGCTGGACGGGGTGGCCACACAGGTGGGAAAGGCCCTGTCGATCGACCCGGCCGACAAGACCGCTCTCGGCATCCGCAAGGCGCTCGACGACACCAGGGCCAAGGCGGCGCTGCCCGGTTGAGACGCCCCGCGTGCGCCGAGCGCGAGCCTCAGCGGCCCCGCCGCATCTGGTGCCGGGCGCCTATACGCATGGCGGCCAGGGCGGCGGTCAGCCCGGCGGCCGCCCCGAGCAGGGCGCACACCACCATGGTCGTCTCCGTCGGCTCGACCGCAGCCACCAGCCATGCCCACCACACCGCGGTGACGCCGACGAGGGCACCGAGGATGACCAGGCCGACAGGGCCGACGGTGCGCTTGCGCCGCCGCCGGAGCGACCGCAGGAGCGACTCGATGTAGGCCAGGGTGAACAACAGCACCGCCACGCCGAGGGCGGCGGGAACGGTGAGGTACGACGATTGGCGGTTACGGACGGCGAAGGTGTCCCTGGCCAGGGTCTTGCCCTCGCCGCTCACCGTGAGCCGGGCAGTGGTGCGGTTGGCGATGAGATACCGGAACCCGGTCATGTCCATCGGGACGCTGAACTGGCCGTCCGGCGACGCCGTCATGGAAACCTGCACGTTGCCCACCGGTATGCCCCCCACCGACAACGACAGCTTCACCTTGTCGGCGGGCTGGGGGGCGGTGGGCAACCGGCCGGCGACGACGACGGGCTGGGACAGGTCGAGGGGGATGACCTGGTTCCCGGCAGGGTCCAACCCACCCAGCGTCACCGCGCCCGTCGCCAGGTCGCCTGCCTTCTTCGCAGACGAGGGCGTGCCCAGACCGATGAAGGCCACCGCCAGGCACACCAGCAGGAAAGCCAGGGCACTGAACGCCTGGATGGTGGGTACAGCCGGGAGCTTGACCACCTCCTCGATCCCGACGAGGTCGGGGTCGGAGAGGTCGACGGCCGAGGCGCCGGCAACGTGGTTTCGGGGGGCGGTGGAGTGCACGACCATCGACGGTGACGTCGACAGGGGAGATACCGGCGCCTTCGGCGGTGCCGTCGCCGGCGCCGGCGGAGGTGGCGGTGGTGGTCCCGGGCGCGAGCCCGGCACCCCGGTCGCCGGCGCGGAGCCGGGTGCAGAGGTCCTCGGAGCCGACGTCGGTCCCGCCGGGGGAGCGGCGGTGCTCTGGCTCGGCGCCACGGTCGGCGACGCCGGGCGAACGGTGGCGCCCCGGGTGCGACTGTCCTGGTCCTGGGTGGCGGCTCCCGCCTGGGTCACCGCCGCCATCCGGGTGGTCCCCATGACGGGGACGTCTGCCTGCTGGAGCCAGCCCGCGCCCCAGGCCGCCGTCGCCGCCTCAGCCACCGCCACGCCCAGGTCCTCGGCGGTGTCGAAGCGCTGGGTCGGGTCCTTCCTCAGCGCCTTCATCGTCACCGAGGCCACCCCTGGGGGGACCGCCGGCGCCAGTTCTCCCAAGGGGGGCGGTTCGTCGTTGATCTGGCAGAAGAGCAGGGCGATGGGATCGCTGGCCTCGAACGGCAGCCGGCCCGAGAGCAGCTCGTAGAGCATCATGCCGACGGCATAGACATCGGTGGCGGGCGAGAGCTCGCGGTTCTGCACCTGCTCGGGCGCCATGTAGGCCGGGGTCCCCATCACCTCACCGGCCCGAGTCGCCTTTGTCTCGGACCCGTTCATGACCTTGGAGATGCCGAAGTCGGTCACCTTCAAGGTCTTGGTGGCCGAGAACATGAGGTTCTCGGGCTTGACGTCGCGGTGGAGGATGCCGTTCTGGTGGGCCGATTGCAGGCCCGCGCAGGTGGCCATGACGATGGCGCACACCGCCGGCATGGTCAGGCCGACGGTGGTGAACTGATGCCAGACGGTGCCGCCGGGGAGGTTCTCCATCACCAGCAGGCACACGTCCTCGCGCTCGACGTAGTCGTAGATGGGCACCACGTGGGGGTGGTCGAGCGAGGCGAGCATGCGCGCCTCGGCGACGAAACGGGCGCGCACGGCAGGGTCGTTGGCGAACGCCGGAGGAAGCTGTTTGATCGCCACGTCACGACCGAGCTGGCGGTGGCGACCGGCCAGCACCGCTCCCCAACCTCCCCGCCCGAGCTCTCCGCCCACCTCGTAGCTGGGCAGGGCGGCGGCAACCTGCTCGCGGTCCAGGTTCATCGCGCCGGTGCCGGGGCGCGCCAGGCAAGAACTCGCACGTTCGAAGAGATCGTCACCCCGCGGACACGGTAGCTCAGTCGCTTCAGAGGCTCAGGACCACCTGTTATGACTCCGGCGCGCGGTCCCAGATCGGCCAGCGCAGGCGTCAGGCCACTTGGCTACAGTGACGGCGATGGTGGACCAAGACATCGTCACCGAGCGCCTCGAGAGGACGTTCGGGGACGACCCCGTGGTCGACGGGGTCGACCTGGCGGTGGCCAAGGGTGAGGTGTTCGCCTGTGTGGGCCCGCCCGGTGCGGGCCGCACACCACTCATCCGCATGCTGTGCGGGCTGCTCACCCCCACAGGCGGCACGGCCAAGGTGGCAGGGTTCGACGTGGTGTCGCAGCCGGCCCAGGTCCACCGGCGGGTCGGGTTGGTCGCCGACGACAACTCGCTCGACCCCCAGACGACGCCACGCCAGGCCCTGCGGTTCCAGGGTCGGTTGTACGGCATGAAAGGCGCTCTCCTCGAGTCGCGGGTGGGGGTCGTCGCCGAGCTGGCCCGGCTGGACGGGGCGTTGGACAAGCGCATCGCCAACTGCGACCCGCCCGAGAAGCGCCGGGTCGCCCTGGCCGCGGCGCTGATCCACGGCCCCCAGGTCCTGTTCCTCGACGAGGCCACCGCCGGACTGGACCCGGCCGATCGACATGCGTTCCTCGCCGACCTGGGCGATGCCCAGCGGGCCCTCGGCATCACCGTCTTCCTCGCGACACAGGCGACGGCCGAAGCCGACCAGATCGCCGACCGGGTGGCGATCATGGAGCGCGGCCGCGTCGTGGCCGAGGGCACCCTGAGCGAGCTCAAGGGTTCAGTGGGCAGTCAGATCATCGTGTTGCGCGTCCAGGGCTCGGTCGACGACGGAGTGCGAGTGGCTCGCACGGTGAGCGGTGTCGACGATGTCGTGGTCAACGGCCGCGAGATCACGCTGCTGGCCAAGACGGGGCCGGCGGTGCTGGGCCCGCTGGCAACGGCGCTCAGTGGCAACGGCATCGCCGTGTCCGAGCTGTCGTTGCGCTCCTCCACCCTCGACGACGTGTTCCTCGAGCTCACCGGGGTCCGCCTCGAAGGGCTGAGCGGCAGGGCCACCATGACCTTCCCCACGGGCAGGAGGTAGACGTGGCGACGCTGCCGGGACGACACGATGGCTGAGGTGCCGTTCGTCGAGATCCACGAACCGGGCAAGGCTCCCCGTCGCGTCGTGCTCGAGGCGGTCCTCGAGGTCGGGCGAGAGTGCGACGGTGAGCAGGTCGCCGACGACGAGGTGTCCCGCCGGCACCTCAAGCTGGTGCCGAGCCCGACCGGGCTGCGCGTCTTCGACCTCGGCAGCTCCAACGGCACCAAGGTGAACGGCGAGCTCATCACCGGGCCGACGGTGCTGGAGCCCGGCGATGTCATCCGCCTGGGCAAGACCCAGATCACGGTGGGGCCTCCTCCCCAGACCGTGGTCAAGCCGGCCACCGTGGGGCCTGCGGCGGCGGCCCGCACGACGTCCAAGCCGGCGGCCACCACCACCTCGCGGCCCGGCACGTCGGCGCCGCCCCGTCGGGACGGCGAACCGGCCCGCCCGTCGGTGTCGCCGGCGACGGGGACCAGCACCGCGGCACTCGCCGACATCAGGTCGCGACCGTCGTCGGTCGTGACGGCCGTGGCTGGCCGCATCCTCCGGTCGGTTGTGCAGCGGCCGCTGCAGTTCGTGAGGAGCGTCGTCGTCGCCGGCTTCTTCTACGTCGTGTTGGTCGGCGCACTCCGGCAGCTGGAGCCCGCCGCCCTCGAACGGTCATCGGCATCGCTGCTCCTCCCCCTGCTCGTCCTGTTGGCCGTCAGCGGGGTCTCCGGCGCACCGCTCATCGCTGAGGACATGCGTCGAGGGCTGGTCGACCGGCTCCTGCTGTCGTCGAGCCGCCGACTCCCCGTGTTGATCGGTTGTCTCCTCGCCGACTTCGTCCTCGGCGCCGTTGCCGCCATCCCTGCCGTGGTGCTGGGCCTCGTCTACGGGCTGGACTTTCGCGCCGGCCTGGGCGGCGTGGTCGTGATCATCGTGTTGGCGGCGGCGTGGGCCGCGGCGTGGGGCGCCATCTGGTACGGCGTCACCTTTCGTAGCGCCAACCCCGCCCATGGCCGTCGGGCGTACGAGGTCTTCGTCCTCGTCCTGTTCTTCTCACCGGCGCTGGTACCTCGCGATGCCATGGCCGGCTGGTTCGACGGTGCCTCCCGTGTCAACCCGGTCACCTATCTCGTCGAGGCCGTCCGATCGCTGCAGGTCGACGGATGGCAGGGATCCATGCTGGTCAAAGCGGCGGTAGCGGTGGCCATCGTCGGCGCCGTCGGCATCGTCCTGGCATGGAGAGCCATGCGCGCCCAGGTCACCACGACCATGGGGGGGCGCTCACCCAAGGTCGCCACGCCCCAGACCGCCGCGGACACCGAGGAGCAGAAGCTGCGCCAGGCCCTGGAGGCCGAACGCCAGGCTCGCAAGCGGGCCGAGGAACTGCTCGATGCGCGAGGAAGCTGAGCGAATGGGGGACGGTGCCTTCTCTGTTTGACTATCCGAGCGGCGATCAGCAGCCGGCGGAGGAGGCCAACTTCCTGCGCCAAGGCTCCGACGACGACTGGGCCGTCCTGATCAAGCACACCCACAGCCGGCGGTTCCGCGCCGGTGAGACGGTGATGGCCCAGGGTGAGGCCGATCGCGCCCTCTACATCGTGACCGACGGCACCCTCGAGGCGGTCCTGCCCGGGCGCAAGGGCACCTATCGCCGCCTGAGCACCTTCGAACCGGGGAGCGTGATCGGTGAGCTGGCCTTCTTCGACGGCCAACCCCGATCGGCGCTGGTGCGGGCCCTGACCGACGCCGACCTGGCCCGCCTCAGCATCGAGTCCTTCGAGGCGCTGGCGGCCAGCCGCCCGGCCCTCGGCCGCCTGATCCTGTTCGACCTGGGCCGTATCCTGGCTGGTCGCCTCCGTGGCGCACAAGCCTCCACCTCCTGAGCGAGAGCGACCCGTGGCAATCACCGAAGCCCCTCCGACGTTCCAGAACTACACCGAGCTGCCTCGACGGGTTCCGATACCGGTGTGGCACGGGATCCGCGCCACCAGCGTGTTCTTGATGTTCGCCCTCTGCGCGGTGCTCTTCGTCAAGCCTGCGACCGGCCTCTACATCTTCTGGAAGGTGATCATCCCGCTCCTTCCCCTCCTCTTCTTCCTCGCCCCCGGCGTGTGGCGCAACCTGTGCCCGCTGGCGGCGTCCAACCAGACACCCCGGCTGTTCGGGTTCAGCCGGGCGTGGACGGCACCCCCGTGGCTGCGCGACAACGCCTACATCGTCGGCATCGTCCTGTTCTTCGGCATCGCCGCCACCCGCAAGGTCGTCTTCAACAACAACGGGCCGGCACTGGCCGTCGCCCTGCTGCTCACCATGGTGAACGCCTTTCTCGGAGGCGTGTTTCTCAAGGGCAAGAGCGGGTGGTGCAGCAGCATCTGCCCATTGCTGCCGGTGCAGCGGTTGTACGGCCAGACCCCGTTCATCGTGTCGCCCAACTCGCACTGCCAACCGTGTGTCGGGTGCACCAAGAACTGCTACGACTTCAACCCCAAGCCGGCCTACCAGGCCGACATGCACGACGACATCGACTGGAGCGCCCGGCGGCGGTTCTTCGCCGGCGCCTTCCCCGGCTTCGTCCTGGGGTTTCTGAGCACCGCCCCGCCCCATCTGTCGGGCTTCGAGATCTACATGCGCCTGGCCCTGTTCACCGGCGCCAGCGTGGGATCCTTCTTCGCCCTCGACGCACTGCTTCGCATCAGCGCCAGCAAGCTCACCGCCCTGTACGCGTCGGCGGCCCTCAACATCTTCTACTGGTTCAACGCCGTCACCATCACCACGTCGTTCAAGTACTACACGGGCACCTCGGTGCACTTCCTCATCTGGCCGATCCGGGCGCTGGTGTTCGCCCTCACACTGATCTGGATCGCCCGCACCTTCCACGTCGAGCGGTTGTACGAGGCGGAGACGGCGCCGGCCTCGACGGCGGTGAAGCTCAGTGTCAAAGCGACCGAGGCGCTCAAGGGCGAGACCAAGGGCGGCGGCGATGCCCCCGAGGTGCAGTTCGTCCCCGACGACCATGCCGCGGTGGCCGAGATCGGCGCCAGCCTGCTCGACGTGGCCGAAAAGGACGGCAAGGCCATCGAAGCGGGCTGCCGTATGGGGATCTGCGGCGCCGACCCCGTCGCCGTGCTCGAGGGCATGGAGTGCCTGGCCGCAGCGGAGAACGACGAGCTCACCACCCTGCGCCGGCTCGGCCTGGCCGCCACGACCCGCATGGCGTGTTGCGCCACCGTCCAGACGGCGGGGAGGATCAAGGTCTCGCTCACGCCCGAGCGCGGCGATGCCAGCGGGGCCACCAAGGCGGTCGACTTCGACCGCTCGATCACCAGCGTCGTCGTCCTTGGCAACGGCATCGCCGGGGTCACCGTCGCCGACTACATCCGTCGCGGCCATCCCGACTGCGAGATCCATGTCGTCGGGCGCGAGGCGCACGTCCTCTACAACCGGATGGGGATCTCCCGGCTCATCTACGGGCGCTCGGCCATGCAGGGCCTCTACCTGCTCCCGGAGGACTGGTACGACGAGCACGGCGTCACCGCGTGGCTGAACACCGCAGCGGCGAAGATCGACGTACAGAAGCGCACCGTGTTGTTGCGCACCGGCGACTCGTTGCCGTGGGACAGGCTGATCCTGGCGACCGGCAGCAGCAGCATGGTGCCTCCCAGTGTGGAGGGCTTCGGTCGCCCCGGCACCTTCGTCGTGCGCGAGGCGGCCGACGCCATGGAGCTGCGGGCCTATGCCCAGGAGCACCAGGCACGGCGGGCCGTCGTCGCCGGCGCCGGTCTGCTCGGGCTCGAGGCCGCCCACGCCATCTACGAGCTGGGCCTGAAGGTCACCGTGTTCGAGCGGGGCAAGCGCCTCCTGGCCAAACAGATCGACGCGCGCTGCAGCGAACTGGTCTACAACTACTTCCGGGGGTTGGGCATCGAGGTCCTGTACGGCGCCGAGACCAAGTCGTTGCCGGGACAGGGACCCATCGAGGAGGTGCTGCTCACCGACGGCCGCACGTTGCCCTGTGACATCTTCGTCGTGGCCGTCGGCATCCGTCCCAATGCCGACCTGGCCAAAGAGGCGGGCATCGAGGTGAACCGGGGCGTGGTCGTCAACGACCTCATGCAGACCAACGTCGGCGGTGTGTTCGCTGCCGGTGACGTGGCCGAGCACCGGGGCATGGTCACGGGCTTGTGGCCCACTGCGGTCAAGCAGGCCGAGGTGGCTGCCACCAACGCCCTCGGCGGCAGTGACAGCGTCGACTTCGAACCGCCCATCTGCATCCTCAAGGGAGTGGGGCTCGAGCTCACGTCGGCCGGCCGCTTCGAAGAGGCCGAGGGCGACACCACCATCATCCTCGAGGACCCGAGCCAGCCCTCTTACAAGAAGCTGGTGTTGTCGGGCAACAAGGTCGTGGGGATGATCGTGCTCGGTCACCATCCCGAAGACGTGACCGCCGCCACGTTCGCGGTCAAGCGCGGCGTCGAGGTCCACCACTCGTGGATGTACGCACTGCGCCAGGGAGACTGGAAGATCCTGAAGAGCGACATGAGCGCGGCGAAAGTCGAGGTCCTCGACCTGCCGACCGCTCATCCGTTCCGTCCCGACCCGACCACGCCGAGGACGTGCCGAGACTGCGGACGCACCATGGCCGAGCACGTCGCCTCCCGGCGGGTCTGACCCGTGGCCCTTCTCGCATCATCATCCGACCTCGGTTCTTCTCGACGATCAGGAGCTGGAATGTCCCGCCGCACCCGTATTGCCCCGCTCGTCGCCATCGTCGGGATACTGGCCGCCGCCGCCTGCGGCTCCAGCTCGTCGAGCGCGGGTGCCAAGTCGTTCCTGCGCACCCAGTTGGCCGAGGGGCGCTACGCCGACGTGCCCGCCACCGCGGCTCCGATGTACGAGGCCGTGATCGACTTTCCCCAGCCCGTGGGCGAGGAGGCCCCGTCGGCGGCCGGTCACACCCACCCGCCGGGGTTCCTCTACGGCCTCACCGGCGTCACCCGGGTCAACGAAGACGGCGGGAAGCACGTCGATGTCGGACCGGGAGACACGCTGTTCGCCCCGGCCTTCGTGCACCACTTCCACTCGAACCCCGGTCCCGGGCCCAACGACTGGTTGGCGTTTCTCGTTCGCCCCGAATCGGTGCGTGAGCAGCCGCTGCCCAGCCCCGGCGCCAAGGTGATCGTGAACTCCGACGACATCCCCGGGCTCACCGCGGGAGCCACCTACCTCATGAGGCTCGACGAGCTCACCATCCGCCCCGGGGGTCAGTCGGCAGCGGTGAAGCAGGGTGGACCGACGGTGGTCTACGTCCTCGACGGCCAAGTGCAGTTCCACCAGCAGTCCCAGAGCCCGCGCGTGCTCGAGTGGGGCAAGACCGCTCTGCTGCCCGATGGGGCCGTCTACCAGGTGCAGAACCCGTTCAAAGGCCAGGCCAAGCTGTTGGTCATGACCGTCTGGAAAGAGGGCGGCCCGTCCGACACTCCCGTGAGCTCCGCCTCGTTCTGAAGCCGGGCCTTCTGGTTGCTGCTATCCGGAGACGGCGGGCGAGGGTGCGTCGAGCTCGACAGCCAACCCCTCGCGCGCGGCGATCACGGCACAGTGGTCGCCGGCCGCCAGTCGGGCCTCGGCCACCAGGGCGTCGACGGCGTCGTCGGTACGGCAGGGGTCGTGATGGAACATGGCAAGCGTGTGGGCGCCCGCGGTGCGGGCCACGTGGACGGCATAGGCCACCGTGCAGTGTCCCCAGTCGGACTTGGTCTCCCAGTCCGTCGGCGTGTACTGGGCGTCGTGGATCAACAGGTCCACGTCTGACGCCAGCTCCAACACGCCGGCGTCGATGGTCTTGCAATCGCTCGGCGCCTGATGGTCGCTCACGTAGGCCACCGATGACCCCCGGTGTTCGACCCGGTAGCCGATGGTGCGTCCGAGGTGGGGCACCGGCCGGACGGTGACACGGGCGTTGCCGATCCTCACCTCACCGTGGGTCATCTGGTGGAAGGAGATGCTGCCGTGTATCTCCGACGGCCGTACCGGGTGCAGCGGCGGCCTGAACACGCGGGTGATCGCCTTCTCGAATGAGCCGATCTCCTGTTCGGGGCCGTACATCTCGAGCTGGGACCCGGGCCGGAAGAGCGGTGTGAAAAACGGCAGGCCCTGGATGTGGTCGAGATGCAGATGGGTGACGAGGGCGGTCGCCCGGAAGGGCGCTCCGGCATCGAGGGTGTCGCCCCACGCGCGCAGACCGGTGCCGGCATCGAGGGCTATGGGGTCTTCGCCGTCGAAGGTCAGGACCACACAGGACGTGTTCCCCCCGTAGCGGACGTAGTCGGGGCCTGGTGTCGGCGTCGAGCCCCTCACGCCGTAGAACTGGACCTTCAGGTCGGGGCCCTCCAGTGGTGAGCCGAGCAGGCACGAACTCGAAGAAGGGACCGTATCCGGTTCCGCCGCCGGGTGCCGGGACGGGGACGCCGCGGC
>JBBWZS010000030.1:0-26831 GCA_039649175.1 Acidimicrobiaceae bacterium
ACGGTCCCAGGCGCCGGCGTAGGCGACCGATGGTGGCATCGAGCACGTGGGGGTCGGCGTCGGCCGAGCCCCACACGGCGGACAGCAGGCTGTTCCGGGTCACCACCGCTCCCGTCGCCTGCACCAACGACTCGAAGACCGAGCGCTCCTTGGGAGTCAGGTCGGCCCGTTCACCACCCACCTCGATGGCCGCGCCCTGCACCACCAACTCGGCGCCGCCGATCCTGTAGACGCGCCGCTGGTCCTCGAAGTGCTCGCTGAGCACCCGCACCAACAGGCCCAGGCGCCCGACGGCCGGCACCAGCGGTGCCTCGATGCCCTCGTCGCGGGCTCCTCCGGCGCAGACAGGCCCGACGCAGGCGGCCACCACGGCGTCGTTGCAGGCCCGCCGGAGGTCGTCGTCCAGCCCGACCTGGCCGGCGATGGCAAACAGGTTGTGGACGGCGGGGGCGCTGGTGAAGGTGATGGCGTCGACCCGTCCGTCGAGCGCCGCCTCGATCAGGCGCCGGGCGGGGCCGGGGTCGTCGGGGAGCCGCCAGCGGTAGACGGGCACCTCCACCACGCCGGCGCCGGCGTCGGTGAGGGCGACGCGCAGGTCGGGGTTGGGCATCCCGTACTCCTGGACGGCCACCGACTTCCCCGACAGCGACTCGGCCAGCAGCATCGAGACCAGGGCGTCCATCCGCTCGGTGGCCGAGCGCGCCCACACGTGGAGCCCCCCGGCCTGGGCGGCGGCGGCGGACTTCGGTCCTCGGGCGATGACCAGTGTGTCGGCGAGGGCGGCGAGCAACCGGTCACCCAGGCCCCAGGCCGTCACCGTCTCCAACCAGGCGCGGATGCCGATCCCCGTCGTGACCACCAGGTAGTCGGGTGGCCGCTCGAGCAGGTCCTCGGTGGCCTTGCGGAGGTCGTCGTCGGACGCCAGGTACAGAGTGGTCATGGTCGGCCCGTGGAGCACGGACGCGCCCCGCCGGCTGAGCAGCTCGGCCTGTTCTTCCCATCGCCGGTCGGCGGTGACGCCGATGACGAAGCCGTCGAGAGGGAGCAGAGACATGACGCCCCATGATGGCCCGGTCTGCCACGTGTTCTCGACCGCCGGACATGGAGACTGCGAGAAGAGATCGTGAACAGTCCCTTTCCTCGCCCGCCCCTCACCGCGGTGCCGCTTCAGACTGCGTTCAGCCACCTCACACTCACTGGTCCGTCAATGTCGGAATGTTGCCGCTTTGCGTTCACACAGCGGCAACAGGCGCAACACACCGGTTCGCTTCAATGGGCCCATGAGCTCGCCGACCTCCGTCGACTTCGAACCGGGCACCCGCCGGACCCTGGTCGTGGTGGGCAACGGCATGGTCGGCCACAAGCTCCTGGAGGTGCTGGTCGAGCGGGGGGCGACGGCGGAATGGGACATCGTCACCTTCTGCGAGGAGCCCCGGCTCGCCTATGACCGGGTGGGCCTGAGCTCGTTCTTCACCGGAGCCACCGCCGACGACCTGTCGCTGGTGTCCCCCGGCTTCTTCGACCAGAGCGGCCTGCGGGTCCACGTCGGCGACGCGGTGGCGTCCATCGACCCGGCGGCGGCCGAGGTCGTGTCGACCAAGGGCGTACGCATCGCCTACGACGCCCTGGTCATGGCCACCGGCTCGTACCCGTTCGTGCCGCCGGTCCCCGGCCGCGACGCCGCCGGGTGCTTCGTCTACCGCACCATCGGCGACCTCGAGGCCATCGCCGCCTACGCCGCCGGCGCCAGGGTCGGTTCGGTGGTGGGCGGCGGCCTGCTCGGGCTGGAGGCGGCCAATGCCCTGCGCAGCCTCGGCCTCGAGACCCATGTGGTGGAGTTCGCCCCCCGGCTCATGCCCATGCAGGTCGACGACGGGGGCGGTTTGGCCTTGCGCCGGCGCATCGAGGACCTGGGCGTGACGGTCCACACCGCCACCGCCACCGGCGAGATCCTGGCCGGTGACGACGGTCGCGTCTCGGCCATGCGCTTCACCGCTCGGGCCGACGAGCAGCCCGACGACCTGGCCACCGACCTGGTGGTCTTCTCGGCCGGCATCCGCCCCCGCGACGACCTGGCCCGGGCCGCCGGCCTCGACATCGGTGAGCGGGGCGGCATCGTCGTGGACGACGCCTGCCGCACCTCCGACCCGCGCATCTTCGCCATCGGCGAGTGTGCCGTCGCCGCCGGCCGGGTCTGGGGCCTGGTGGCGCCCGGCTACCAGATGGCGCGGGTGGTCGCCGACCGCATCCTCGGCGGCGACGCCAGCTTCGGCGGCGCCGACATGTCCACCAAGCTCAAGCTGATGGGCATCGACGTGGCCAGCTTCGGCGACGCCTTCGCCACCTCGGTGGGCGCCGAGGCCATCACCTTCGCCGACCCCGTCACCAACGTCTACAAGCGCCTGGTCGTGGGGCCCGCCCTCGGTTCGCCCGTCCGGCCCCTCGTCGGGGGCATCCTCGTCGGGGACGCGTCGCTCTACCAGACCCTCGTGCAGATGACCCGGGGCGAGATGCCCACCCCGGCCCACCTGGAGGAGCTCATCTTCCCGGCGGCGGCCAACAGCAGCGGCGCCAGCGTGGGAGTGGGCGCCCTGGCCGACACGGCCACGGTGTGCTCCTGCAACACCGTCACCAAGGGGGCCATCTGCGCCGCCATCGCCACCGACGGGGTCACTGACGTCGCTGCCATCAAGGCCGCCACCAAGGCCGGCACCGGCTGCGGTGGCTGCGTGCCCCTGGTGACCGAGCTGCTGCGCGACGAGCTGAAGAAGGCCGGCGTCGAGGTGGCCAACAACCTGTGCGAGCACTTCTCCTACTCCCGCCAGGAGCTGTTCGACATCGTGCGGTTCCACCGCATCGACACCTTCTCGGAGCTGCTCGCCGCCCACGGCACCGGTCGGGGTTGCGAGATCTGCAAGCCGGCGGTGGCGTCGATGCTGGCGTCGCTGGGCAACGGCTACATCCTCAAAGCCGACCAGGCCGCCCTGCAGGACACCAACGACCACTTCCTGGCCAACCTCCAACGCGACGGCACCTACTCGGTCGTCCCGCGGGTGCCGGGCGGCGAGATCACTCCCGACCAGCTCATCGCCATCGGCAGCATCGCCAAGGAGTTCGGCCTGTACACCAAGATCACCGGCGCCCAGCGCATCGACCTCTTCGGCGCCCGGGTGGACCAGCTCCCCCTGATCTGGCGCCAGCTGGTCGACGTGGGCATGGAGTCGGGTCACGCCTACGGCAAGGCCCTGCGCACGGTGAAGTCGTGCGTGGGCAAGACCTGGTGCCGCTTCGGCGTGCAGGACTCGACCACCCTGGCCATCGACCTCGAGCTGCGGTACCGGGGCCTGCGGGCACCCCACAAGATCAAGGGCGCGGTCTCGGGGTGCACGCGTGAGTGCGCGGAGGCCCAGAGCAAGGACTTCGGGGTCATCGCCACCGAGAAGGGTTGGAACGTCTTCGTCTGCGGCAACGGCGGCATGAAGCCCCAGCACGGCGTGCTCCTCGCCGCCGACATCGACACCGAGTCGGTCTTCCGCTACCTCGACCGGTTCCTCATGTTCTACGTCCGCACCGCCGACCGCCTGGAGCGCACCGCGGTGTGGCTCAACAAGCTCGAAGGGGGCATCGACTACCTGCGCAGTGTGGTGATCGACGACGCCCTGGGGCTCTGCGCCGAGCTCGAAGCCGACATGGCCCGCCACGTGGCCACCTACGAGTGCGAGTGGAAGGCCACCATCGACGATCCCGATCGGGTGGCCCGGTTCCGGACGTTCGTCAACTCCGACGACATCGATCCCAACGTGGTCTTCGTCCCCGAGCGCAACCAACACCGTCCCGCCTACCTGCACGAGAAGCCCGACCCCGCCCTGTCCACCAGCAACTCTCGGAAAGGACCGTCATGACCCTCACCGTCGAAGCCCCCGCCCGCAGCTGGGTCGACATCTGCCCACTCGACCACCTCATCGTCGACCGGGGCGTGGCCGCCAAGGTGGGACCGTGCCAGGTGGCGGTCTTCCGGGTGGGCCACGGCCGATGCGACGACATCGCGTCGTCGGCGGCCGACGACCGGCCCGACGAGGTGTTCGCCCTCTCCAACTACGACCCGTTCTCGATGGCCAACGTGCTGTCGCGCGGCATCGTCGGATGCAAGGGGGGCCGCCTCAAGGTGGCGTCGCCCGTGTACAAGCAGAGCTTCGACCTGATCACCGGTGAGTGCCTGGACGACCCCTCGGTGTCGGTGCCCGTCTTCGAGGTGCGGGTGCTCGACGGTCACGTCCAGGTCGCCCTGCCCTCGTGACGCTCGTCTCCGAGCCGGTCACCTCCGAGCCGGTCACCTCCTCGCCGATCGCCTTCACCCCCACCCGCCGGCGGCCCGTCCACGGTGTCACCGGGCGGGGGCCCGACCTGTTGCCCCTCCAGGCCGGTGAGCAGTACCGGTTCAGCTTCGCCATGGACGCCTGTGTCGGGTGCCACTCCTGCGAGGTGGCCTGCGCCGAGCAGAACGACACCCCCGTCGACCAGGCCTGGCGACGCGTCGGTGAGCTCGAGGGTGGCTCGTTCCCCGACACGCGGCGCTTCAGCCTGTCGATGGCCTGCAACCACTGCGTGGAGCCCACCTGCCTGTCGGGTTGTCCGTCCAATGCCTACGAGAAGCTCGCCAACGGCATCGTGGCCCACCACCCCGACGACTGCATCGGGTGCCAGTACTGCATCTGGAACTGCCCCTACGAGGTGCCGGTGTTCAACCCGGTCAACAAGATCGTGTCCAAGTGCGACATGTGCCGGCCCCGCATCGACGAGGGCCAGAGCCCGGCGTGCGTGCTGGCCTGCCCGACCCACGCCATCGGTGTGGAGAAGGTCGACGTGGCCGCATGGCGCGCCGACCACGCGGCCGCCGATGCTCCCGGCCTGCCACCCTCGGACATCACGTTGTCGACCACCCGGATCGCACGGCCCCCCGACATGCCGGCCGACACCACGGCGGCCAACGAGCACCGCGTCCGGGCTGAGGATCCCCATTGGCCACTGGTGGTGCTCACCCTGTTGACCCAGCTGTCGCTGGGCACGGTCGCCGCCACCGTCGCCTTGGAGGTGGGCGGGGCCACCCTGGCCCGGGCCGGAGGCCGGGGGCTGGCGGGGCCGGCGGTGGGCGCCTTCCTCGCCGGCCTGGTCGCCCTCACCGCGTCACTGCTGCACCTGGGCCGCCCGAGCAGGGCCCTCAAGGCGCTGCGCAACCTGCGCACGTCGTGGCTGAGCCGTGAGGTCGCCCTGTTCTCGGGCTTCTCGTTCCTGTCCTTCGGCTACGCCACGGCATGGGCGGCGAGCAGCACCGAGGGCGGTCCCTCGACGCTGGTGCTCGGCCTCGCCGCGGTGATGGTGGGGATCGCCGGGGTCTACGCCAGCGCCCGGCTGTACCTCGTGCCTGCCCGCCCGGTGTGGAACTCGTCCCGGACGCCAGTCGCCTTCTTCGCCACGGCCGTGTCCACCGGCCCGCTGGTGGCCCTGCTCAGCCTCGACCGCTCCACCATGCGCCCCGGATGGGTGGCCGCCATGATCGTGATGGCCGCCATGGGAACGGTGGCCCAGATCGCCGTCCAGGTCCGCCTCTCCTGGGCGGTGCGGCGCCGCACCGACCAGCAGCACCGGGGCACGGCCACACTCCTCGACGGCGAGTTGCACGGGTTGTTCCGGGGTCGTCTCGTCGCCGCCGTCCTCGGGCTCGGCCTGTTGGTCGCGGCCACGACGGTGCCGCTGGGCGGAGCCGCATCCGGCGGCCGCCTGGGCGCCGCTCTCGTGGTGATCGGCGTGGGCGAGGCGGCCGGGCGCTACCTCTTCTACGTCAGCGTCGTGCCGTACCGGATGGCCGACGGTTTCTTCGGGAGCCGATGATGAGCCGCCCTCGCGGCCCCGGCGTCGCCGGGTTCCTCGGTCTGGGGACCCGAGCCGGCGACCCGGGGTACGAGTCCGACGAGCGTGCCGGGGTCATGAACGCCTCGCGCCGGCCCGACCGGTGGGTGCGCACGACGTGCGGCTACTGCGCCGTCGGCTGCGGCATGTTGGTGGGGGTGCGGGGCAACCGGGCGGTGAGCGTGATGGGTGACCCCGACCACCCGGTGAACGGTGGCCGGCTGTGCCCGAAGGGCCTGTCCGAGCACCACACCCTGGCCGCCGAGGGACGGCTCACCACGCCGATGATGCGTCGCCCCGGAGGCGGCGGTGACCAGGACCCGGCCACATGGGACGAGGCCGTGGGGTCGGTGGTGGACGGCTTCGGTCGACTCCTGCGTGAGCACGGGCCCGACTCGGTGGCCGTGCTGTCGACGGGCCAACTGGTGACCGAGGAGTTCTACGCCTTGGGCAAGCTGGCCCGGCTGGGTTTCGGTTTGCGCCACTACGACGGCAACACGACGCTGTGCATGTCCAGCGCGGTGTCGGGCTACAAGGCCAGCTTCGGCAGCGACGGGCCCCCGGGTGCCTACGCGGACCTCGAGCAGGCCGACTGCATCATGCTCGTCGGCGCCAACATCGCCGACAACCACCCACTCCTCGCGCCCCGGGTGCTGGCCAACGACGGCGCCACCCTCATCGTCGTCGACCCGCGGATCACCAAGACGGCGACCATCGCCGACATCCATCTGGCCGTGCGACCGCGTACGGACATCACCCTGCTCAACGGCATGCTGAAGCTGCTGATCGACGAGGGCCTGGTCGATCACGGCTATGTGGCCGCTCACACCGAGGGCTTCGCCGAGCTCGCTGCTCATGTCGCCGCCTACGACCTCGACCGGGTGGCCGGCGAATGCGGTGTCGACGCCCAGGCGATCCGCCGGGCCACCCTCGCCTTCGGCCGGGCCGAGCGCGCCTTCATCGGCTGGACCATGGGTGTGAACCATTCGGTGCAGGGCACCCAGACGGTCACCCTGCTGAACACCTTGTGCCTGGTCACCGGGAACGTGGGCCGAGCCGGGTCGGCGCCGTTCTCCATCACCGGCCAGTGCAACGCCATGGGGACGCGCGAGTCGGGGTTCACGGCCTCGATGCCCGGCTACCGGGCCTTCGACCGTCCCGACGACCGGGCCGAGCTGGCGGAGCTGTGGGGCGTGGATGCCGGGCGCCTCCCCACCGAGAGGGGCCGGGCCTATCCCGACATCGTCGACGGCGTGCTCGACGGCACCATCAAGGGCCTGTGGATCATCGCCACCAACCCGCCGGTGTCGTTCCCCAACCGCGGCCGTCTCGAACGGGCTCTGGCCAAACTCGACCTGCTGGTGGTGCAGGACGGCTTCGAGACCCCCACCACCGCGCTGGCCGATGTGGTCCTGCCTGCCGCCATCTGGGGTGAGAAGGACGGCACCTACACCAACGCCGAGCGTCGGGTGTCTCGCGTCCGCAGAGCGGTCGAGCCGCCCGGTGAGGCCATGGCCGACTTCGACATCTTCTTGGCCATCGCCGAGGCCCTCGGCGTCCGCAACGAGATCTACCCGGGCTGGAAGGAGCCCGAGGACGCCTTCGCCGAGTGGGCGCGGGTATCGGCGGGGCGGTTGTGCGACTACAGCGGCATCACCTGGGAGCGCATCGACGCCGCCGGCGGGGTCCAGTGGCCCTGCCCGACCGGTACCGTCGACCCTGCCGGGTCGCCCCGCCTCTACACCGACGGCGTGTTCCCCACACCGTCGGGCCGGGCCCGCTTGTTGTGCGTGACCCCCGAGCCGTTCTCCGACGCTCCCAACGAGCGGTTCCCGTTCGTGCTCAACACCGGTCGCACCGTCGAGCACTGGCACACCCGCACCAAGACGGGCCGGGTCGACATCCTCGAGCAACTGGCCCCCGAGGGTTGGGTCGAGGTCAACCCCGGCGACGCCGCCCGCCTCGGTGTGCTCCCCGGCGACCGGGTGCGCATGCGATCGAGGCGGGGTTTGGTGGAAGGCGTCGCCGTCCGGGTGACGGCCACCGTCCGCGAGGGCGAGGTGTTCATGCCCTTCCACTACGACGAGTTGTGCGTCAACCGCCTGACCGTCGACGAGTTCGACCCGGTCTCGCGGGAGCCCAACTACAAGCAGTCCGCCGTCCACATCGAAAAGCTGTAGACGCCGGGGCGTCGCCCGCCGCCGCCACGGGTAGAGCTCCCGCATGGAGATCATTCGCAACCCTGACGGCACCCTGGTCGTTCCCGTGCCGCCCGTACGACAACACACCACCGAGGACGGGCCTGGTCCCGAGGAGGTCGACGACGAGGGTGAGGCGACGGCGGACTCGGCGCCGGCGACGCGCGTGCTGCATCCCGGTGAGGGTGGCTACGACGAGGCCCTCGCCGAGTGGGACCTGCAGCAGAACCCCGATCGCGAGCCGGTGGTGTCGACGGCGTCCGGCCGCCAGGAGGCCATGGCTGTCGTCCACGCGGTGGCGACGTCACCCGACCACGCGGTGGCACCCGCGGTGGAGGCGCTCGACGACCCCGAGGCCAGCGGTGAGGCCCTGCGCCACGTGCTCGTGGGCGGGGTGCACTCGGTGGAGGACTTCGCCGCCGAGGTGGCCGACGCCGAAGGTGGCGACCCCCTCCCCGCCCATCAGGCCACCAAGATCATCGGCGAGGTGCTGACCGAGCTCGATGAGTGACGCCGGCGGCGCGGCCTTGGACCGGTTGGCCGCAGATGGGCGAGCTGTGGTCCCGAGCGTCCGAGTCCCGATCGTGATCCCCCCCGGCGGGCACCGCAGACGGAACCGACGTCGCCGCCGCGCTGGTTGCCGACCGCAGAGACGAGCGCTTCTGATGTGACCCGACGCGTCACCAGATCGGGCCCCGTCCGCCGTGGGTATCCAGCGGCGATCGTGGCGGGCGTGCCACATTGCGTTCAGCGACCTCACATCGGTGCCGAGCACGACGTGCGCGGGTCGTCACGGTTGGTTCATCGGCCGGCAACAACGCCAACATCGGCTTCGTCTTTACTTCCCGTGTGAGCCGCTCGATGGCAGCGGCGCGAGGAAGGTGGCACGTCAATGAGCACGACGATCGGCACGACCCGCCCTCCCCCGGCACCGGAACGGCCGGCGACCGAGGTGGCTCGCAAGGGTCACTGGATCGACTACTGGGAACCCGAGGACCCAGCGTTCTGGGAGGCCACCGGCAAGCGCATCGCCCGGCGAAACCTGGGCTGGTCGATCTTCGCCGAGAACATCGGGTTCAGCATCTGGGTGCTGTGGACCATTGTCGTCATCAACCTGGCCAACATCGGCATCGCCATGTCGGTGCCCGAGCTGTTCTGGCTGACCGCCGTCCCCAACCTCGTCGGCTCCATCCTGCGCATTCCCTACACGTTCGCCGTCCCCAAGTTCGGTGGCCGAGCCTGGACCATCGTCAGCGCCTCACTCCTGTTCATCCCGACGTTGCTCTTGGCCGTCGTGGTCCCCAGCGGCTGGTTGGCAGGACTGGGCCATGACGCCCAGTTCTGGCTCCTCCTCACCTGCGCGGCCACGGCCGGGGTCGGCGGCGGCAACTTCTCGTCGTCGATGGCCAACATCTCGTTCTTCTACCCGGAGGGGAAGAAGGGCTTCGCCCTCGGGCTCAATGCCGCCGGCGGCAACCTGGGAGTCGCCTCGGCCCAGCTGTTCGTCCCCCTGGTGGTGATCATCGGGGTGTCGTCCGCCGCCGTGAAGCTGCCGAAGCACCAGGTGCACATGGCCTACGCCGGGCTCATGTGGCTGCCGCTCATCGCCCTCGCCGCCTTCGGCGCCTGGCGGTTCATGGACAGCCTCACCCAGGCCAAGGCGGACACGTCGTCCTACAGGAAGGCACTGGGCAACGGCCACACCTGGATCATGTCGTTCCTCTACATCGGCACCTTCGGGTCGTTCATCGGGTTCTCCTTCGCTCTGCCCCTTGTCATCAAGACGACCTTCCCGGAGTTCCTGGCCGCCCACACGTTCATCGCCACCTATCTGGCCGGTCTCGGCTTCATCGGTGCGCTGATCGGCTCCCTCTCCCGCCCGGTCGGTGGCTGGCTGTCCGACAAGGTCGGCGGTGCCAGGGTGACCCTGGTCGTGTTCGTCGGTATGGCCATCTTCACGGCGACGGCGATCGTGGGTGTCCAGAACCGCAGCTTCACCACCTTCTTCGCCTCCTACATGGTGATCTTCCTCTTGGCCGGCATGGGCAACGGGTCGACCTACAAGATGATCCCGTCGATCTTCGCCACCCTCGGTCGCCACGAAGCGGCCGAGAAGGGCCTCGACGACAGGGCCACGACCGTCGAGTACAAGCGCCGGTCGGCGGCGGTGATCGGCATCGCCGGCGCCATCGGCGCCTTCGGGGGCTTCATGATCCAGGTGGTCCTGCGCCAGGCCAACCTGGGGGTCTCCGAGCTGATCAAGTCGGCCAAGACACCGGCTCAGAAGGTGGCCGTGGCCGCCGCCCACTCCGACTGGTCGGTGCCCGCCTTGTGGGTCTTCCTGGGCTCGTACCTGGTGTTCGCCGCCGTCACCTGGGCCGTCTACCTGCGCAGGACCTCAACCGGCGAGCCGGCGACGAGCCTGGGTCGGGTATCGGTCTGAGGAGGCGAGCCCGCTCGGCGAGCTACCGCTTGGAGGCGCAGTCGATGCAGTCGCGGGCGGCGGGCTTGGCCTCGAGGCGGGCCGGGGTGATCTGCTTGCCGCAGGTCTCACAGACGCCGTAGGTGCCGGCTTCGAGCTTGTCGAGCGCCTCGGTCACCTCGTCCAACGTCTCCTGCAGCGACGTGGCCAGGGCTTCGACCTCGCCCCGCTCGGCGGTCACCTGGCTGGAGTCGGCGAAGTTCTGGTCGAACGACATGCGACCGGCCGGGCCATACCCGAGATCGGCGAGCTGCTGGGTGAGGTGAGCCCTCTCCTGCTCCAGCTGCGAGCGCGGGCCACCGAGAGCTGCGTCATTGGGCACCGCCCCACCCTACCTGGGCTTTTCACTGCGAGCGCGCGGGTGGGCAGCCCGGTAGACCCGCCGGAGGCGATCTTCGGCGCCGCGAACGGAGGCCTGGGTCGAGGAGACGGAGGCGTGACCGAGGAGCTCCTGCACAACGCGGGCGTCGGCACCGTGAGCGATCATGTGGGCTGCGCAGGAGTGGCGCAGGACGTGTGGCGTCAGCCGGCCGGCCAGCCCCGCCCTCTGGCCGGAACGGTTGACGATCCGCCACGCCCCCTGGCGGGACAGCCGTCCGCCCCGGGCGTTGAGGAACAACGCCTCGGCATCGTCGCGGCGGGCCCAACGCACCGGGCTGAGGGCACCCCGGCCCGGCGGCGCCAGCCAGGAGGTGAGGGCCCCGACGGCCGGTTCCCCGACGGGCACGACCCGGTCCCGGTCCTGGGCAGCCGGCCCCTCGCCACCTCTGACGTGAAGCTGCCCGGTGGTGAGGTCGACATCGGCGAGGGACAACCCCACCAGCTCCGAGACCCGCAGGCCGCAGGCGTAGAGCACCTCGACGATGGCCCGGTCACGACGGGCGACGGCGTCATCGCCGGCGACGGCGCCGAGCAGCCGAAGCACCTCGTCTTCGGACAAGGCGCGGGGTGGACCGGCGGTCACGCGCGGCGGCCCTACGTGCCCGGCGGGGTTGCCCGGCGCCCTGCCCTCGGTCTCGAGAAACCGGTGCAATGCCCGGACCGACACCAGAGCCCGGGCCACCGACGCCGGCGCTTTCCCGGCGGCGCGCAGGACGCCCACGTAGCCCTCCACCACGTCCTCGGTGACCTGGTCGGGGACGAGGCCCCCATCCGCCAGGAACCGGCCGTAGGCAGCCAGATCGCGCCGGTAGGCGGCGACGGTGTTGGCCGACCTCCCCTTGGCGGCCAGCCACGTGAGCAGCTCCTCGGCGCCTGCCGGCTGCGTGCCCGAACGCAGTGCCGGCTGCGAGCCCGAACGCGGTGCCGGCTGCGAGCCCGAACGCGATGCCGGCTGCGTGCCTACGGCCACCTCAGCCGGCGAGACAGGCAAGGGGGTCGGCGGCGGTCATACCCAGAGCCTCGGCGGCGGCGGCGTTGGTGAGGCGGCCGTCCACGGTGGTGACGCCTCCCAGCAGCGCCCGGTCGCGGCTCACCGCCTCGCGCACGCCCAGCCCGGCCAGCTCCACCACGTACGGCAGCGTGGCACTGGTCAGGGCGTAGGTCGACGTGTGGGGCACGGCGCCGGGGACGTTTCCCACCGCGTAGTGGATGACGTCGTGGACCACATAGGTGGGGTGGGCGTGGCTCGTCTCGTGGATCGTCTCGACACATCCACCCTGGTCGACGGCGACGTCGACGATCACCGCACCGGGCTTCATGGCCGCCACCATGTCGTCGGTGACGAGCACGGGGGCCCGGCCCCCGGGGACGAGCACGGCACCGATGACCAGGTCGGCCTCGGCCACGGACCGCTCGATGACTCCCCGGTTCGACGCCAGGGTCATGATGCGCCCCCGGTGGATCTGGTCGACCCAGCGGAGGCGCTCGAGGTTCCTGTCGAGGAGCAGGACCTCGGCCTCCATGCCCTGAGCGATCCAGGCCGCGTTCCATCCCACGTTGCCGGCGCCGAGCACGACCACGCGTGCCGGTCGCACGCCGGGGGCCCCGCCCAGCAGCACTCCTCGTCCCCCGGCGTCCCGCTCGAGGTGATGAGCACCGATCTGGGGCGCCATGCGGCCCGCCACCTCGCTCATCGGGGCGAGGAGCGGCAGCCCGCCGTCGGCCGTCTGGACGGTCTCGTAGGCCAGGGCGGTGGTGCCGGCGTCGAGGAGACCACGGGCCACCTCCGGGTAGGCGGCGAGGTGGAGGTAGGTGAACAGCACCGCGTCGGCCCGCAGATGAGCCAGCTCGGCCGCCTGAGGCTCTTTGACCTTCACGACCAGGCCTGCACCCCAGGCATCGGCGGCATCGACCAGGTCGGCCCCGGCGGCAACGTACTCGCGATCGTGGATCGACGAGTCCTCGCCCGCTCCCCGCTCGATCAGCACCCGGTGCCCGTGGGCCACCAGCTCCTGGGCCCCGTCGGGCGTGAGTGCCACCCGATGCTCGCCTTCTTTGGTCTCCCGCGGGACGCCCACGTTCACGGCCACCGAGGGTAGGGCGTTCGGGAGCAGGCTCGCGCCTGCTCAGCCTCTGATGCCGAGGGCCTCCCGGGCCAGGGTCAGGCCGATGATCGACTTGGCGTCGACCAGCTCGCCGGTGGCGATGAGGCCGGGAACGTCGGCCAGAGCGACCTCCTCGACGGTCATGTGCTGTTCCTCGACGCCCTGGAGCGATGCATCCACTGTCTCGAGGTCGGTGGCGAGGTAGATGATCGAGTGCTCGTCGCAGAACCCCGGGGAGTTGTAGAACTCGGCCAGCTTGCGCAGGTTCCCCGCTCGCCGGCCCACCTCTTCTTCGAGCTCGCGCGCGGCGGTGAGCTCGGGCTCCTCGCCGTCGACGTCGCGCTTGCCGGCGGGGATCTCGAGCAGTAGCCGGTCGACGGCGGCCCGGTACTGGCGCACCATGAGCACGGATTGGCCGCCGTCGACCACCGGCACCACCGACACCGCTCCCGGGTGGCGCACGACGTCACGCTCGAAGGTGCCGCCCGAGGGGTCGGCGAAGGTGGCCTGCACGGTGGTGATCAGGTGACCGGCGAACACCACCCGCTCGTCGAGTCTGGAGAAGCCGCCCCCGCCGGTGGGCACTACCCGCCCTGACGGACGAACCCGGCGGTTCCGGGCGGCCCGGCCGTGCCGGCGGTTGGTTCGGGATCAGGGACGAGAGCCTCGGACGCCAGGATGGCCCCGGCGTCGGCGTCCAGCCGTTCCGTGGCCCGGTCGGCAGCTGCGCCCACGAAGGCCCGGAACAGCGGATGTGGCCGATCGGGTCGGCTCTTGAACTCGGGGTGGGCCTGGGTGCCGACCCAGAAGGGGTGGCCGGCGAGCTCCACGAACTCGACCAGCCGGTCATCGGGTGAGGTGCCGACGCTCAGCAGCCCGGCGTTCTCGAGACGCCGGCGGTACCGCGGGTTGACCTCCCAGCGGTGCCGGTGACGCTCGTAGACGATGGTCTCGCCGTAGGCCCGGGCCACGGCGGAGTCGGGGCGCAGGCGCGCCGGGTAGACGCCCAGGCGCATGGTGCCGCCGTAGTTCACGACCTCACGCTGGTCTTCCATGAGGTCGATCACCGGGTGGGGCGACTCGCCGTCGAACTCCGAGGAGTTGGCCCGCTCCAGCCCGCACACGTTCCGGGCGAACTCGATCACCATGGTCTGCATGCCCAGGCACAGGCCCAGGCACGGGATGGCGTGCTCGCGGGCGTAGCCCACGGCGGCGATCTTGCCCTCGATGCCCCTGGGGCCGAACCCACCGGGCACCACCAAGCCGTCGAGGTCGCGCAGGCGGCCTTCGGCGAGCAGGCCCTCCACGTCCTCGGCCTGGATCCAGTCGATGTCGACCCTGGCACCGTGGTCGTAGCCACCGTGGCGGAGGGCCTCGACCACCGAGAGGTAGGCGTCGGGGAGCACCACGTACTTGCCGATCAGACCGATGCGCACCGGCGTGGTGGCCGCCTCCACCCGCTTGACCAGGCCCTGCCACGACGCGAGGTCGGGGACGTACTCGGGGCCCTCGAAACGGAGCAACCGGCACACGTAATCGTCGAGGCCTTCGTCGTGGAGGACGAGGGGGATCTCGTAGAGGTTGTCGGCGTCGACGGCGCTGACCACGGCGGCCTCGGGCACGTCGGACAGCAGGGAGATCTTGCGCTTGAGGCCTTCGGTGAGGGGACGGTCGCTGCGGCACACGATGGCGTCGGGCTGGATGCCCCGGGCCCGCAGCTCGGTCACCGAGTGCTGGGTGGGCTTGGTCTTCTGCTCGCCCGAGGGACCGATGAACGGCACCAGGGTCACGTGGACGTAGCAGACGTTGTCGCGCCCGACGTCGTTGCGGAACTGGCGGATGGCCTCGAGGAACGGGAGGATCTCGATGTCGCCGACGGTGCCGCCCACCTCGGTGATGACCACGTCGACGTCGTCGCCCGCCACCCGCAGGACCCGCGCCTTGATCTCGTTGGTGATGTGGGGGATCACCTGCACGGTGACGCCCAGGTAGTCGCCCCGCCGTTCCTTGGCCAGCACCGCCTGGTAGATCGAGCCGGTGGTGGCATTGGAGTCGCGGTGGAGGTTCTCGTCGATGAAGCGCTCGTAGTGACCCAGGTCGAGGTCGGTCTCGCCGCCGTCCTCGGTGACGAACACCTCACCGTGCTGGAACGGGTTCATGGTGCCCGGGTCGACGTTGATGTAAGGGTCGAGCTTCTGCATCGTCACCCGCAGGCCCCGGCTCTTGAGGAGTCGGCCGAGCGACGAGGCGGTGAGTCCCTTGCCGAGGGAGCTGGCCACGCCCCCGGTGACGAAGATGTGCTTGGTCACGACAACCTCACCGTGCCACGGTACCCCACGGAATCAGGTGCCCAGGGGACCCGACGGCCGGATGTGCGTGGCTGTCGTCAACCTGTATAAGGTGGGCCTGACGACTTGTCTAAGGGGTCCCTAAGAATGGTCCGGTCAACATCTCGTCCGTCACTGCTCGTCGCCACCGCCCTTGTGGTCATGGCCGCGTGCACGTCCACGTCGGGCGGGGCGGCAACGGCGATCGTCGCCACCGACAGCGCCTGCAAGGTCTCGACCGCCGACCTGGGGGCGGGGAAGCACACCTTCTCGGTCACCAACGACGGCAACAAGGTCACCGAGGTGTACGTCTACGCGCCGGGCGACCGGGTGGTGGCCGAAAAGGAGAACATCGGCCCCGCCACCACGGTGACGTTCACCGCCGACCTCGCCGCCGGCCGGTACGAGATCGCCTGCAAGCCCGGCCAGACCGGCAACGGCATCCGCCAGGTGCTCACCGTCACCGGCGCCGGCGGCGCGCCGGTACGGCCGGCCGATCGCGCCGTCGCCCTCCAGGCGGCCGACTACTCCTACTCCGGCGTCGAGAACCTGTCGGTGCGTACCGGGGAGACGATCGAGTTCGACATGGTCAACCGGGGGACGATCGACCACGAGTTCGAGGTCATCGGTCCCGACGGCACGACGTCGGGTGAGATCGGCCCGACCAAGGCGGGGGCCACCGGCAAGGTCACGCTCAGCTTTGCCACGCCGGGCACCTACCGGTTCCGGTGCGGCATCGACGATCACGAAGCTCGCGGCATGGGCGGCACCTTCGTCGTCGGCTGAGGCCCTAGTCGGCGTCGTCGGGTTCGGAGAGGATGGCGGCGGCCTTGTCGACCGCCCGGCGGGCCCGGGTGAGGCGGCGCTCGTCCACCGGCAGCTCGGTGCCACCGGCGTCGATCGACTCGCGCAGGCGGATGATGGCCAGGTCGGTGAGCTCCTCGGAGATCGCCTCGAGACGGGACCGGATGTCGTCGAACTCACCAGCCATGTCGTGCTCTCCGGTCCCATTCCCACCGAGCCTGGGGCCACAGAGTACTGGGTGTCGCCGCCTCGGTAGCCTGGCGCCGTGACTGCGCCGGCTCCCCGCTCAGGCCCAGGGGGCCTTGCCCTCGGCCCGTGGATCGCCGCCGAGGCGGAGCGGATCGAGGCCGATCTCCTCGAGTGGGTGCGGATACCGTCGATCTCGGCCCAGCCCGACCACGCCGGCGACGTGGCCCGCTCGGCCCGGTTCACCGCCGAGCTGTTGACCCGCGCCGGGCTGGACCACGTGGAGATCCTGGAGACCGCCGGGGGTCCGTCGGTTTACGCCGACCACCTCCATGCCGGGCCCGGTGCGCCGACGGCCCTCGTGTACGGCCACCACGACGTCCAGCCCGTCGACCCCCTCGACGAATGGCACTCCCCGCCCTTCGAGCCCCGGATCACCGACGGCCAGTGCCGGGGCCGGGGGGCAGTCGACGACAAGGGCCAGGTCCTGTTCCAGATCGAAGCCGTGCGCGGCCTCCTGGCCGCGGGCGGCGGGCTGCCCCTGAACGTGCGCTTCCTGATCGAGGGCGAGGAGGAGGTGGGCAGCCCCCACTTCGAGGCCCTGCTCGAGGCCGAACGGGACCGCCTCGGTTGCGATGTGGTGGTCGTCTCCGACACCGACATGTGGGCCCCCGGCGTGCCTTCGGTGTGTGTGGGGATGCGCGGCCTGGTGGCGTTCCACGTCGACGTGCGCACGGCGGCGGCCGACCTGCACTCCGGCCTGTTCGGCGGGGCTGTGCCCAACTCCGCCCACGTCATCGCCGAGATCGTGGCCGCCCTCCACGACGGCGACGGCCGGGTGACCGTCCCCGGGTTCTACGACGACGTCCGACCCCTCAGCGACACTGAAGAGGCCTCGCTGCGGCAGATCCCGGTGGACGACGAGGTCTGGCGTCGGATGGCAGGGGTCGACCACCTCACCGGTGAGGCGGGGCGCTCGGTGCTCGAGCGCATCTGGACCCGTCCCACCTGTGAGGTGGTGGGCATCGGCGCCGGTTACACGGGCGACGGCATCAAGACGGTCATCCCCGCCCGGGGCAGCTTCAAGATCACCTTCCGCCTCGTGGCCGACCAGCGTCCCGAACGGGTGGCCCACGCGTTCCAGGCCTGGCTCGACGACGTCCTGCCCGCAGGCGCCGAGGCTGTCGTGTGCCCTGAGGGGGCGGTGGCGCCCGCCCTCACACCCGTCGACCACCCGGCCATGGGAGCCCTGTGCCGAGTGGTGGAACGGGTCTGGGGGACGGCGCCGTTGTTCACCCGCATCGGCGGCAGCGGGCCCGAGGAGGCCCTCGGGCGGGTGCTCGACGCTCCCGTGCTCTACCTGGGGGTGGCCTACCCCGACGACCGGTTCCACGCCCCCAACGAGCGCATGGTCATGGACCAGTTCTGGAAGGGGCTTCTCGCCGCCGGCGAGCTGTGGACCGAGCTGGCCCAGGTGCCCGCCCTGGTCCCGGCGGGGCGGCATGGCTGAGAACGGCCAGGACGGGCGGCCCGACCACGAGTGGGTGTCGTTCGAGGACGACGTCGAGAACCGCACCTGGCTCTTCGATGTCACCTTTCTCGCTTCCCCGTGGACGTGCATCTTCGGCCAGGGGTGCCAGGGTGTGCTCACCGGCCCGACGCCCGAGCTGGTGCAGGGGTGCTGCTCCTACGGCGCCCATTTCACCGGCGACGACGATGTCGCCCGGGTAGAGGCGGCGGCGGCCACGCTCACCGCCGCGGAATGGCAGTTCCGGCGCCAGGGACGCAGCCGCGGGGTCCAGCGCACCAACGCCCAGGGCGAGACCGTCACCCGCATGGTCGGCGGGGCCTGTGTCTTCCTCAACCGCCCCGGCTTCGCCGGGGGCCCCGGGTGCGCCCTGCACCGGGCCGCCCTCGAGCGGGGCCAGCGCCCCATGGACCTGAAGCCCGACGTGTGCTGGCAACTCCCCCTTCGCCGTGAGGACCACGTCGACGGCGACCACGTCACCACGACGGTGTCGGAGTGGCGGCGCCGCAACTGGGGTGCGGGAGGAGCCGAGTTCCACTGGTGGTGCACCGAGGCACCCGAAGCCTTCGTGGGGAGCGAGCCCGTCTACGTGACCATGGCGGACGAGCTGATCGGCCTGGTCGGCGACACCATGTACCGACGGGTGGCGGCCTGGCTCGACGCTCGCCGCCTCGCCGCCGTGCGGGGGCGGGCCGGGGCGGCAGGAGCCATCACTCCCCTGCCCCACCCCACCGTCCGCAAGCGCTGAGTCGCTGCCCGCCGCTGCACCAACCGGGGCTACTCGGGCTCGGCCTGTTCCTCGTCCTCGGCCGCCAGGCACCAACTGGCGTGCTCGTCATCGGGTTCGGCGCCGCACTCGGGGCAGGGTTCGACGATCACCTCGGTGCTGCGCTTGAGCGCACGCGCCTCTTCGAAGCGCCGGTGCCTTCCCTTCTTCACGTGCGGTGCTCCTGCGACGTTGCGGACGGGCCGGCCCAAGTGTACCGCCGCCCGTCTTCGGCGCGGCGCGGGGCGCGCGAATGGATACCGTGCGGGGGATGGAAGACGAGTTCGACGTCGATGCCATGGTCAACCGCTTTCGGGAGCGGGCCACCGCGGTCAAGAGCCGGGGGATGCCGCCGCTCGAAGGCGTCGACAGGCGGCGGTTCCTCGACCGCATGAAGCTCGACTATCAGGACTTCGCCATGCTGGGCGACGCCACCGGCACCATCGAGGACGGGGTCCTCGTGCTGCGGGTCGACCTCCGGCCGCCGCCACCCGACGAGCCCGTCGGAGGTGGAGGCGGAGTCGGCGCCTGAGGGTCGCCTCTAGGCGGCGGACCGTCCCCGGCTGCGGCGGATGGCCACGGCCTCGGTCATGCCTTGGACGAGGGAGCACTCGGCCAGGGCCGCGCCCCGCTCGTTGCGGCCCCGTCGGGCACGGGAGTACTGCGTCCGCTGGCGGCCCCACTCCTTGACGTCCACGTCACGGGTGGCTTCGAGCACCTGTCGTACGTTCACTTGGCTGTCCCTTCGTCATCGTCGGCGGAACGGGCGGGCGGGCCGCTCGGCGAACCCCAGCGGTCGCCGAGCAGCGCCTCCTTGCATGATCGGCTCGCCGCCCCCCGGGCTTGACCGCGGGGGTGGATCTAGGGTCGCGAGCCGTGGGTGACGGGGCGCCCGCTGTCGATCCAGGCTTTGGTGCCACCGGCGACGGAGATGGCGTCGATGCCTTGGCGCCGGAGGAACTCGGTGGCCCTGGCGCTGCGGCCTCCCGACAGGCAGATCACATAGACCGGCCCGTCGGCCGGCACCTCCTGTGCCCGCATGCCCACTTCGGCGAGAGGGATCAGCTTGGCGCCGGGGACGTGGCCTCCGTCGTACTCGTCGGGCTGGCGGACGTCGATCACCGGAGAGCCCCCAGCCCTCGCCCGGTCGAGCTCGTCGACGTCGACTTCGGGCACCGAGGGCGGAGCACCGGACCCCATGACGCTCACACGCCCCTCCCCGTCCGCAGGTACCCGGCGTTGTCACCCAGGTCGGAACCGATGGCGGTGCGAGCGGTCTCCTCGGAGAGCACGACAAGACGGGCGCTGGCCTCGGCGCAGCGCTTGTTCTCGGCGTTGAACACCCGGGCCCGCGCCGTCACCGAGGCCTCGTCGTGGGACTCGACCACCGCCTCCACCCGATGGGGGGCATCCACCATCACCGGCCGGCGGAAGCTGGCCCGCGACGTCCTCGAGACGGCGAACCGCCCGGCGATGCCGATGGCCGCCCACGCCATGGCCTCGTCGAGGATGGCCAGCACCAGGCCGCCATGGACGAACCTGGGCGCTCCCGAATAGGCCGGGCCGAGGGTGAAGTCCGACCTCACCACGTCGGCCTCGGTGTCGTGCACGAACGACAGGCGCAAGCCGTTGGGGTTGGCCTGGTCGCACACGAAGCAGGCGGCGGGAAAGCCGAAGGCAGTGTTGTCGAGGGCACGTACCGCCATCGGACGACCCTACACCCCGGGCTCAAACCGCTCCGGGGCGGGAATGGCGAGCTGGACCACGATGGCGCGGTGATCCGACACCGACAGGCGATGGGCTTCCACCGTCGCCACCTCGGGGACCGGCCCGGTGGCCAGGACGTGATCGATCTGCAGGACGGGACGATCGGCAGGGAAGGTCAGGACCCGGGCCAACGGCCGCCAGCCCGATGCCCATCGAGGGAACGGGCCGGGCACGTTGAGATCACCGAGCAGGACACACGGACCGGGTCGCGCCGCCAGTTCGCGCGTGAGGCGACGGAGTTGCACCAGGTTCCAAGCCGGGACGAACGACAGGTGGGTGGTGGCCACCGCGAGGGGTCCGTCGGGGGTCTCCACCTCGGCCACCAGCGCCACCCGGGGCTCGTCGGCCAGCAGGATGACGGCTCGGTGCCCGGGAACGTACACGGGTGAACGGACCCGGGCGGCTGGGAGGCGGAGGACACGCCAGCGGGTCACCGGCCAGCGTGAGATCAGCCCGACGCCATAGGCCGCGGTAGCGGCCACGCCGGTGGATGCTTGGGCCGTGTGGAGGCAATCATCGTCGTCGTCGGCCCCCCGCCAGTCACCACCGGGCTCGCCGATGATGGCGGGCTGGAACCGCCAGCTGGGAGCCCCCATGGCGTCGGCCACTGCGGCTGTCTGGTCGACACCGCCGGAACGGGCCTGACCCCGGTCGACCTCCTGGAGGCACAGCACGTCGGCCCGCAGCGAGGTGCATGCAAGCAGCAGGTCGTGGAGGGAGGCGACCGAACCGTCGAGCGCCCGGCCGTGGAGGAGGTTGAAGGTGGCCAGTCGCACGAAGGGCGCTCAGCCTCCGTAGTTCATGCGAGTGTCCTCCATGCGCAGGACGGCCGTATCCTCGTCCTTCTGGAAGCCGGCGTCGACGATCTCCCCCAGGAAAAGGGTGTGGCTCCCCACGTCGACGGCCTGGTGGACCCGGCACTCCAGCCACGCCGTGGCCTGATCGAGGACCGGCGCTCCGGTGGTCGATCCGTCGTGATAGGCGAACCCGTTGAGCGTGCCGGCGGCGACATCGACGTCGACCGGCTTGGTGAACTTGCGGACGATGGCCCGGTCCTCCCGGTCGATCACGCACAGGGAGAAGACCCGTCCCTCGGTGATCAGTTCATGGGTGAGGGCGTCCTTCTGGACGCTGATGGCCACCAGCTTGGGGTCAGAGCTCACCTGGGTGGCCCAGTTGAGGGTCATGGCATTGCGGCGGTCGCCGGCCCGGCTCCCGATCACGTAGAGGCCACTGGGCATGGTCCACAGCACCCTCCGGCGTCGACGGTCGAGCTCGTCCTCGAGGCCGTCGCTGTTGTTGGCGCCGCCGACATCGGGCCGGACATCGCCCGCACTCCCCTGGTTGGCCACGACTGCGACCCTAGCGTCGGGCCATGGCCTCGATGGCCGCCGCCAGTTCGAGGTCTTTGGCGGTGACACCGCCGGCAGAGTGGGTGGACAGGGCGACGCGTACGTGGTTGTACCGCACGTCGAGGTCGGGGTGGTGATCGGCGGCCTCGGCGGCGAAGGCCACCCGCACCACGAACGCCACCGCCTGGGGGAAGTCCTCGAAGCGGTAGTCGGTGACGATCTGGCCGCCGGCCAACCCCCATGAGGGAAGGCCGGCGAGCCCACGACCGATGTCGTCGTCAGACAGGGCTGTCACATCGGGCCCATGCCGGGGGTCAGCCCCGGAGGCGACGCGTTGTTCCTCGCCCGCCCGACCGTTTCGAGCCACGGCTGAACCGGCTGCTCTGGGCGCCCCGCCACCGCAGCTCGGTGGAGCGGGACAGGCGCATCGCCGCCAGCCACGGAAGCCGGCGTCGCCAGCTCATGAGGATCAACAAGGCGCCGGCCAGGATCATGGCGATGGCCAGGCGGGACGGCGCCCCCAGGCCGAACCCGGTGCGGGCCAGCGGTGTCTGGACCACGGGCGGGGGCACGAACGAGGGCGGCACGATGACCGGGGGAAGGGGTACCGGTGTGAGGGTGACCGTAGCCTGGGCCTGAGCCGTGACCTGCTGGCCCCGCGGGTTGACCGCGGTGGCGGTGACGGTGTCGGTCTGGGCGTCGCCGGCATTACCGGTGAAGTCACCCTGGAACGTGCACGTGTAGGTGGCGCCGACGGCGATGGTCTGGGGCACCGAGCAGGTGCCCTTCCCGTTGAGGTCACCGTAGACATCGTCGACCAGCTGGGTCAGCGTGAGCGGTTCCGAGGTGGTGTTGCGCACACTGACGGTGAAGTTGAAGGTTCCCCCGGGAGCAGGCCGTTCCGTGGGGTCGGCGACCTTGGTGACGACGATGCTGGGCGCCGGGGTGAGGGTCACGGTGGCCTGGGCCGTGGCGGTGACCGGCTGTCCCCGGTCGTTCACTGCGGTGACGGTGACCGTGTCGGTCTGGGCGTCACCGGCGTTGCCGGTGAAGTTGCCGACGAACGAACAGGTGTAGGTGCCTCCCGGGGCGATCCTCGTCCCGATGGCGCAGCTTCCCTTCCCGTTCAGGTCGCCGTAGACGTCATCGGTCAGCGCCGTCACCGTCAAGGGCTCCGAGGTGGTGTTGGTGACCACCACCGTGAAGGTGAACGGGCCGCCGGGGGCCGGGAGGCTCGACGGCGAGGGCGTCTTGGTGACGGCGATGGAGGGCGCCGGCGTGAGCCGGACGGTGGCCTGGGCGGTGGCTGTGGCCGACTGACCTCGGCTGTTCACGCCCGTGGCCGTGACCGTGTCGGTCTGGCTGTCACCGGCGACGCCGGTGAAGGTGCCGGTGAACGTGCACGTGTAGGAGGCGCCGGCGGCGATGGTGCCACCGGTGGCGCAGGTGCCCCTGCCGTTGAGGTCGCCGTACACGTCGTCGGTCAACACCGTGAGCGTGAGCGGCTCGAAGGTGGTGTTCGTCACGGTGACGGTGAAGTCGAACGGGCCACCCGGTGCGGGCCGCTCGCTGGGGTTGGGGGTCTTGATGACCTCGATGGTGGGGGCCACAGGGGTGAGGCTCACGGTGGCGTTGTCAGTGGCCGTGACCTGGTTGCCCAGGTTGTCGACGGCGGTGGCCGTGACCGTGTCGGTCTGCGAGGCAGGGGCCAGGCCGGTGAAGGCCCCGACGAACGAGCACGTGTAGGAGGCCCCCGGAGCCAGGACGGCACCGATGGCACAGCTGCCGCGGCCGTTCAGGTCACCGTAGACGTCGTCGGTGAGCGCGGTGATCGTCACCTGCTTGAAGCTCGTGTTGGTGACGACGACGGTGAAGGTGAAGTCGCCTCCGGGCTCGGGCTTGGTGGGAGGCACCGCCGTCTTCACGACGGCGATGGTGGGCGCCACGGGGGTGAGGGTGACGGTGGCGTTGTCCGACGCCGTCACCTGCCGACCCAGGGTGTCGACCGCGGTGGCGGTGACGATGTCGGTCTGGGCGGCCGGCGCCAGGCCGTTGAAGTCACCCGGGAAGGTGCAGGTGTAGCTGCCCCCGACGGCCAGGGTCTGGGGGACGACGCACGTTCCCCGGCCGTTGAGGTCGCCGTAGATGCTGTCGACGAACGACGTGAGGGTGAGCACCTCGGAGCTGGTGTTGTTGACCGTGGCCGTGAAGGTGAAGGTGCCGCCGGGCTCAGGCAGGCTCGAGGGGGTCGCCGACTTCTGGACGGTGATGCTGGGCAGGACGCTGGTGATGGCCACAATGGCGTTGTCCTGGGCGGTGACGGTGTTACCCGACCGGTCGACACCGGTTGCGGTGACGGTGTCGGTCTGGGTCTGGCCGCCGACTCCGTTGAACAGGCCCGGGAAGGTGCAGCTGTAGGTGCCGCCGTTGGCCGCCAGGGTCTGAGGCACGGCGCAGGTGCCCTTGCCGTTCAGGTTGCCGTACACGTCATCGTTCAGTGCGGTGAGGGTCAGCGGCTTGATGCTCGTGTTGGTGACGACGACCGAGAAGGTGAACGTGCCGCCCGGTTCGGGAAGGCTGGCGGGTGAGGCCGTCTTCACCACGGTGATGGAGGGCAGGACCGGGGTGAGGCTGACGACGGCATTGTCGTTGGCCGTCACCGTCGCACCTTCGCTGTCGATGCCGGTGACCGTGGCCACGTCGGTCTGGGAGTCGGGAGCCAGGCCCGTGAAGGTGCCGTCGAAGGTGCAGCTGTAGGTGCCGCCGGAGGGAGCCAGTACCGTGCCGATCGCCGTCGTGCAGGTGCCCTGGGTGGCCAGGTTGCCGTGGACGTCGTCGACAAGGGTGGTGATGGTCACCGGCTCGGGACTGGGGTTGGTGACCACCAGGTTGAAGGTGAAGGTGCCGCCGGGCTCGGGCCGGGTCAGGGGGGTCGCCGTCTTCACGATCTGGATGGCCGGGGCCACGTTGGTGACAACCACGGCCTCGGCCGGGTCGTTGCACGCGGTGGGACCGGCGGCGGCGTTCTTGGCGTCGCCGCTGTAGGTGGCGACGAAGCGGTAGGTGCCGGGACCGGCGGGACCGTTGACCTGGGTCACGAAATCGGGTGAGACGTAGGTGCCGTTGCCGGCCACGTTCACCGTCGACGTGTTGATCGGCGCCCCGGCGCAGGTCGCGTTGTCGGGACCGAACAGGTTGAAGGTGATGGTGCCGGTGGGCGTGATGCCTCCGCTGAGGGTGGCCGTGTCGTGAATTGCGCCGCCCTCGGGCACCGTGGCCGACGCCGTGGTGGTGAGGGTGGGGGCAGCCGTGACCAGGACCTGCTCGGCGGGGTCGTTGCAGGCCGTGGGCCCGACGGCGATGTTGTTCACGTCACCGCTGTAGGTGGCCCGGAACCGGTAGAGGCCGGGAAGGGTCGGGGTGAAGTCGCCCGACTGGTAGTTGCCGGCGCCGGTGACGGCAATGGGTGCCGAGGTGAACGCCGGCGGGCCGACGCAGGTTGCGTCGTCGGGGCCGAACACGGTGAACACGATGGTGCCGGTGGGCGAGGTGCCCCCGCTCAGCGTGGCGGTGTCGCGGATGGCGCCGCCGATGCCCACCGGGGCCGACGCCGTGGTGGTCAGCTGAGGCGTGGATTGGATGACGATCGACGACTCACCGGGATCGTTGCAGAGGGTGGCCGCGCCGTTGTTGAGGGCATCGCCGCTGTAAGTGGCGATCCACCGGTAGGTGCCCGCCAGTGCCGGTGAGATCGCAGCTGACATGTACGTGCCGTTGCCGGCCACCGTCACCGGCGGAGAGGTGAACACGGGAGCACCGGTGCAGTTGATGTCGGCGGGAGCGAAGAGGGTGAAGACGATGGTGCCGGTGGGCAGCGAGCCCTGGGACAGGGTGGCGCTGTCGTTGATGGGCCCGTTGAGCGGGGTGGCGGCGGTGGCGTTGGTGACGATCACCGGGGTCGCCTTGGTGATGGTGACGTCCTCGTTGACGTCGGTGCAGGCGGTGGTCAGCCCGATGTTGTTGCCGTCACCGCTGTAGGTCGCGACCCATCGGTACAGGCCGGCGGCCGTCGGGGTGAAGTTGGGTGAGTCGTAGTTGCCGTTGCCGTTCACCGGCACGGGGGCCGAGGTGAACGCCGGTGGCCCGGCACAGGCGGCATCGTTGGGCCCGAAGAGGGTGAAGACGATCGAGCCCCCGGCGGGCGGGGCGGTGGTGGCGTTGGACAGCGTGGCCGTGTCGTGGATGGCCGCTCCGCCGGGACCGACGGGCGTGGATGCGTTGGTGACGAGAAGGGGTGTGACCCTGGTGATCACGACGGCTTCACCCGGGGCGCCGCAGGCGGTGGTGAGAGCGTTGTTGTTGGTATCGCCGCTGTAGGCGGCGACGAACTGGTAGGTGCCGGCGGTGGTGGGGGTGATGGCGGGCGTGAACGGCGGCGAGTTGTACGTGCCGTTGCCGTTCACCGGCACGGGCGGCGAGGTGAACACCGCCGGCCGGGCGCAAGTGGGGTCGTCGGGGCCGAAGACGGTGAAGACGATCGACCCGCCGGCCGGCGGGGCAGTGGTGGCGCCGGACAACACGGCGCTGTCGCTGATGGCGCCGCCGACGGGGACCGCCGGTGAGGCGGTGGTGACGATGGCCGGAGTGAGCTTGGTGACCACCACGGCCTCACCGGGCGCGCCGCAGGCGGTGGTGAGGGCGTTGTTGTTCGTGTCCCCGCTGTAGGCGGCCACGAACTGGTAGGTGCCGGCGGTGGTGGGGGTGATGGCAGGCGTGAACGGCGGCGAGTTGTAGGTGCCGTTGCCGTTCACCGGGACAGGGGGCGAGGTGAACACCGGGGCACCGGCGCAGGTGGCGTTGTTGGGGCCGAACACGGTGAAGACGATCGACCCGCCGGCGGGCGGGGCGGTGGTGGCGCCCGAGAGCACGGCGCTGTCGCTGATGGCGCCACCCACCTGGACGGGAGCAGATGCGGTGGTGACGATGGCCGGGCTGGCCTTGGTGACGAGGACCGATTCGCCGGGGGCG
>JBBWZS010000057.1:0-5631 GCA_039649175.1 Acidimicrobiaceae bacterium
GGAGCTCCTTGGTCTTCGCCCGCCACCGCCGTCTGCACGGAGGTGGCCAGGGCGTCCTTGATCTGTGCCTGCGCCGGGATGGGGCCGGGATCCACGCCTTCCTGGAGCGCCATGTGCACCGAGGTCACGCTCCCCACCAGGATGAGGTCGAGCAGTTGGGCCAGCTCGCCGTCGCCCTCGGCCTGCACCGACTCGACCGAGGACACCACCTCGTCGAGGAGGTCGGCCGTGAGCTTGAAGCGCTGCATCACCTGCGGATGCTCGAAATCATGCCGCAGATTGACGAGGGTGAACATCTGGCGGGTGACGTCGCCGTGCTGGCCCCAGCCGGACACCTCGTTGTGGCAGAGCTCGGACTGGGTGTTCCAGAAGGCCGGGCACTTGGCGTTCTCGTTGACGTCGGTCTTCCAGCGCTGGGCGGCGACCGCGCCGAGCCCGCCGCCGCCGTGGATCAGCGGGATGGTGCGGCCGATGCGACGGGCCAGCAGCTGGGCGATGTTCTCCGGCTTGGCCAGCTGGTCCCGCCGGGTTCTCAGCTGCTCGACGGCGGCGTCGATCCAGTAGCTGGCGCCCGGGAAGAGCCCGATGTCCTCCAGCACGACCAGCGGTGGGATGGCCAGGGCGCCCAGGCCGGTGCGCGGCTGGGGGATGCTGTCGGCGACCTTGACGACGGGGACGCCCCACGACTCGGCCAGGTGGGCCAGCTCGCCGCCCTGGGTGACGGCGACCACCCGGGCGCCCTGCAACGCGGCGGCGGTGACCGCCTCGACAGTCTCCTCGGTGTCGCCGGAGAAGGAGATGGCGAAGACCAGGGTGCTCTCGTCGACGAAAGCGGGCACGTGGTAGCTGCGGAAGACCAGCACGGGCACGGCCATGTAGGGCCCGGCGGCGGCCATGAGCACGTCGCCGGCGATGCCGCTGCCGCCCATGCCCAGGACCACGACCTGGGCCACGTCCTCCCGGTCGGGGAGGCCGTCGAGGCCGCGGGCCCCGGCGGCGGCATCGGCGGCCTGCTCGGGCAGGGCCATGACGGCGTCGAGGATGCCCTCGCTGTCCAGCACCGCGGTGTCGATGCCGGCCGAACCGTCGATGCCGGCCGAGCCTCGGGCGCTCACTGACCCGGCGCCGACGGGACTTCGAAGGTCGGGCGCACGCCGTCGGCCTCGGCCTTGGCCGTCAGCCGGGCGTGCTCCTCCTCCGACACCGCCTCCGCCTCGTCGATGAGCATGACGGGGATCCCGTCGCGCACGAGGTAGCGCCGGTGCAGCCGGGGGTTGTAGAGCGACTCCTCGTCGGCGAAGTACAGCAGCGGGCCCTTGTCCTCGGGGCACGCCAGGATCTCCACCAGCATGGGGTCGAGGGCCATCACTTCTCCTCTTTCATGATCGCCTGCACCTCGGAGGTGTGCCGGCGGCAGGCCTCGGTGTCGGGGGCTTCCAGGTTGAGGCGCAGCACCGGCTCGGTGTTGGAGGGCCGGAGGTTGAACCACCACTCCCCCAGGTCGACGGTCAGGCCGTCGACCCGCTCCTGCTCGGCGTCGGGGAACGACGCCGACACCCGCTCCATCGTCGCCTCCTGGTCGCCGACCTCCACGTTGATCTCGCCCGAGTCGGCGTAGCGCTCGAGGGGCTTGCGCAGCTCGGACAGCGGTTCGGAGACCCGGGACAGCTCCTCGAGGACGACCATGGCGGCGATCAGTCCGGAGTCGGCGCGGTAGTTGTCACGGAAGTAGTAGTGGCCGGAGTGCTCGCCGCCGAAGATGGCGCCGGTGTCGGCCATGACCGACTTGATGAACGAATGTCCGACCCGGGTCCGCACCGGCTTGCCGCCGTTCTCCAGGATGATCTCCGGCACCGACTTGGAGCAGATCAGATTGTAGATGACGGTGGCGCCCGGGTTCTTGGCCAGGATGGCCTTGGCGACGAGGGCGGTGGTGGTGGAGCCGGAGATGGGCTCCGCCTTCTCGTCGACCAGGAACACCCGGTCGGCGTCACCGTCGAAGGCCAGGCCGACGTCGGCGCCCACCTCGAGCACCCGGGCCTGGAGCGCCTTCAGGTTCTCGGGGTTGATCGGGTCGGGCGGGTGGTTCGGGAACGTCCCGTCGAGCTCGCCGAAGAGGACCTCCAGCTCGTACGGGAGGCCCTCGAACACCGCGGGGGCGACCAGGCCGCCCATCCCGTTGGCGGTGTCGGCCACCACCTTGAGCGGCCGGAGGGAGGAGACGTCGACGAAGGACCGGACGTGGTCGGCGTAGTCGTCGAGCAGGTTCAGCTCGCTCACGGTTCCCGTGCCGGTCGATTCGGGCTCGCCGGCGTCACCCTCGAGGTAGCTGCGGACCGCCTTCTTGATGTCCGCCAGCCCGGTGTCCTGCCCGACCGGCCGGGCCCCGGCCAGGCACAGCTTGATGCCGTTGTAGGTGGCCGGGTTGTGGGATGCGGTGAACATGGCGGCCGGGGCGTCGAGGATGCCGGCCGCGTAATAGGCGAGGTCGGTGGAGATGAGGCCCAGGTCGACCACGTCGGCCCCGGCGGCGGTGGCGCCCTCCGCGAAGGCGGCGGTCAGATCGACCCCGGACGGGCGCATATCGCGCCCCATGAGGATGCGTGGAGCACCGGTGAAGGAGGCGAATGCCGAGCCGACGGCCCGGGCGATCGGGGCGTCGAGCTGCTCCGGGACGAGGCCCCGGATGTCGTACGCCTTGAATATGGAATCCAGCATGAGCACCCCGGAGACCCTAGTGGGGCAGGATGTCAGCCGTGTTCCCGGCACCCGCCCTAGTACCGGCCCTGGCCGTGATCGGTCGCTGCCGGTGATCTCCGTCGTCATGCCCGCCCACGACGAGGAGGGCTTCATCGCCGACGCGGTGCGCGAGGTGGCCGAGGGCATGCGCTCCCGAGGCCCGTTCGAGATCATCGTGGTCGAGAACGGGTCGACCGACGCCACCGCCGACCGGGCCAAGGCCCTCGGCGAGGAGGTCCCCGAGCTCCGCGTGCTCTCCCTGGGCGTGCCGGACTACGGCAAGGCCCTGCGCATGGGCTTCCTCGCCGCCCGGGGCGAGGTGGCCGCCTTCTTCGACGTCGACTACTACGACCTGGGCTTCCTCGACCGGGCGGTGGCCCTGATGGACGGGGACGACGGCCCCGCGGTGGTCGTCGGCTCCAAGCGGGGCCCCGGTGCGGTGGACACCCGGCCCTGGCTGCGCCGCATGGTCACCCTGGTGTTCTCCAGCATCCTCCGGTACGGGTTCGGCCTCGGCGTCTCGGACACCCACGGCATGAAGGTCCTGCGCCGGGAGCCGCTCGTCCCCCTCGCCGAGGCCTGCCGGTTCGGCACGGACCTGTTCGACACCGAGCTGATCCTGCGGGCCGAGCGGGCCGGCCTGAAGTCGGGCGAGGTGCCGGTGGTCGTGCAGGAGAAGCGGCCGTCGCGCAGCTCCATCGCCCGCCGCATCCCCAGGACGATGAAGAACCTGGTCCGCCTCCGCCTCGCCCTGTGGCAGGAGCGGAAATAGGCAACCTCCGGCGCTCCGGCCGGCCGCAAACGTTGCGTTACGCTGGGATCGCCGACCGCGCGGCCGTCCTGCGCCGCCCACCCGCAGAAAGCACCCATGACGGAAACCTCTGACGCGCCCGCGGCCTCCACGCCCCGCGTCGTCATCATCGGCGCCGGCCCGGCCGGGCTCACCGCCGCGTACGAGCTGGTCACCCGCTACGGCATCACGTCGACGGTCCTTGAATCGGACTCCGTCGTCGGCGGGATCAGCCGGACGGTCGAGCGCGACGGCTGGCGCTTCGACATCGGCGGGCACCGCTTCTTCACCAAGGTGAAGGAGGTGGAGGCGTTCTGGCACGAGATCCTCGACGACGAGGACTTCATGCTGCGCCCCCGCATGAGCCGCATCTACTACGAGGGCAAGTACTACGACTACCCGCTGAAAGCCTCGAACGCCCTGAAGAACCTGGGCATCTGGGAGGCGTTCCTGTGCGTGATGTCCTACGTGTGGGCCCGGGTCCGCCCGCCGAAGGACCAGTCGACGCTCGAGGGCTGGATCGTGGCCCGCTTCGGCTGGCGGCTGTACCGGCACTTCTTCAAGACCTACAACGAGAAGCTGTGGGGCGTCCCCGTCAACAAGCTGCCGGCCGACTTCGCCGCCCAGCGCATCAAGAACCTCTCGCTCTGGAGCGCGGTCGTCAACGCCCTGCTGCCCAAGCGGAACCAGAAGGAGATCACCTCCCTCATCGAGGAGTTCCAGTACCCGAAGTACGGCCCCGGGATGATGTGGGAGCGCTGCACGGAGAAGGTGACGGCCAAGGGCTGCACCGTCGAGATGGAGACCCGCGTCGTCGGCATCCGCCACGAGGGCGGCCGGGCGGTGGCGGTGGTGGCGCAGTCCAAGGACGGCACCCGCCGGGAGTACCCGTGCGACCACGTCATCTCCTCCATGCCCATCTCCCAGCTGCTGCAGGCGATGGACCCGCCGGCATCCGACGAGGCGGTCATGGCCGCCGCCGACCTGCGCTACCGGGACTTCATCACCGTGGCCCTGGTCGTGCCCGAGAAGTACAGCTTCCCGGACAACTGGATCTACGTCCACGCCAAGGCCGTCCAGGTGGGGCGCATCCAGAACTTCGGATCGTGGTCGCCCTACCTGATCAAGGAGGGCCGGACCTGCCTCGGCCTGGAGTTCTTCGTCTTCGAGGGCGACGAGACCTGGAACAAGCCCGACGCGGAGCTGATCGAGCAGGGCAAGCGGGAGCTGGGGATCCTGAACCTGGTCGACCCGACCAAGGTCGAGTCCGGCTACGTCGTCCGCATGCCCAAGGCGTACCCCTTCTACGACGAGAACTACAAGGCCAACGTGGCCAGGATCGTCGCATGGCTGCAGGAGTGCGCCCCGAACGTGCACCCCGTCGGCCGCAACGGGATGCACCGGTACAACAACCAGGACCACTCCATGTACACCGCCATGTTGACCGCCGAGAACATCGCCACCGGCTCGACCCACGACGTGTGGAGCGTCAACGTGGAGGAGGAGTACCACGAGGAGTCCTCGGACGCGACCACCGGTACCCGGGGCACCGGCCGTGACGCTCCGGTCATCCCCCGGGCCCACTACGACGAGGACCACCCCGTCCCCAGCCCCGCGTCGACGTCCTGATCCGGGAGCCGCTCGGCAACCGGTGACGGCGGCGGCGAAGGAGGCCGCTGAGCGTCACCGGTTCGGTCAGCTGGGGGGGAAGCGGATGAGGCCCGGGTGCTCGAAGTTCTTGGGCAGCTTCACCGGGCGGGTGTTGTTGCGCCGGGCCAGGTCGAGGTTGCCCAGGACGCCCTGGCACTTGTCTTTGAACGTGCGGTAGCCGGGCGCCCACACCACCCAGACCGTCCCCCTCGGCCCGGCCCGGTCGAGGAGCATCTTGGCGAAGGCGGCGGGGTCGGCGGCGGCGTTGACCTTGGCGTAGTCCACCCAGTCGACCATCTCCGGCGAGGTGGCCCGGGGGAAGGTGAGCTGGTCGAGGCCGGCCGGGAGCAGGCGGCTCACCGACGGGCCGAGCTGGTCGGGGCAGTAGGCCACCACGTCGCCGGGGTGCACGCCGGCGCGGAGGGCGGCGGCCACCCGGGGGGCCGAGGTGC
>JBBWZS010000059.1:0-5348 GCA_039649175.1 Acidimicrobiaceae bacterium
GTAGGAGTCTGGGCCGTGTCTCAGTCCCAGTGTGGCTGGTCGTCCTCTCAGACCAGCTAGCCGTCGTCGCCTTGGTAGGCCGTTACCCCACCAACAAGCTGATAGCCCGCGAGCCCCTCCCGAAGCGAAATTCATTTCCTCACCTGGTCATGCGGCCTGGTGGGGGTATCCGGTATTAGCACCGGTTTCCCGGTGTTATCCCAGTCTTCGGGGCAGGTTGCTCACGTGTTACTCACCCGTTCGCCGCTCGATCTTCCCCAGTGTTGCCACTGGTTGAATCTCGCTCGACTTGCATGTGTTAAGCACGCCGCCAGCGTTCGTCCTGAGCCAGGATCAAACTCTCCGTCGAGATCAAAAGGTCGGTTGCATCCGTGAAGATGCGCACGGCCCGAAGATCAGGAGAGCCGGCTCCGGGGTGACTAGAACCCCATTGCCGACTTCATTGACAGATGACGATCACCTTCGTGATCGCCCGCACTGGCTGATGGAAACTGTGGAGCCGACACACGAGGCGTCGACAACCAGTCTCCGTGGCTCTCTGTTCCGTTTTCAAGGAGCGACCGAGGCACGTGTCTCGTAAGAGACGGAGGTGCACTCTTGGTTGTTGCTGAGGGTTGTAGAGCGTACTCCACACTTCCTCGCTGCGGTCCCGGCGTAAGCCTGGTTCCGATTGTGGCCCCGTTCGGCGGTGGCCCCTGAGGGCTTCCGGCGACCGGCGCAAGAGGGAACTCTATCAGCTCTCGCGACACTTCTCAACCCCCGCAGCGCAACTCTGCGCCGGCTAGGCGAAGTGCACGAGATGATAGCTGCGCTTGCCCTTGCGTACAACGATGTGGCCCCCGGCCAGCAGGTCGGCCTCGCCCACCCGCAGGTCGGCGTCGGTGACGCGCCGGCCGTTCAGGTAGGCCCCGCCGCCCGAGATCGTGGCCCGAGCGGCGGAGCGCGACGAGGCCAGACCGGTGTCGACCAGCAGGTCGACCAGGCCCACGCCCGCCGCCGTCGCCAGGTCGCTGCGGGGGCGACGGGTCGACTCGGCCTCGGCGAAGACGTCGAGCAGGGTGGCCTCGTCGAGGCCGGCCAGGTCTCCCCCGAACAGGGCCTGGGCCGCCCGTTCCGCCCCGGCGGCGGCCTCGGCCCCGTGGACCGCCGTGGTCAGCTCCCGGGCCAGCACGTGCTGGGCCCGGCGGGACTGGGGGCGCAGCGCCACCTCGGCCTCCAGCTCGGACACCTCGTCGGGCCCCAGGTCGGTGAGCAGCCGGAGATAGGCGACCACGTCACGGTCGTCGGTGCGGACCCAGAACTGGAAGAACTGGTACGGGCTGGTGCGCGACGGGTCCAGCCAGACGGCCCCGGCGGCGGTCTTGCCGAACTTGGCGCCGTCGGCGGTGGTGATCAACGGCCAGGTGAGGCCGTAGGCCCGAGCTCCCCGGGTCCGGCGGATGAGGTCGATCCCGGCGGTGATGTTGCCCCACTGGTCGCTGCCGCCGGCCTGCAACCGGCACCCGTGGGTGTCGTGGAGGTGGAGGAAGTCGTAGGCCTGTAGGAGCATGTAGCTGAACTCGGTGTAGGAGATGCCCTGCTCGCGCTCGGTGAGGCGGGCCCGTACCGACTCCTTGGCCACCATGGTGTTGACGGTGAAGTGCTTTCCCACGTCCCTGAGGAAGTCGGTGAGGCCCAGTGCGCCCAACCAGGTGGAGTTGTCGACGAGGAGGCCACCATCGGGGCCGGGGCCGAAGTCGATGAACGCCTCGAGCTGGGCCCGGATGCCGGCGGCGTTGGCCTCGATCTCGGCCACCGACAGCAGGGGACGCTCGGTCTGCTTGCCGCTCGGGTCGCCGATGAGGGCGGTGCCCCCACCCACCAGGGCGATGGGCCGGTGCCCGGCCCGCTGCAACCGGGCCAGGCCGATCACGCCCACCAGATGGCCCACGTGGAGGCTGTCGGCGGTGGCGTCGAAGCCGGCGTAGGCCGTGAACCGCTCGGCCGCCAGCATGGCCCCCAGGTTCTCGTCGGTGACCTGGTGGACCATCCCCCGCCAGGTCAGCTCGGCCATGACGTCGCTCACCGGCCTGGGAGAACGAGCGCCGGACACCCCGGGCACGCTACCGGAGTGGCGCAACCGCGCCGCCGGGGGATGGTAACGATGACCCATGGATGCGGTGGTGGTCGGGGCGGGACCGAACGGGTTGGCCGCCGCCGTCGCCCTGGCCCGGGCCGGCCTGTCGGTGACGGTCCTGGAGGCGGCTGACGTGGCCGGCGGTGGCACCCGCTCGGAGGAGCTGACCCTCCCCGGTTTCGTCCACGACGTGTGCTCGACCATCCATCCCCTCGGGGCCGCCTCTCCGTTCTTCTCCGGTCTGCCCCTCGGCGATCACGGCCTGGCCTGGGCCCACCCCCAGGTGGCCGCCGCCCATCCCCTGCCCGACGGGTCGGCCGCCCTGTTGGAGCGGTCCCTGGACGCCACCGCCGCAGGGCTGGGCGCCGGCGACGGCCGGGCCTGGCGCCGCTTGGTCGGCCCCCTCGTGGACCACTGGGGCGACCTGGGCCAAACGCTGCTGGCGCCCGTGCTGCGCGTCCCGCGCCATCCGCTGCTGCTCGCCGGTTTCGGGATGCGGGCGGTGCTCCCGGCTGCCACCGTCGCCCGCCGCTCGTTCGAGGGCGACCCCGCCCGGGGCCTGTTCGCGGGGCTGGCCGGTCACGCCAACCTCGACCTGGGCGCGCCGCTGACCTCGTCGTTCGGGGTGACCCTGGCGGCCAGCGCCCACGCCGTCGGCTGGCCCGCCGCCCGAGGCGGCTCCCAGCGCATCGCCGACGCCCTGGTGTCCTACCTGCGCTCGCTGGGCGGCGAGGTGATCACCGGCCACCGGGTGTCGTCGCTGGCCGACGTGCCCGCGGCACGTGCCGTCCTGTTCGATCTCACGCCCCGCCAGGTGCTGGCCATCGCCGGTGACCGCCTGCCCACCCGGTACCGCCGGCGCCTCGAGCGCTTCCGGTACGGGGCCGGCTCGTTCAAGGTCGACTACGCCCTCGACGGGCCCGTCCCCTGGACGGCCCCCGGGTGCGCCCGGGCCGGCACCGTGCACCTCGGCGGCACCATCGACGAGGTGGTGGCCTCCGAGGGGGCCGTGGCGCGGGGCCGCCACCCCGAGCGGCCCTACGTCCTGTGCGCCCAGACCAGCGTGTTCGACCCCAGCCGGGCGCCCGAGGGCCACCACACCTTCTGGGCCTACTGCCACGTCCCTCACGGCTCCACGGTGGACATGACCCAGGCCATCGAGGACCAGATCGAACGGTTCGCTCCGGGCTTCCGTGACCGGGTGCTCGCTCGTCACGCCATGTTCCCGGCCGACCTGGAAGCCCACAACGCCAACCAGGTGGGTGGCGACGTGGCCGGCGGCTCCCACGGCGGCATGCAGCTGGTGGCCCGGCCGGTGCTGGCCGGCGACCCCTACGCCCTGCCCGTCGAGGGCATGGCCGCCTACCTGTGCTCGTCGTCGACGCCCCCGGGGGCCGGCGTGCACGGCATGTGCGGCTGGTGGGCGGCCCAGTCCGCCCTCCGCCACCTGGCCTGAGCCGAGCCGCGTCCCGTCCTCGTTCCCGTGCGCGAAACGCGCCGGCTCCCAGCGCGTTTCGCGCCCGAGAAGGCCGGAATGGCCGGCGAGGGCCACCTGCCGTGGTCGCCGACACCGGGTACGGTCGGGTCGTGCGCTGCCCGGGGTGTTCGAGCCTCGAGGACAAGGTCGTCGACTCGCGGACGGCCGACGAGGGGGCGGCCATCCGGCGCCGGCGCGAGTGCCTCGACTGCGGGCGGCGGTTCACCACCTACGAGCGCCTCGAGGAGGCCCCCGTCGTGGTGCTCAAGCAATCAGGCGGGCGGGAGCCGTTCTCGCGGGCCAAGATCGCCGCCGGTGTGCTGGCGGCGGCCAAGAACCGCCCGGTCAGCGCGGCCGACATCGAAGCCCTGGTCGTCGAGGTCGAGGAGTCGTTGCGCCTCGAGGGCCCCGAGCTCACCAGCGCCCGCATCGGCCTCACCGTCCTCGAACGCCTCCGTGCTCTCGACCAGGTCGCCTACCTGCGCTTCGCCAGCGTGTACAAGGGTTTCGAGGGCCCGGGCGATTTCGAGCGGGAGATGGGCCTGCTGATGAAGCACGAGCCGCCGCCGCCGCCGCCGGCCGGTTCGTGACCTTTTTTGTCCACAGCCCCTGACGTGCACCTTTGCGGGAGTGAACCCTTGCGGCTGTAGTTACGGTGCTGTAATTTGTATCTGCATCTCGTAGCCGGGCGGCACCCACCCACAAGATGTTGTGGTTGACAGTGTTGTGGTGACGACGGACGCGACAGAACTCACGACAGCCCTCGAGGGAGGTGCCCCGCATGGCCATGGCCCCGGAGCAGACAGGCATCGGCATCCGCCGCCACTTCACCACCGAGGGCGTCGAGCCCTACGACGAGGTGGTCTGGGAGCGGCGCGACGCCCGCATCACCAACTACCGCGACGGCAAGGTGGCCTTCGAGCAGCGCGACGTCGAGTTCCCCGTGGGCTGGTCGCAGAACGCCACCAACATCGTGGCCCAGAAGTACTTCCGGGGAGGCCTGGGCTCGCCCGAGCGTGAGTCGTCGCTGCGCGAGGTCATCGACCGGGTGGCCGACACCATCACCCGGTGGGGCGCCAAGGACGGCTATTTCGTCGACGACGCCGAGACCGAGGCCTTCCAGGCAGAGCTCAAGCACCTGATCCTCCACCAGAAGGCGGCGTTCAACTCGCCGGTGTGGTTCAACATCGGCGTGGCCGGTCGGCCCCAGCAGGCATCGGCCTGCTACATCCTCGCCGTCGACGACACCATGAAGTCCATCCTCAACTGGTACGTCGAAGAGGGCATCATCTTCCAGGGCGGCTCCGGCGCCGGCATCAATCTGTCCACCATCCGCTCCTCCAAGGAGCAGCTCCGTGGCGGCGGCACGGCGTCGGGCCCGGTGAGCTTCATGCGCGGGGCCGATGCGTCTGCCGGCACCATCAAGTCCGGGGGCACCACCCGCCGGGCCGCCAAGATGGTCATCCTCAACGTCGACCACCCCGACATCGAGGACTTCATCTGGTGCAAGCCCATCGAGGAGCGCAAGGCCCGGGTGCTGCGCGACGCCGGCTTCGACATGGACCTCGACGGCAAGGACAGCCACTCCACGCAGTACCAGAACGCCAACAACTCGGTGCGGGTCACCGACGAGTTCATGCAGGCCGTGCTCGACGACGCCGACTGGGAGCTCAAGGCGGTCACCACCGGCGAGGTGGTGCAGTCCATGAAGGCCCGTGACCTCTACCGCCAGATGGCCCAGGCGGCGTGGGAGTG
>JBBWZS010000072.1:0-21883 GCA_039649175.1 Acidimicrobiaceae bacterium
ACCGACGGCGGCCGTTGCCGGGGGATGCTCCGCCAACTCCAGGAACGCCTGGGTCCGCCGCAGCATCCCGGCCGGCTCGGCCATGCACCGCTCGTACTGGAGGACGAGGACCTGCGAGCGGGAAAAGTGCCGGAGGAAGCCGGCCAGCTGGGCGTGGTACAAGCTCCGGGAGAGGGCCTCGTCGACGGTCGCGGCGTCCACCGTCTTGCCCCGTTCCAGGCTGTGGGTCAGCCCCGACCGGAACCGTTCCACCGGGTCCCGCAGCATGACGAGGAGCCGGGCCTCCGGGGCCGCCCGGTGCAGCAGGGGCGGTGTCCACGCGTCGAACATGTAGCGAGGCGTCCACTCGCCGCACCGCTTGCCCGCCGGCCGCCGGAACAGCTCGTGGTAGCCGGCCACGTCGGCCTCGGTGAACTGGTCCCGCCAGAACCGCTCGAAGTAGTGAGCCTCCTTGCCCTCGGCCGGTCCGTGCACTTGGGGATGAGCCTGGAGCAGGGAGTACCACCACGACGTGCCCGCCCGTTGCACCCCGATACCGACGAAGTCGGGCGGGGCAGGGCTCCATTGCCGGGAGACGATCGGCGGCCGGTTGCGCCACCGCCGCACCGAGTTGTAGGCGGACCGGCGCACGGCGCGCGTGGCGCGGCGGCGGACGACATCGGGCGACCACCGGGACCAGCCGGAACCGCCCGTCGAACGAGAGCTCACCCGGTCGGGGGCGTGTAGCCCAGTCGGAGCAGGTGGTCGCTGAGCGACGCGTCCAGCAACCCGACCGATCGGAGATCGAGATCCCGCAGGTACGCCTCGTCGCGCGCCACGCTGAAGTGCTGGCCGGCGAAGCTGGCCTCGAACTGCGGTGTCCAGTCGAGGCCGGCGAACTCGAGCACCGACGACACCGTCTGACGGGGATCCGCCACCAGGTCCTCGTAGCGCAGCTCGAGCCATTGCTCAGGGGGAACGGCGATGCGGGCGTCGGCGAAGGCGTCGATCAGCATCTTCCATCCCAGGCCGGCCAGGAGGGGGAACGAGCGATCCGAGGCATCCCACTCGTCGGCATAGTCGGACGGCAGGGGCCCCCAGCGCCACGCCGAGGGCCCTCGCCACCCCGCCCACCAGTCCATCTGCAGCCACGAGTTGGCCACCGCTCTGCCGTCGCGCACGATGTGCACGAACCGGGCGTCGGGGAACACGGCGCGGAGAAAGCCGACCCTCGGCCAGCCGGTCAGCTTGTGGGTGAAGACCCCGCAGCCCTGGGCCGCCGCCCGCCTCGCGAAGAAGCGTCGCATGCGGCCCTCGAGCCACGGTGTGACGTCGGACGCCACCAGGTCGCGCCCGGTGCTCGAGATGATCGGGGACACCTGGCGGTCGAGCAGCCGGTAGGCCTCCGACGGTCCGAAGCGGGGCAGGCCGGCGCGAGCCAGCATCGCCGCCCGGGCGTACAACGCCGGGTTCCTGGTGCCCTTCAGGTCGAGGGGCGCCAACAGCTCGTCGACGTTGGAGACGAAACCGGTGGCTCCGTGCCCGGCCACCACCCGGTGGAGCAGGCTCGACCCGCAGCGGCCGGTGCCGAGGAGGAACAGCATCGAGCTGCCGCCCCCGCTGGCTGCCGTCATCGGCTCCCCCGCCGCCGGCGGTGCCACTCGACCTGGCGGGCGACGCCGGTGCGCAGGTCGACGTGCGGCTCCCATCCCAGCAGCTCCCGGGCACGGTCGATGGAGCCACCGGTGCGACCGACGTCGCCGGCCTGGGCGGGCCGGCGTTCGAGAGGCACCTCGCACCCCGCCAGCTCGCCCACCAGGCCCACCAGGTGGGCGAGGGTGCACGACGAGCCACCGGCCACGTTGGCCACCGCTCCGGGTGCGACGTCTGCCGTCGCCGCCGTCAGGTTGGCGGCCACGATGTCGCCCACGTAGGTGAAGTCGCGCACCTGGGAGCCGTCACCGTAGAGCGGGAACGGGGGACCACCCATGGTCGCCTCGATGAGGCGGTGGGTGGCCATGTCCGGTCGCTGGCGGGGCCCGTAGACGGTGAAGTACCGCAACGACACGGTCGGCACGCCCCAGTTGGCGGCATACAGCCCGCACAGGTGCTCGGACGCCAGCTTGGTGACCCCGTAGGGGCTATGGGGCCGGGGCAGGGCGTCCTCAGCGGTGGGATAGGCGGCGGCGTTGCCGTAGACCGACGAGCTGGAGGCGAAGACCATCCGGTTCACGGGGTGGCTGCGGACGGCTTCGAGGAGCCGCTGGGTGACCACGACGTTGTTCCGGACGTAGTGACCGAACCCGTCCGACCACGACAGGCGGACACCCGGCTGGGCCGCCTGATGGAACACCACGTCGATGGAGTCGAGCACGGGATGGAGGTCGGCCACGGCCAGGTCGACCTCGGCCAGCTCGAAGCCGGGTGCCGACAGCAGCGGGTCCAGGTTGGCCCGCTTGTCGGCCTCGTCGTAGTACGGGGTGAAGCAGTCGACGCCCCGCACCGTGTGACCCTCGACTACGAGTGCCTCGGCCAGATGGCTCCCGATGAAACCGGCCGCGCCAGTGACGAGAGCCCGCACCCGGGCATACTGCCACGCCCCGCTCAGGGCTCCCGTGGGGTGGGCAGGGCCGGCCCCGAGCGGCCCTGCGAGCGGGGTCTCGGGCCCGGGCGGGTGCGGCCGTTGGAGGCGGCCAGCCCGTACACGTGCTGAAGCGCCTCGCGCTGGGCGGCGGGCGTGTGCGCCTCCCGGAGCCGACGGCCGCTGCGTTCGGCCACGCCGGCCACGGTACCGTCGCCGAGCCGACCCACCAGGTCGGCCAGCTCCTCGGCGGTGTCGAACAGGGGCTCCACTCCCAGCGCCACCATCGCCGCGGTGCGCCGGGCGAGGATGGGGACGCCGGCGGCAGCCGCTTCCAACACCGTGATCGGGGCGCCGTCCCACGCCGCGGTGTGGACGTAGACATCACCGGCCGCCAGCTCCTCGAGCGCCTGGCGGCGTGGCAACCAGCCCGTCACCTCCACGCCGGCGCTGCGGAGCCGGCGTTCGAGGTCGGCCTCGCCGCCACCGACCCACACCCAGCGGCCAGGGTCACCCGCGTGCCTGCGCATGCGTGCCGCGTCGGCGAACATCTCGGGTGCCTTCTGGGGCGCCAAGCGCCCGACGGCGGTGACGACCATCGGCCCCCCCTCCCGGCGCCGCACGACGCCCGCCGATGCCACGGCGTCGGGTGCGGCGATGTTGGGCACGTACACGACCTGCTGGTGCCCGGGCAGGGAGCGGGCCAGCTCGGCCTCATAGGGCGCGCACGCCGCCACCTGGCCCCCCCGCAGGCTGAGGGCAGCCTCGGCCAGCCAGAACGCCGATCGGGCCACAGGTCCCACGTCGGTGCGCTCGAAGGCATAGCAGTGGGGTGTGTAGACGACCCGCGCCGGCCAGCCACGTCCGAGCGCCGACCGGGCACAGGCCCCGGCCAGCGACGAGTGGGCGTGCACCACGTCGGGCTCGACGGCGGCAACGGCCTGCCTGACGGCGACGACCTGGCGGCTCAGCCCCGACGGCAGCTCACGCACAGAGGCAGCCAGTTCCTGGACCTGGTCGTCGAGCTGGCACCCGGGAGCGACCGCGTACACCAGATGGTGCTCGAACGCGGGCGTGGCACGGATGTAGTCGGACACCGCTGCCGCCGAGCCTGCCCCCCAGCGAAAGTGCAGGTGAAGGACCCGCATGCGCATGCCGGCGACGGTAGCCCACCCCTCCCACCCATCCTGTGGGCCGACGCCGGTCCGGATGCCACTAGTGTGTCCGGGGGGTTACTTCTCCGGCTGGGAGCTCCGAGAGCCTTGCCAGAACCGGTGACCTCGCCTAGGTTCACCACTCGACGGGGATCGAGCCACGAGTCCCGGGGGCGGCGGGACGCGTCAACGGAGGCAGCGACGGACACAGACCAAACCTTGGCAATGGCTGGAGGTCAACCCGTACGGCCGTCATTGCTCGTCTTCGGCGTGCCCCTGATCGGCGAGGAAGAGATCGCCGAGGTCGTCGACACGCTTCGCTCCGGGTGGATCGGCTTCGGCCCCAAGTCGATCCGGCTCGAAAAGGAGTTCGCCGAGTACGTCGGGTGCCGCAACGCCATCTCCCTGTCCTCCTGCACCGCCGGGCTGCAGCTCGCCCTGGTCGTCGCCGGCATCGGACCGGGCGACGAGGTCATCACCACGCCCCTCACCTTCGCCGCCACCGTCAATGCCATCGAGCTGGCGGGCGCCAAGCCCGTCCTGGTCGACGTCGACCGCGCCACGCAGAACATCGACTGCGATCAGGTCGACGCCGCCATCACCCCGCGCACCAGAGCGATCCTGCCCGTGCACATGGCCGGCCGCTCCTGCGACATGGACCGGATCTCCGACACCGCCGAACGCCACGGCCTCACTGTCGTCGAAGACGCCGCCCACGCCGTCGAGGCGGTCTACCGCGGTCGCAAGGTCGGCAACATCAGCACCATGACGGTGTTCAGCTTCTATGCCACCAAGACCATGACCACCGCCGAGGGCGGCATGTTGACCACCGACGACGACGACCTGGCCGAGCGCCTGCGCATCCTGCGCCTCCACGGCCTGAGTGCCGACGCCTGGGCCCGCTACAAGGGCGTCGGGAGCCGCCAGTACGAGGTCATCGAGCCGGGGTTCAAGTACAACTTCACCGACCTCCAGGCGTCGCTCGGCCTGCACCAGCTGGCCCGCCTCGAGAGCAACCTGGCCGCCCGCGACACCCAGTGGGAGGCCTACAACCAGGCCTTCGCCGACGTCGAGGGCCTCGAGTGCCCGGCCCCGACACCTCCCGGCGACATCCACGCCCGCCACCTCTACACCCTGTTGATCGACCCCGAGGTGATCGGCGCCGACCGGAACCTGTTCATCGAGGCCCTCTGGTCCGAGAACATCAGCGTCGGGATCCACTTCAACCCCGTCCACCTCCACAGCTACTACAGCGAGCGCTACGGCTACCGGGCCGGGATGTTCCCCAATGCCGAGGAGATCGGCTCCCGCACGGTGTCGCTGCCGCTTTCCGCCGGACTGAGCAAATGCGATGTCGACGACGTCATCGCCGCGGTGCGCAAGGTGTCCGGTGCGTTGTGCACGGTCTCCGATGCGTTCGCCTGAGCCCGCCACCACTGCATTCGCCGTCGCCTCGGTCTCCGAGGAGCCCCTCGTCGCCTGTCCGGTGCTGCACGAGGCGGCGCTTGCGCGTTTCGTCCGCCGCGCGTTCGACATCGTCGTCGCCACCGCGGTGCTGGTGCTGACGTCTCCGGTGCTGCTGGCCGCCGTCGTCGCCATCAGGATCGAGTCGGGCGGACCGGCGTTCTTCTGGCAGGAGCGGGTGGGCCGTGGCGGACGGCGCTTCCGCATGCTCAAGCTTCGGGGCATGTACACCGACGCCCGGGAGCGGTTCCCGGACTTGTACGCCTACAGCGGCGACGGCCACAAGGCGGGGGCATTCCACTTCCACGCCGACGACGACCCCCGGGTGACCAAGGTCGGGCGGTTCCTGCGCCGCACCAGCATCGACGAGCTGCCGAACTTCTGGAACGTGCTCAAGGGTGACATGAGCGTGGTCGGCCCCCGGCCCGACATCCCCGAGCTCATGCCCCTCTACGGCGACCGCGCCGCCACCGTGCTGTCCGTGCGCCCCGGGGTCACCTCGCTTCCCAAGTCCTCCGGGCGTGACGGGCTGTCGTTCGAGGAGACCCTCGCCCTCGAGGTGGCCTACGTCCAGACCCGCTCGTTGTGGCTCGACATCAAGATCATGGCCAAGACCATCCCCACGGTGCTCCTGCAACGGAACGTGTCACCCGGGTAGTGCCGACGACCCCTGCCCCGGGTCGGTCGCTGCGCCTCCCTGATTTCCTCGGCATCGGTGCCCTGAAGGCCGGCACCAGTTACCTGGAGACCATGCTGCGCTCCCATCCGGAGACATGCATGCCGGCGGCGGGCACCGAGCTCGAGTTCTTCAACCGTCACTACCAACGAGGGCCGGCCTGGTACGCGGCCCAGTTCTGCCGCTGTGAGGCCCCCGTGCGGGGCGAGGTGTCGCCGCCGTACCTGTTCGACCCGGCCAGCCCCCAGCGCATCGCCGACCTGTTGCCCGAGGTCCGCCTGCTGGTCTCGGTGCGCGACCCGGTGCAGCGGGCCTACTCCCAGTACAAGCACTGGGTACAGGTGACGGCCTACCCCGGCTCCTTCGACGACTTCATCTCCGACCACCCCGGGGCCGTCGAACGGGGGATGTACTTCGAGCTTGTGTCGCGCTACCTCGAACGTTTCCGGCGCGAGCAACTTCTCGTGGTGGTGTTCGAGGATATGGTGCGGTGCCCAGCCGAGGTGCTCCCGCAGGTCTACGCCTTCGTGGGCGTCGACCCGTCGTACGTTGCCGAGGCCGCCGATGACGCCGTCAACGCCTCGGGAGTCCCCCGTTTCCACCGGGCCTACGTCCGGGCCCAGGAGGTCAGTCACATGTTGTCCGACCATGGGGCGGGGAAGCTCGTCGCCCTGGCCAAACGGACCGGCGTGGCCCGCCTCCTGAAGTCGTCGACATCAGCCCCGCCACCGTTCACCCCCCTCTCGCCGGCCACCGCCGCCGACCTGGCCCGCACCTATGCCGGCGATGTGGCGTCACTGTCCGAGCTGCTGGGGCGCGACCTCGCTGCGGTGTGGCCCGGCCAACGCCGGCCATGACCGTGGCCCCGTCCGCCGTGCTGTACATCGCCGGGACCGGCCGCAGCGGCAGCACCCTGCTGGCCCGGCTCCTGGGCGCCTACCGGGGGTTCCTGCCGGTGGGAGAGCTGCGGTACCTGTGGGACCGGGGCCTGGCCGAGAACCACCTGTGCGGCTGTCGCGTGCCTTTCCGCAGCTGCCCGTTCTGGTCGGAGGTCCTGACCCGGGCCTTCGGCGGGGTCTCCGAGGCCGAGCGCCTCGACGTTCCCCGGCTGGCCAAGGCCGTCGACCGCATCCGCCACGTTCCCGAGCTCACCGTCGCCGGGTTGCGCACGCCCGGCTTCCGTCGGGCCTTCGCCGACTACGCCGACGTCCTCGGGCGCCTTTATGCCTCCATCCTGGAGGTGGCGCCGGGTTCGGTGGTCGTCGACTCCTCCAAGGACCCCTCGTACGCCTTCGTGCTCGACGCCGTCGCCGGCGTCGACGCCTCCTTCGTCCATCTGGTGCGTGACAGCCGGGCGGTGGCCCACTCGTGGACGCGCCGGCGTCCACGTCCCGAGATCCACTGGACCACCGAGCACATGCACCAGCGACCGGCGGTCCGTTCCGGGTACAAGTGGAACCAGCACCAGCTCCTGGTCGAGGTGCTGCGCCTGACCCGGCCTCGCTTCGCCCTCCTCCGCTACGAGGACCTGGTCGACGACGCCGAGGCCAGCGTGGCCCGCCTGGCGGCGCTGGCCTCGGGGTCGCAGCCGCCGGCCCTGCTCGAAGCCGGTGAGGCGCCGTTCCTCCACAACATCTCCGGCAACCCCATCCGCTTCGACGGGCCCGCCCCGGTGCTGGCCGACGACGAGTGGCGCCAGGCCCTCGGCCGCCGCGACCGGCGCGCCGTCACGCTGGTGACCGCTCCCCTCCTGCTGCGCTACGGCTACCTGAGACCGCGTTGACACGGCGGAGCGTGGCCGTTGACGCTGGGGCACATCCGTGGAACGCTGGCCGTCTCAACGGCGGAGCGCTCAGCTCCCAACGGCAGCAAGAGAGGCAACTATGAAGCTCGTTCGCAGATTCGCGGCACTCGCATCGATGACCATGCTGGGAGCGGGTGGTTTCGCCCTTGCCACGGCCGGTCCGGCCGCCGCCGCCGGTGGCAACTCCACCCTGTCGTGCGTGACCGGCACGCAGGGCAGCGGCGCGCCGACCTTGCAGTGCACCGCTTCCGACCCCGACGGCGTGCACAGTGTCCGGGCCGGGGCGAAGGGCGGCATTTTCGGTCAGTTCACCCCCGCCAGCGCCGGCGCCCCGTGCTCGCCGACGCCGGCGAACACACTCATCCTCACCTTCATCAGTCCCTTCGCTCCCCAGTACAACGTGACCGTCCTCGACTGTCAGGGCAACAAGGACATCTACCGGGTGGACGCCGCCACCGGCCAGGCGACGTTCCTCAGAACCGTCTGAAACAATTGAACCGACGTTGAACACGTAACCAGCGGCGAAACCTCGCCGCTGGTTACGGCGGCGGCGGAGTGGTGGTGGTGGTGTCCGGCGGCAGTGGCGTGGTCGTCGTGGTGGTCTCGGGCGGCATGGTGGTCGTCGTGCTGTCAGGCGGCGGCAGCGTGGTGCTGGTCGTGCTGGTGCTGGTCGTGCTGGTGCTGGTTGTGCTGGTGCTGGTCGTCGTGGTGGTGGGCGGCGGCACGTCGGGCGCCACGCGCTCGGGCGGGATGGGAGTGGGCGGTGCCTCCCGGAGGAGCCCGACTGGGTTGCTGAAGGCCACGGCCACGCCGGTCGAGGTGAAGGCCGTCACCCGCACGAAGCATGACGCCGTGGTGTCGATGGCCACGGTGGCGCTCCCGGTGGCCAGGTCAGCAGCGGGGACCGTGGCCACGACCTGGGAGGCCGGGTCGGGGTAGGACGGGCCGGCGTAGTCGATCAGCCCGCGCACGACCGCGACCGATCCCCCTGCGGGGACTCCCACGGCCACGATGGTGAGCTGGCGCTGATCGGCGCCGGGGCGCACTGAGATCGACCCCATCGGGGCCACGCCGTCGACCATGAGGTCGAGCGCACCACCCTTGAAGAAAGGCAGGTCCCAGCAGAAGGCCCGCCCCGCTTTCAGGGCAGCGAGCAGGTCGCTCACCTGGGCGGTCGTGCTCCAGACGGTGGTGATGAAGCGATTGACCCCTTTGAGCCAGGTACCGGCGTGGGCGAAGTGATCGTCGGTGACCCCGGTGCCGGTCATCCACAGGCCGTTTCGCCACATGGTGTCGAACAGGCTCAGGTGCTGGGCCAGCGAGAGATTTCCCCGCTGGGCGTAGCCGACCTCGAGGAGGTTGGCGTCGTTGGCCCGGGTGCCGAGCATGGTGGCCGCCGTCTTGCGCCGGGTCGCGTCCTGCTGGTCGAGCGGCCACGGCTTGGACGTGGAGGTGCCGAAGGGGTGGTTGTACGACGAGACGCCGCCGGCGGCTTGGACCTGGCCCGAGATCACCTTGGCGAAGCCGGGGTTGTTGGGCGGGTTCACCCGGTCGCCGTCGGGGTACTGCGGCAGATGCTGGACGGGGCCGAAGCCGTTGACGTGGTGGGCGTAGTACGAGTACTCGACGGCCTGCATGGTGGCGACAGTGGGGTACGCCGACTGGTAGCGCGCTAAAAGCTGCTGCTGCAGCTGGAGGGGGGCGTCGGCCGCCAGCGCCGCCGGGTCACGGTTGAAGCGGTGGTAGTCGAAATAGCCCTCGGCCGTTGCCCCGTTCCGGCTGGTCGACCCCCAGTAGAAGTCGTAGCTGGAGTTGTCCTCGGCCACGATGTCGGGCCACAGCGCCTTGATGTCGGCCAGCGGGTCGAGGTGGACCGAGTTCCACTGTCCGGTGGTGACGGGAACCGAGACGACACCGAGGATGCCCTGGGCGACCCGGGTGGGCCCGTCGAGCCCGAACCGGTAGGAGATCTGGTATCGATCGGCCACCCGCCCGTTCATGGCCGGCCGGTACGACAGCGTGACCAGCAGTTCGAGCCAGGCGTCGCTGCTGATCTGAGCGGGGAACACCTCGAGGTCCCACGTTTGGCCCACGATGTTGGCCCGCTGGTTGGTGCGGGCCGGGACGGAATCGGCCAGGAACCGGTAGCTGGCAGGCACCGAGGATGTGCTCACGGCCCGGACGTGCAGCGCTCCGAGGCGACTGGGGTCGAGCGGACTGATGGGGCTGGCAACGATCCCACCGGTCGAGTCGGCGGTGAGGGCGCCCACCCCCGCGGGCCGCAGGATCCAGGCCGGGTTGAGTCCCTCCTTCTCCTTGTTCAGGCTGTCGAAGTGCAGGGCCTTGCGGTACCCGATCTGGCTCATCCGCCAGTCGTGGTCGCTGATGCCGATCACCGAGATGTTGTTGAGAGAGGCTTCGCGCAGGTGAGCGGCCAAGCTGGCATCGCCCTCGGAGAAGCTGGCGTGCAGGTGCATGGCCATCGGGACGGCGATCTGGCCGGGGACCACCGGGCCGGACCCGACCGGAGGCGGCGACCCGCCACCCCCCCTCCCGCCACCCTTGGCGTACGCCCACCCCGCCCCCCGCAGAGCGACCAGCCCGGCGGCACCGGCCCCCAGCCTGGTCAGGAACTGGCGACGTCCCCAGACTGCGCCGGCGGCGGCGGCGCCCTCATCGTCGGGACTGCTCGGGAGCGTCTGGCGCTCGTCAGCCATGGGACCTCGTCTCCGGACAGCAGGAACGCACGCCGTCGCCGTGTGTGTGTGACCTCTTCCCTGCCGTTGGTGAGGCTAACCGGTACGGCCCCGGTCACGGGCGTCGCGACGTGTAGGTTCGGGCGGATGGCCCCACGCCGTGGACGCTTCATCGCCTTCGAGGGCGGTGAGGGCACCGGCAAGTCCACCCAGGCAGCGGCGTTGGCCGAGCGGCTCGGCGCGGTGTTGACCCGGGAGCCCGGCGGCACCCCCATCGGGGCCCGCCTGCGCGCCGTCCTGCTCGACCCTGACCTGGGCCGCCTGAGCGACCGGTCAGAAGCACTGCTGATGGCGGCCGACCGCGCCCAGCACGTCGACGAGGTCGTCGTCCCAGCCCTGGCGTCGGGACGCGACGTGGTCACCGACCGGTTCTCGGGCTCGACCCTCGCCTATCAGGGTTTCGGCCGGGGCATGGACGTGGGCCACCTCCGACGGCTGTCCGAGTGGGCGGCGGACGGGCTCGATCCCGACGTGGTGGTGCTCCTCGTGGTGCCCGCCGACGTGGCCGCCGAGCGCCTCCGTGACCGGGCGTCCCAAGCGCTCGGCGGCAGGGCCGCGGACCGCATGGAGAACGAGGATGTGTCCTTCCACGATCGGGTGCGTTCGGGCTACCGGACCCTGGCCGACGACGACCCCGACCGCTGGGTGGTCGTGGACGGAGCCGGGTCGGTGGCCGAGGTGGGAGCGCGCGTGTGGGCCGCCTGTGGGGGCCGCCTGACCGGCCTGGGGTAACGGTCGCCGACCGGAGGGCGTTGCATCCCCCCTGGTAGGCTGATGGCCAGGCGCGCCTGGAATTTCGGCTCTCATCGCTGTCGCGCCTCGGCCACCGAGGAGATCTCCTGCCGGACATGAAGTCGCCGCCGTCGACCGTTCCCCCGGCCGCACCCGACGCCGACGCCACCGCACCTTCGCGCCGGAAGCGCCTCTGGTGGGCGGGCGCCGTCATGGTGATCGTGGTGGCGGGGGCGCTCGTGGCCTTGCTGGTGGGACGCGACACCAACGGCTCGCCGTCGCAGCCCCCGTCGGCATCGCCGTCCCCTCCCCTCACCGGGGCCCAGACGCCAGGGGCGGCATCGTTGCTGGCCGGGAGAGTGGGGTTCGGGCGAAACGCGGTGGGCGGCAACGGCGGGCCCGTCGTCCACGTCACCACGGCCGCCGACGACGGCCCGGGCTCCCTGCGCGCCGCGGTGGCGGGAACCGACCCCCGCTGGATCGTGTTCGACGGCGACTACACCATCCAGTCCAGCCACGGCATCCTCGTCGGCAGCAACAAGACCATCGACGGCAGAGGTCATCGGGTCACCCTGACGGCCCCGAACCAGGACGGCCTGGTCCTCAACGGTTCGCACAACGTGATCATCGAGAACCTCATCGCCCACGACTTCGGCGACACGACAAAGACGAAATCGAACAACCCCTTCGACGCCATCCGCCTCGACAAGGCGTCAACCGACATCTGGATCGACCACGCCGATCTGAGCCGGGCGGGCGACAAGTTGATCGCCGTCGACGGGGGCACGACCAACGTCACCGTCTCCTGGAGCCGGTTCCACGACCAGGAGCAGGTCATCCAGATCGGCAACCAGACCAATAGCGGCCCCGACACCAAACAGACCCTGACGATCCATCACAACTTCTTCGACGCCACCGGGTACCGCAACCCGGTCATCAGCCACGGCCGGGCCCACGTCTTCAACAACTACCTGGCCAACTGGCAGACCTACGGCATGCGGGCCGAGCGCAGCGCCCAGCTGTACTCCGAGGACAACATCTTCGAAGCCGGCGCCAACCGCAAGGCCACCCAGGTCAAGCCGGGGGGCAACGGCTGCAACGACAAGAAGACCCTGTGCGACAGCACGCCCGGGGCTCTCAAGTCGGTCGGCGATCTCGCTCTCAACGGCGCCGACATCGAGACGAACCAACCCGACAGCGTGTTCGACCCCCACCGCGACTATCCGTACAAGGCCGACACCGCCGACGAGAAGCTGAAGCAGACGGTTGCCGCCCAGGCCGGGTGGCGCCCGAGCTAGAGCCCGACCCCGGCGCCTGCCCGCCGGGGGACGTCAGACGACGAGCAGGCCCTCGAGCTCGGCCTCGCTGAGGCGGCGGAAGGCCCGCCGGCCGGTGCCCCGGTCGAGCACCGCCGCCTCGAGGTCGTGGGCGACCAGGGAGCGATCGGGGCCGGCCAGCGCCGACACCGCGGCGTTCACCGCTGCGGCCAGGTCGAGGTCGGCCTCGATCACCGGCCGCAGGCGTTCGGCGATGGCCTCGGCCTCACCGCCGATGACCGCCGACCCCTCCTCGTCGATGACGAAGCCGTCGTAGCGGATCCGGAACAACACGTCGCCGGCGGGCTCCAGTCCGACCTCGGCGACGAGGATCTCCACCTCCATGGGCTTCATCTCGTGGGTGAAGATCTGATGGAGCGTCTGGGCGTAGGCGTTGGCCAGGGAGCGGGCGTCGACGTCCTCACGGGAGTAGGTGAAGCCCTTGACGTCGGCGTTGCGCACCCCGAGGATGCGCAGGTTGTCGAACTCGCTGAAGCGGCCCACGCCGGCGAAGCCGATCCGGTCGTAGATCTCGCTGATCTTGTGCAGGGTGCGCGACGGGTTCTCGGCGCACAGCAGGATGCCGCCGGCGTAGGAGAAGGCCACCAGGCTGCGGCCCTGGGCGATGCCCTTGCGGGCGTAGTCCGCCCGGTCTTTCATGACCTGCTCGGGCGACACGTAGTAGGGCATGGTCATGGCCGCCCACCCCCCTCTTTCTTGCGCTCGATCAAGGCGCCGAAGCGTTCGGCCACCTCGTGGTCGGCCACCCGGTCGAAGCCCTCGCCGGTGATGGTGGCCACCGTGGGGTAGATGCCGCGGACGACGTCGGGACCGCCGGTGGCCGAGTCCTCGTCGGCCGCCTCGTAGAGGGCCTCGATGCACAGCTCGATGGCCGCCGCCCGGTCGAGGGGATCGCGCCAACCCAACTTGATGGTGGTCCGGGCGTCGCGCCCGCCCGAGCCGGTGGCGTGGAAGTCACCCTCCTCGTAGCGCCCACCGGTGAGGTCGTACTTGAAGATGCGACCGGCCCGGCGAGCCAGGTCGTAGCCGGCGAAGATGGGCACGACGGCCAGGCCCTCCATGGCCATGGGCAGGTTGCTGCGGACCATCTGGCTGAGCTTGTTGGCCTTGCCCTCCAGGCTCAGGGCCACGCCCTCGACCTTCTCGTAGTGCTCGAGCTCGGTCTGGAACAGGCGCACCATCTCCACCGCCGGGCCCGCCGCCCCGGCGATGCTCACGCCCGAGTGGCGGTCGGCGGGGAAGACCTTCTCGATGGCCCGGTTGGCGATGCTGTAGCCCTCGGTGGCCCGGCGATCACCGGCCATCACCACCCCGTCGGAGTAGCGGACGGCCACGATGGTGGTGCCGTGGGCCGTGGGCACCGTCGTGCCCGCCGGCAAGGGGCCGGGACTCGCCCCTGCCCGGGTCTGGCGGAGCAGGTCGGAGAAGCTGGGACCGGGGTCGTCGCCGGCCCGAAAAAGAGGAATGGTCATCGCCGGCCGAGGTTAGCGGGCCGACCCGGGGTCGGGATCAGGCCACCTCCCAGCCCGGCCGCATGGCCCCTAACCCCGCCAACCTCCGCTCGATTGCAGGGTCGCGGGCCAGGTCCGCCTCGACGTACCGGGCCGCCGCCCGCAGTCGGTCCGGGTCGTCCGCGAAATCGCCGAGGGCGTTGTTACAGGTGAAGCACAGAAGACCACGGATCTTGCCGGTCGCATGGTCATGGTCGACATGAAGTGAGTATGGCGGTCGAGGAGGGGATCCACAGAGCAAGCAGACGCCTTCCTGGGACACCAACATCTCGTCGTACTCGGAAGGCGAAATGCCATACTTACGCCGAAGGTGGCCCGCTCGATCTCGGCCTTTTACGGCGGGATCCTGTCGTCGTGCTCGCCGGTATGCGTTCAGTTCAGCGGCATTCGCCTGCTGCCACCGCTTGACCCTGGCCTTGGCCGGTTCCGGGTCAGCGACGTAGCGTCGGTGCTGGTAAGCGAGGTTGCAAACCTTGCAGTCGCCTCGGTGTCCGTCCTTCATGCCCTTGTCTCGATAGAAGCTGTCGAGGCTTTTGAGCTCACCGCATTTGTGCATCGTTTCATCCCGTTATTGTACCGAACAAGTGTTTCAGTCGTCAAGGATGAATCGGGGATTCTATTTGGATATAGTTACTCCCCTCCTTTCTGGATGTAGCTTCTTACGAAGTCCTCCGCGTTCTCCTCCAGCACTTCGTCGATATCATCCAGAAGCTCGTCGAGCTCGGCCTTCAATTTGTCACCCTGCTTGGATGCGGGTGGCAGCTCTTCGACGGTCTCATCGGGCTGGCTGGGTGTCTGGCGCCGCTTCTGCTCCCGTTCGGTCATGGGTTCCTCCTACGACGTCGACCCCAGCGCCTCGAGCAGGTCGCCAGGGGTTTCACATCTGTCCAACAACGTATCGACATGAGCGGCTGTTCCTCTTAGCGGTTCCATCATCGGAACCCGCCGCAGCGGGTCGGTGCCCACGTCGAAGACCAGCGAGTCCCAGTTGGCGGCGGCGATCGACGATGCCCACCGCTGCAGGCACCGCCCCCGGAAGTAGGCCCTGGTGGTGGTGGGCGGCTCGGTGATGGCGCTCACCACCGACTCCTCGGTCACCAACCGCTGCATGGGCAGGCGGGCGAACAGTGAGCGGCCCGGGCGCACGTCGTGGTACTGGAGGTCGAGGGCGGCCAGCTTGGGGTCCGACGGCCCCAAGCCGTGACGGTCACGGTACGCCTCGACGAGGTGGTACTTGGCCACCCAGTCGAGCTGGTTGGCCAGGCTCATGACGTCGTCCTCGAGGGCGGTGAGGGTGGCCTCCCAGCGGCGGAGCACCTCGGCGCCCACCTCCTCGCCCACCGCTTCGAGGCCGCGCTCGTTGGCGTACTTGCGGGCTAGGTCGAGCAGCTCCCACTGCAGCTCCAGGGCGGTGATCGACGAGCCGTCCACCCGGGTAAGCGGTTGGCGCAGCGTCAGGTCGTGCGACACCGATCGGATGGCGGCCACCGGCGTCCGCAGTGTGAGGTCGCGGTCGCCGAACCAGTCGTCTTCGATCATGGCCAGCACTACGCAGGTGGTGCCCACCTTCAAGAACGTGGAGATCTCGGCCATGTTGGCGTCGCCCACGATGACGTGGAGGCGGCGGTACTTCTGGGCGTCGGCGTGGGGCTCGTCGCGGGTGTTGACGATGGGCCGCTTCAGGGTGGTCTCGAGGCCGATCTCCTCTTCGAAGAAGTCGGCCCTCTGGCTGAGCTGGAAGGTGACGTCGGTCATGGCCTTCGAGCTGGCCTCGGTTCCCACCTTGCCCGCCCCGCAGAAGATCTGGCGGGTGACGAAGTGGGGCATGACCTGGGCGGCGATGCGGGCGAATGGCACGCTGCGGTCGAGCAGGTAGTTCTCGTGACAGCCGTAGGAGTTGCCCTTGCCGTCGGAGTTGTTCTTGTAGATGGCGATGTTGTGGCCGCTGGGGAGGGTCTCGGCCGCCGCCTCCACGGCGCGGGCCAGGGTCCGCTCGCCGGCCTTGTCGAAGCGCACCAGCTCGAGGGCGTCGGAGCACTCGGGGGTGGAGTACTCGGGGTGGGCGTGGTCGACGTAGAAGCGGGCCCCGTTGGTGAGCACGGCGTTGACCAGGTGGGTCTCGATCTCGGGCGCCATCGACCCCTCACGGGCGAAGCCGCGGGCGTCGCAGCCCGGTGACTCGTCCTCGAAGTCCCAGCCCACCTTGCGGGCCAGGCGGGACACGTAGGCGTTGATGAGCAACGACGAGGCGGTGATGGGGTTGGGCTCGCCGGCGCCCCGCAGCAGGATGCCGTACTCGGTCTCGATGCCACAGACCTTGCGGATGGCCATCAGCTAACGGTCCATCGACTAGAGGTACTGGCCGGTGCCGACACGTTCGATGGCCCGGCCACCGGTGGCTTCCCTGCCCTCGGACATCAGCGTGCGCACGTAGACGATCCGCTCACCCTTCTTGCCCGAGATCTTGGCCCAGTCGTCGGGGTTGGTGGTGTTGGGCAGGTCCTCGTGCTCCTTGTACTCCTGCTTGGTGGAGGCCAGCAGGTCGTCGGTGCGGATGCCCCTGCTCTCGCCGGCGATGACCCGCTTGATGGCCAGCTTCTTGGCCCGGCGCACGATGTTCTCGATCATGGCCCCCGACGCGAAGTCCTTGTAGTAGAGGACCTCCTTGTCGCCGTTCTGGTAGGTGACCTCGAGAAAGCGGTTCTCGTCGTCGTCGCGGTACATCTCCTCGACGGCCCGCTCGATCATGGCGTTCACCGCCTTCTGGCGGTCGCCGCCGCCGAGCGTCGCCACCTCACCCTCGTCGAGGGGCAGGTCGGGCACCAGGTAGCGGCTGAAGATGGCCTGGGCCGCCACCTCGTTGGGGCGTTCGATCTTGATCTTCACATCGAGGCGGCCGGGTCGCAGGATGGCCGGGTCGATGAGGTCTTCACGGTTGGAGGCACCGATGACGATGACGTTCTTCAGCGTCTCCACGCCGTCGATCTCGGCCAGCAGCTGGGGGACGATGGTGGCCTCCATGTCGGAGGAGATCCCCGTGCCGCGGGTGCGGAAGAGCGAGTCCATCTCGTCGAAGAAGACGATGACCGGCCAGCCCTCCTCGGACTTCTCCCGGGCCCGCTGGAACACCAGGCGGATCTGGCGCTCGGTCTCACCCACGTACTTGTTCAGCAGCTCGGGGCCCTTGATGTTGAGGAAGTAGCTGCGGGCGTTGGTGTCGCCGGTGACCTCACTCACCTTGTGGGCCAGCGAGTTGGCGACGGCCTTGGCGATGAGCGTCTTGCCGCAGCCCGGCGGGCCATAGAGGAGGATCCCCTTGGGGGCCGGGAGCTGGTGCTCGATGAACAGGTCGCGGTGGACGAACGGCAGCTCGACGGCGTCGGTGATCTGCTCGATCTGGGTGTCGAGGCCGCCCACGTCGTCGTAGGAGATGTCGGGGACCTCTTCGAGGATGAGCTCCTCCACCTCGGGACGGGGGAGGCGCTCGAGGAGCAGCCCGGCGCGGGTGTCCATGAGGATGGTGTCGCCGGAGCGCAGCTTCTCCCCCATGAGCTGGTCGGCCAGTTCGACGACGCGCTCCTCGTCGGCCCGTCCCACGATGATGGCCCGGCGGCCATCGGCCATCAGCTCCTTGAGGACGACGATCTCGCCCGCCACCTCGCTGGCCCGGGCCAGCACCACGTTGAGCGACTCGTTGAGCACGACCTCCTGGCCCCGTCGCAGCGATTCGGTGTCGATGGCCGGGTGCAGGGCGACACGCATCTTGCGACCGGCGGAGAACACGTCGACGGTGCCGTCGTCGTTGGTGTCGAGGTAGGTGCCGTAGGCCGACGGGGGCTGGGTGAGCTTCTCCACCTCCTGGCGCAGCTCGCTGATGTGCTCACGGGCCTCGCGCAGCGTGTAGGAGAGCTTCTCGTTCTGGGAGGTGGCGCGAGCCAGCTCGCCCTTGGTCTCGAGGAGCCGCTCCTCGAGCGTGCGCACCCGCTTGGGCGCGTCCTGCAGCTTGCGCCGTAGCTGGATGACTTCTTCCTCGAGCGTCTTCACCTGCTCGAGAAGGCCAGCGACTTCCTGTTCGTAGCCAGCAAGACGTCGTTCGTATTCGGAGCTGGACGCGGGAACCACCTCCTCGGCCGCTTCGCAGCCCTCCGGAGCCAACCTACACCTGTCTACTCAAGGACAAGCGTACCCCGGACCGCTGGTTTTCCTGGCCATTTCCGGGTAAATTGGGCGGCACGCCGGCACCCACCCTGGCGACCCCACGACAACGGCTACCGTGAACCACGGTACCGACGAACAGAGGCAGGCGCGAGATGGCCATGAAGGTCTGGATCGATCAGGATCTCTGCACGGGCGACGGGCTGTGCGAGGAGATCGCCCCCGAGGTGTTCACGCTCCTCGATGACGGCCTCGCCTACGTGCGCGACAAGGGCAAGACGCTCTCCGACCCCGGCGGGGTCGAGGGCCTGGCCGTCGTGCCCGCAGGCCAGGAGGACGGCACCATCGAGTCGGCTGAAGAGTGCCCCGGCGAGTGCATCTTCATCGAGGTCGATTAGGACAGGCAGTCGCCGGTGTCCACCGGCGTGGTGCTGTTGGTGGCCAGCACCGGCTTGAGCTCGCTGGTGCTGACCGCGAACGCCAGGTCCTTGGTCGACAGCGAGATGGCGAAGGCCACGCCCACAACCGACCCGTTGGAGTTGACCACCGCCGAGCCCGAATCGCCGGGTCGTAGGGCGGCGGCCAGGACGAGCACCTCCCGACGGGCCAGATGGTCGCCGTAGAGGTCGTAGCCCTGGGCCTTCATCTCCCGGCGGATCAGGGCGGGGGCCACCCGTAGCGGGTCCTGCCCGTCGGGGTGGCCGAACACGGCGGTGGTCGACCGGGGCTCGGGTGTGGCCAGGGCCAGGGCGGGCCGGCCCAACCCCGGCACCGACAGCACCGCCAGGTCGCGGTCGGGGTCGTAGGCGGTGACCCTGGCCGTCAGGCGCTTGCCGTCGGCGCGCAGGACCGAGGTCTGGTCCTCGCCCGCCACCACGTGGGCGTTGGTCACGACCTCATCGGGGCCGACGACGAAGCCACTCCCCTCCCGCCGGCGCCGGCAGGCCATCCCGTCGACCTTCACCGTGCTGGCCGAGACCCGTGCCAGCGTCGGTGCCGACAAGCCGACGTCGACCGGTGGGGGCGACGATCCCACCAGGGGGTCGAGCGCGGCGAAGACCTGGGGCATCCCGGCCGGGCCCAGCAGGCGGTGGAACGCCCTCGACGTGTCGGGAGCAGGCGGCAGCACGGCGTCCACGCCCCGCGCCAGCAGGGAGCTGTGGGCCTGGCGTGCGAAGAAGCCGGCCGACTGGGTCATGGCCGGGATGGCCACCAGCCAGATGAGCAACAGGGTGGCGACCGGCCCACCGACGGCCCCTGCCCGGTGGTCGGCGCGCGCCAGGGTGGACGGGAGCAGCGAGTCCCGCATCACCCGGCCCATCGACCGGCCCAGGTAGATGCCGCTGAACCCGGCGGAGATGAACACCACGGCCTCGACCATGAGGGCGGCGCCCGGGTTGTCGCGCCCCAGGCTGCGGTCGATGGCGGGCAGCACGAGGGTGGCAGCCACCAGTCCCTGGGCCAGCAGGACCCAGGCGGTGGTGCCGACGAACAGGCCGATCCGCCAGCCGCCGGCGATCGACGAGACGAGCACGGCCAGGATGGCCAGATCGAGGAAGTTCACGGTTGGTGTTCGACGCCGAGCAGGCGGGCCGATGTCAGGAACCCGGTGTGGGCCACCATCCGGTGGTCGGGCCGCACCGATTGGCCCTGGACGTGCCACGACCGCTCGAGCACCTCGATGGTGCGGGCCAGGCCGAAGGCGCCGGCGTCGAGCGCCTCGCGGAACTGGGCGACCTGGCCGATGGTGGGCAGGTAGGCGACCAGGATCCCACCCGGGCGCAGGGCGGTCTCGGCCTGGCCCACCACGCGCCACGGCTCGGGCAGGTCGAGCATGATCCGGTCGAGCCCGGTCTCGACGATGCCCTCGTAGACGTCGCGCTCCTCGACCCGGTACGGGCAATCGGGCCCGAGGAAGCTCCCGACGTTGCTCATCGCCTTGCGGGCGAAGTCATCTCGGATCTCGTAGCCCACCACGTCGGCGCCCGCCCGCAGCAGGGTCATGGAGAGCGCCCCGGAACCGACCCCGGCCTCGAGGACCCGGGCGCCGGGGAAGATGTCGGCCAGCACGAGCAGGGCCCCGAGGTCCTTGGGGTAGATGACCTGTGCGCCGCGGGGCATGGCCAGCACGAAGTCGGACAGCGTCGGGCGCACCACCACGTAGCGGGCGCCGGTGCCCGATCGCACGGTGACGCCGTCGGGCCGGCCCAGGATCAGATCGTGGCTGGTGATGCCGGAGTGGGTGTGGAACTCGCCGCCCTCCCGCAGGGTGAGGAGGTACCGACGGTCCTTGCCGTCTATCAACAGGACCCGCTCGCCGGCGGCGAAGGCACCGCTCATGGGGCCGTCCGGCTACACGTGGTGGGTGAGGTGGGTGATCACGAGCGACTCACCCGGTGCCAGGTCCTCGGAGTAGACCACCTTGGCCTCCTTGGCAGCCATCTTGGCCACCAGCCGCAGGCTCACCGCCGCCGTGCCGATGGCCAGCCACCCCCGCGAGCCACCGAGCAGGCCCCTGGTGATCCCCATCCTGGTCAAGCTGCGCAGCATCAGACCCTGCGGATCTCGATGGTGGTGTTCTGGCGCTTGCCCCGGCGCTTGCCGAGCATGAACACGACCCCGATGACGACGACGGCCACCACGCCGGCGATCACGATGCCCATGCCCTTGGCCGCCTCGCCGGCCGACTCGACGTCGCCCTGCAGCTCGCCGAACTTGGCCTCGATGTCGGCCCGGGTGACGCGATCGGACGGCGACGGGCTCATCGACGGTCTTTCTGGGGACTGGTGCCGGCCTTGAGGGCGAGGGCGGCGATGGCGCCGCACACGATCACCGCGAACAGGTAGGGAAGGAACTTGAGGTGTCCCCGGAAAGCCGAGCCCGTCTCGGTCTGGAGGAGGCGCAGGCCTCCGAGGACGAGCAGGAGGATGCCGATGCCGGCGACGACGATGCCGGCGGCACCGAAGGCGAGAAACCGACCGATGCCCTTGAGGGGCTCCACCGTCTCCTGCTTGACGTAGGCCACGGTCATGGTGGCGATCTCGCGGAGCAGTGTGGGAACGTCCTCCGAAGCTTGCTTGGTCTGTCTGGTCGTCTGGGCCACCCGGTGTCCTTTGCTGCTGCCGACCGCCAGGCCGGACCCTACCCGGCGAGACGATGTTCCTACCGTCCGGCGGCCCGAAGCGCAAGAACGTCGACCTCGTCGCTCAGTAGGTCGACGAGCAGCCGCAGCCGGGGCATGATCCCGTCGGCCTCGAGGACGCGCTGGGCGTCGGCGGGCCCGAACGGGGCCAGGGCGGCTGCCTGCCAGGCCGCCGTTCCCGGGTCGGGGTCGAGCGAGACCTCGGCGGTCGCAGGCTCAGGGCCCTCGCCCAGCTCGGCCTGGAGGGCCAGGGCGGTTCGCACCAGGTGCTCGAGGGTGTTGCGGAGCTCGTCGCCGTCGGGACCGGCGGGCTCGTCGCCGAGATGGTCGACCTCGGCCCTGGGGTAGGGCTGTTCGGGCAGCCACCGCCTCACCCGGATGCGATCGACGCCGATCAGGACCAGCAGCCAGCGACCGTCGTCGAGCACCACCGCCTCGGCGATGCGGGCGCGGGTCCCGACGGCGAAACGGACGTCGCCGCCGCCGACCTCGCTCCCCCGCTCGATGAGGACGATGCCGAAGTGACCGTCGCCGTCCAGGCAGGCTTGCACCAGGGACTGATAGCGGGGCTCGAACACGTGCAACGGCAGTG
>JBBWZS010000086.1:0-6891 GCA_039649175.1 Acidimicrobiaceae bacterium
GGGCATCGTGGTCACCAACCTGGGCCACTGCCCCCCCGGCGTGGTGGCCGCCCTGCAGGACGAGGTCGGGCGCCTCCTGCACTACTTCGACTACGCCACCCCTGCTCGCGCCGAGTTCTTCGAGGCCCTGGCCGCCACTCTGCCCGAGAGCCTGCAGACCTTCCAGATGTACACCACCGGCGGCGAGGCGGTGGAGGCGGCGATCCGCCTGGCCCGCTCGTACACCAAGCGCTACGAGGTGATCTCGTTCTACAGCGCCTGGCACGGCCGAACCCTGGGAGCGATGTCGCTCATGGGGGGCTTCCCCCAGAAGCACGGCTACGGGCCCTTCCTGCCGGGCGTGCTCCACAGCCCCAATGCCTACTGCTACCGCTGCCCCCTCGGCCTCACCCGCGACAACTGCGAGGTGGCCTGCGCCCGCTTCGTCGACCGGGTCTACGAGCAGTCCTCGGAGAAATCGCTGGCGGCGGTGATCATCGAGCCCGTGCAGGGCGTCGGCGGCGTGATCGCCCAGCCACCGGAGTTCCTCGCCCACATGCGCGAGCTCTGCGACCGCACCGGGGCCCTGCTCATCTTCGACGAGGTGCTCACCGGCGCCGGCCGCACAGGCACCATGTGGGCGTTCGAGCAGTCGGGCGTGGTACCCGACGTGCTGGTGGCGGGCAAGGGGCTCGGGTCGGGCTATCCGGTGTCACTGCTGGCGTCCCGCCGTGAGGTGCTCGACGCCGCGCCCTTCGGGCTCCCCGGCGCCGGCGCGTCCACCTTCGCCAGCGGCAACCTGGCCTGCGCCGCCGGCGCCGCGTCGTTGCGGGCCATGGCCGACGGGACGGTGCTGGCCAACGCCCGCCGCGTGGGTGCGGTCATGCTCGACGCCGTGCGGGCCCTGGCCGACCGCCACCCGATCATCGGTGACGTGCGGGGCCAGGGGATGCTGCTGGCCGTGGAGCTGGTCAGCGACCGGGCCACCAAGACGCGGCTGGCGCCGGCCATCGGCAAGTGCTTGCTGGTGGCCATGGCCCGGCGGGGCCTGCTGGCCGCCGGCGGGGGCCACATCCTGCGCCTCACCCCCCCGCTGGTCATCACCGAGGAGCTGGCCCTCCGGGGTGTGGCCCTGTTCGACGACGCCCTCACCGAGATCGAGACCGCCGAGGGCCTGGGCCCGAGCGGCCCCCTGAGCGGGGATGCAGGCCCGAGCGGCCCCCTGAGCGGGGATCCCGCCGGATGACCGACGCCGTCGGGACGCTGCGGGCGGTGCACCACGTGGGGGTGACGGTCGCCGACCTGGAGCGTTCGGTGGCCTTCTGGGGCCGGCTCACGGGCGCCGAGGCCCGTGACCGGCGCACCATGGCGGGGCCGGGTGTCGGCCGCCTGGTCGGGTACCCGAGCGTGCGCATCGAGGCGGCGTGGCTCGACTTCCCCGGTGGCGTGGCCCTGGAGCTGCTCCAGTATCTCGAGCCGCTCGACGCGCCCTACCCCGAGGGAACGGCCCACCCCGGCAACATCCACGTGTGCCTCGACGTCGACGACGTCGACACCGCCCGGGCCCACGCCCTCGACTGTGGCGCCCGGCCGGTGGGCGGCCCTGTCGACGTGGGCGCCGGGCCCCAGGCCGGGGCCCGCATCGCCTACGTCCGCGACCCCGACGGCGTCACCATCGAGCTGTTCCAACCGCCGGGCTGACACCAGCAGCGTGGTGGCCCCGCGGCCCTACTCGCTGACCGACTGCAGGAACGAACGGATGGACGCGGCAACCAGCGGCGGGTCCTCGAGAGGGCCGAAGTGGCCCAGGCCGGGGAGCACCTCGGTGGTCACCCGGCTGAGGCGGTCCACCATGGCCGCCACCGTGTCCGGGGCCAGACCGTCGGAATCGGAGCCGTGGGCGAGCATGACCGGGCAGGCGACCTCGTCGAGGCGGGTGAAGCAGTCGTTGGCCGTGGCCATCTCGTAGATGAGGGCCTCGTGCTCGGGACGGCAGGCCAAGGCCACCCCACCCTCGGGCCGGTCGACGAAGCCGTGGTCGACGTACTGGTGCAGGGCCACGTCGTCCCAGTTCACGAACGGCCCCTTCGACCGGTAGTGGTCGTATGCCTGCTGGCGCGAGTCGAACGTGTCGCGGCGCCGGCGGGCCCCGGCGGCCAGCCAGTTGGCCTCGTCCCGGCCGAGCGGCGGGTCGGCGGGAACGACCACGGGCTCGTACAGGTACAGGGCGGCGAACGTGCCCGGTGCCGCCTCCTCGGCCAGCAACAGCCCCGCCGCTCCCGAGGAGTGGCCCACGCCGAAGGGGCGCTCGAGCCCCACGCCCTCGACCACCGCCAGGGCGTCGAGGGCGAAGCCCCGCCAGTCGAAATCGAGGCCAGGGGGGTCGCCGGAGCGGCCGTGACCCCGCTGGTCGAACGAGACGCACCGGAACCTGTCGGCCAGCGCCGCCGCCAACGGCACCCAGACCAGGCCGTGCAGGCCGGTGGCGTGGGCCATGACCGCCGGCGGGCCCTCGCCGCCGAGGAGGTGGACGGCCACGTCGACGCCGTCGGACGCGGTCACGGTCGTGGGGGGCGTCGGGGTCACGGCCTCCGAACCTATCCCCTCACCCCACGATGCATTTTGACTAGACCCATTTGGCATCTACCGCCGATCGAACGTCCCGTCTGTATGATGGGAACGCAGCGCGTCGCCAGCTTCAGCACCACTTGAAACCTGGTCGGCGCGTTTCCCGTGAGGGCGCGTATGACGGGTCGTTTCCATCGCGATGGCGTCGCTCGACAGACAGGGACGACAGGCTTCGCATGCTCGACAACGGAGAGAAGCTCGGGGGGTGGGGGGCGGCCCTGACCGCCGTCCAGCGGATCCTGCTCACCACCGACGGGCGCGTCACCGACATCATCGAGGCCTACGCGCGGGAGCCGATCTGCGTGGTGAAGCTGGCCGAGACCCTCGACGAGCCCGGGCACATCCCCAACCTCAAGGTGAGCGACGACGACGACGTCCTCTTCCGATCGTTGCTGCTCCAGGGCACGAACACCGGCACCGACTACATGTACGCCACATCGCTGGTGGTGGCGGGCAGGGTCCCCACCGCCATGCTCGAGGCCCTCCTCTACACCGACACTCCCTTCGGCAAGCTCCTCGTCACCCACCGGGTGGAGACCCTGCGGGAGATCCTCTACTGGCACCGCGAGCCCGCCGGGCGCTATGGCCAGTACTTCGGCATACAGCCCAGCGACATGCTCCTCTCCCGCACCTACCGCGTGATATCGAATGAATTGCCGGTGGCGTTGATCACCGAGAAGTTTCCCGAGACCCACTTCCGGGACGCCTAGTGCCCCCCGCCGCAATGGGCACCGCGACCCGGGCCCTTTCCAGTCGCGACAGCGCCGTCTAGGCTCACCGACGCACTATGTCGACGCACTCGGATGTACCTCCGGCCACTTCCACGAGCGGACCCGGCGAGATCGTCCGTACGGAGGGCCTCACCAAGGTCTACCGGTCCCACGACGGTGGCGAGGGCCTCACCGCTCTCGACCATCTCGACCTGTCGGTCTGCAAGGGCGAGATCTTCGGCCTGCTCGGACCCAACGGGGCGGGAAAGACGACGACCGTCGGCATGCTGACCACCCGGGTCGTGCCCACCTCGGGGCGGGCCGAGGTCGCCGGCGTCGACGTGGTCACCGAGCCGGCACGGGCCAAGCACGGCATCGGCGTGGTCCACCAGTCGAACACCCTCGACCGCAGCCTGACCGTCTCGGAGAACCTCTACTTCCACGCCCGGTACTTCGGCCTGGGTGCCAGAGCGGCCACCGTCGCCACCGACGAGGCACTCGAGCGCTTCCGGTTGGGCGCCCGGCGCAAGTCCGAGGTGCGCACCCTGTCGGGAGGGATGGCCCGCCGGCTCATGGTGGCGCGAGCGATCCTGCACCACCCGGCGGTCCTCTTCCTCGACGAGCCCACTGCCGGGCTCGACCCGCAGAGCCGCCTGGCTCTCTGGGACATCGTGGGGGAGCTGCACGACGAGGGCCAGACCATCGTGCTCACCACCCACTACATGGAAGAGGCCGACCGCTTCTGCAACCGGGTGGCCATCGTCGACCACGGCCGCATCCTGGCCCTCGACACACCGGCCAACCTCAAGCAGTCGGCCGACGTCCGCCACGACTCGGCCGCCGCCGCCAAGGCCAAGCTGGCCCGCCTGCGGGCCCTGGCCCGGGTGGTCGAGCCCGACCATCTCGACGAGATGGCCGCGCGCGCGGGAGACGACGGCGACCCGCTCGAGACCATCGTCGCGCCCGACAACGTGGAGGAGCTGTTCGAAGGGGTCACCCTCGAATCGGTGTTCATCGAGCTGACGGGAAGAGACCTGCGCGAATGACCGAGACCCTGGCCACCGGGCCCGCCGAGGCCACCGGGCCCGTCGCCGCGTCCCTCATTCCCCCCTACTCGCGCGCGTCAGGGTTCGCCGCCTTCCGGGCCCTCCTGCTGCGCGACCTCACGGTGCTCGACAAAGACCTCCGGGAGTTCCTGCCCAACACCCTCATCCAGCCGATCCTGCTGGTGTTCACCTTCACCTACGTGTTCCCCAAGATCGGCCAGGGCATCGGCGCCGGCGGCAACGGCGGGGAGGCCCGGTTCGCCACCCTGCTGCTCGGCGGCATGGTGGCCCAGGCCATCATCTTCTCGGGCATCTTCCGGGTGGCCCTGCCCGTGGCTCGCGAGTTCGACATCACCAGCGAGATCGAAGACCGGGTGCTGTCCCCCATCTCGATCTGGGCCATCGGCCTCGAACGCATCGTGGCCGGCGCCCTCCAGGCGTTCTTCGCGGGTCTGGTGGTCTTCCCCATCGCCGCCTTCCTGCCCGCCACCCCCATCTACCTGAAGGCGCACTGGCTGGTGCTGATCAGCGTGGGCCTGTTGGTGTGCTTGGCCTCGTCGGCCATAGGGCTCACCGTCGGCACCCGTATCGAGCCCCGGCTGGTGCCCCCCCTGGCCAGCTTCGTGGCCCTGCCCCTCGCCTTCCTGGGCGCCATCTTCTACACCTGGGACTCGCTGACCCCGGTGCCGTGGCTGAAGTACCTGGTGCTCGTCAACCCCCTCGTCTACATGAGCGAGGGCTTCCGGGCGGCGGTGGCGGTGGGCGTGCCCACCATGCCCCTGACGGCCATCTACGGCGCTCTGGGCGGCTTCACCGTGTTGTTCACGATCCTCGGGGTCACCGGGTTCAAGAAGCGGGTCCTGAGCTGAGGGCGGCGGGCGGGCGCCTACAGGGCCAGCACGTTGAGGTGGAGCGGCACCTCGACGGTGTCGCCCCCCCGGCGTTGCACGAGCACGGCGCCCTGCCACGGTCCGCCCATGACGAAGCGCACGGGCACCTCGTACTTTCCGGGAGCCAGTTGCACGGCTTCGCTGGTGACACCCATCCCCGACATGCCTCCGGCGCCGCCCATGTCGGCCCGCATGCACACCAGGGCCCCGTCGACGGGTTGGCCGTCCTGGGTCACCGTCAGGTGGTACTTGGTGAGCACCACGCTGGGGTCCTCGTCGACAGAAGCCGAGTAGGTCGGGTCGGGATGCGATGCCTGCTGGCACGAGCTGAACGGCGGCTGGTTGAGCTTGTTGATGGCGACGACGAAGGCAGCCACACCCACGACGAACACGATGCTCAGTCGCCAGATGTTCCGCACGCCCACCACCTTTCCCGCCCGGTGGCGGCCACCCTAGCAACGCGTGCCCGCACCGCCGCCCGGTCCCGGCCGTGACCACCACCAAGCTGGTGCTCCTCGGCACCGCCGGTGGGCCGCTCCCTTCGCCGGTGAGATCGGGCATCGCCCATGCCGTCGTCGTGGGCGATCGGGTCCACCTCATCGACTGCGGCAGCGGGGTGACCCGCCAGCTCCGCCGGGCCAGGCTCCTGCGCGACCTCCACCAGGTGTACCTCACCCACCTGCACTCCGATCACGACTGCGAGTACTTCAACCTGTTCCTCCTGGGGTGGCCCATCCTGCAGTGGAACCCGCCCGTGCGCGTGTTCGGGCCCGGGCCCGCCGGTGGGTTGGCCGGTCTGCCGCCCGACCTGACCGGCGAAGCACCCTTCCCCGTGGTGTGCCCGGACCAGCCCACGCCGGGGCTGATCGAGAGCACCCGCTTGCAGTTCGCCGCCCACGCCTACGACATCAACGTCCGCCTGCGCGACTCGGGCCGCCAGGACCTGCGCGACCTGGTGGTCCCCCACGAGATCGCCCTGCCCGCCGGCCTGGGCGCCACCGGGCCCGAGCGGGTGGCGCCCCCGATGAGCCCGGTCGTGGTCAGCGAGGACGACGACGTGCGGGTGACGGCGGTGCTGGTGCAACATGCCCCGGTGTTCCCCGCCTTCGCCTTCCGTTTCGACACCGACAGCGGCTCCATCGTGATCTCCGGCGACACCGCCCCCTGCGCCAACCTGACCACACTGGCCACCGGAGCCGACATCCTCGTCCACGAGGTGTTCGACGACTCGGCCGACGTCGAGTGGACCCCGGGCGACGTCCATCGCCACCGTGAGCTGCGCCAGCGCGAGCACCTGGTCAACTCCCACACGCCGGTGAGCGCCATCGCCAAGGTGGCGGCCGAGGCGGGGGTGGGCCGGCTGGTGCTCACCCACTTCGTCCCCGGCGAGGACGTGCTGCCCGACGAGCACTGGTTGCAACGGATCGGCCCCGACTTCGACGGCGAGGTGGTGGTAGGCCGAGACCTGGCCGAGCTGACCCTTTGAGCCCGCCACCGGTCACCCTGGCCGACCTGGTCGAGGCCCAGGTCGCCCGCTCCCCGTCGGCGGTGGCCGTCGTGGGGGCCGGTCGCTCCCTCACCTACGCCGAGCTCGACAGCCGGGCCAACCGTCTGGCCCGGCACCTGCAGGCGCTCGGG
>JBBWZS010000089.1:0-8197 GCA_039649175.1 Acidimicrobiaceae bacterium
CGACGCTTCCTGGGCCACCGATCCACCGTACCTGCCGGGACCGTCCCGGCGGCCGGGATCAGCCGAAGGCGTGCCTGGCCACCGGCGGCGGCGGGATGGTGGCCATGGGCGGAGGCGGGATGGTCCCCCGACTGCCCGACCCCGGTGGGCGCGACGCGTCGGTGGCCGGCGGGCGACCCACGCTGTCGGCGGGCAGGTGCCCACTGCGGTCCTGGACGGCCAGGCGGATGGCCGTGCGGCCCTCCCCGTCGATCTCGATGTCGGCGAAGGTCGGGATGCAGACCAGGTCGATGTTGGACGGCGCCACGAACCCGCGGGCAATGGCGATGGCCTTGACCGCCTGGTTCAACGCCCCCGCCCCCACGACCTGGATCTCGACTGCGCCGCATTGGCGCAGCACGCCGGCCAGGGCTCCGGCGACGGAGTTGGGGTTGGAACGACTGGACACCTTCAGGACCTCGACCACGTCATCACCCCGGAGCTAGGACTGCTCTGTAGGTTCGACGGCCGGGGGGGCAACTCCTGCCTCCCCCGGCCGGGGCGCCGGGAGAGGCAGGGAGGGCGTTCAGTCGATGCTGATGGGCTTGTCGTCGGGGTCGTCGGCGGTCTCGGAGGCGGGGGCCGTCTCCTTGGGCTTGATCTGCTGGCGGATGCGCTCGGAGATCTCCATCATGATCTCGGGGTTCTCGATGAGGAACACCTTGGCGTTCTCGCGGCCCTGGCCCAACTGCTCGCCGTCGTAGGTGTACCAGGCCCCCGATTTCTTCACCAGGCCGAGGTCGACGCCCACGTCGAGCAGCGATCCCTCCCGGCTGATGCCCTTGCCGTAGCCGATGTCGAACTCGCACATCTTGAACGGCGGGGCGCACTTGTTCTTGACCACCTTGACGCGGGTGCGGTTGCCGATGACCTCGACCCCGTCCTTGATGGCCTCGATGCGGCGGATGTCGAGGCGGACCGACGAGTAGAACTTCAGGGCCCGGCCCCCCGGGGTGGTCTCGTTGGAGCCGTACATCACGCCGATCTTCTCCCGCAGCTGGTTGATGAAGATGGCGATGGTGTTGGTCTTGTTGAGGGTGCCGGTGAGCTTGCGCAGGGCCTGGGACATGAGCCGGGCCTGGAGGCCGACATGGCTGTCGCCCATCTCGCCCTCGATCTCGGCCCGGGGGGTGAGGGCGGCGACCGAGTCGATGACGACCACGTCGAGGGCGCCCGAGCGGATCAGCATGTCGGTGATCTCCAGGGCCTGCTCCCCGGTGTCGGGCTGGGAGATGAGCAGGTCGTCGACGTTGACGCCGATGGCCCGGGCGTAGACCGGGTCCATGGCGTGCTCGGCGTCGATGTAGGCGGCGATGCCGCCGTTGCGCTGGGCCTCGGCGACCACGTGCATGGCCAGCGTGGACTTGCCCGACGATTCCGGGCCGAAGATCTCGACGACGCGACCCCGGGGCAGGCCGCCGACACCCAGGGCGATGTCGAGGGCCAACGCACCGGTGGGGATGGACTCCATCTCCATGTGGGTGGCATCGCCCATGCGCATGACCGAGCCCTTGCCGAAGTGCTTGTCGATCTGGCTCAGCGCCATGTCGAGTGCCTTGTCTCGCTCCACCGCTGGCTCCTTCCGTCCTGGCCTGGCGGCCGTCTGTGGTTGACGGGTCTCACCCTACGAAGGGGGTGTGACGGTTACGCTCGTGTACTTCCACCACCGTAGTTTCGAACGTGCGTTCGGTCAAGGACCTTTCGACACGACCTTGCGCCACAATCGTGCGGTGTCCGACGAGTCGTTCCGAGCCCTCGACCTGTTCCGGGCCATCGAAGCCGGGGCGGGCGACCGGGTGACGGCCCTGCTCGACGCCGAGCCGTCCCTCGCCTCGGCCCGCGACGCCCACGGCGTGTCCGCCGTCCGCTTCGCGCGCTACCGCGGCCACACCGCGATCGTCGACACCCTCGTCGCCACCGGCGCCGACCTGGACGTGTTCGACGCCGCCTGCGTGGGTGACACGACCCGCCTCGCCGGGCTCCTCGAAGACCTCGACGCCAGGGCCGACCTGGTCGACGCCTTCTCCGGCGACGGCTTCTCCCCGCTGCAGCTGGCGTGCTTCTTCGGCCACCTCGATGCCGCCCGCCTGCTCGTCGCCCAGGGGGCCCCGACCGCCACCGTGTCGACGAACGACATGGCGATCCACGCCCTGAACGCGGCCGCGGCCGGCGGCCATGCCGGCATCGTCGCCCTGCTCCTCGATGCCGGTGCCGACCCTGATGCCCCCCAGCACGGCGGATGGACGCCGCTGATGTCGGCCGCCGCCAACGGCGACGCCACCACCCTCGACGTGCTCCTGGAGCACGGCGCCGACCCCCGAGCTCGGGCCGACGATGGCAGCGACGCCGCCGCCCTGGCCGACCAACGGGGCCACCCCGAGCTGGCCGGACGGCTCCGGGACCTCACGCCCTGACCGGGGTCGCGCCCACCGGGCCGACTGCTTCTGGCGTGCGAATCGCAGGGCGCTGACCGGCGTTTCGCACGCCAGAACGCCTCTAGGGCGTGAGGGCGAAGCGCTCCACCACCCGGTAGGTCGCCCCCGCTGGCGACAGCCGGCTCTCCACCAGGTCCACCTCGGATGCTGGCCACCGCCCGGTGATCGCCTGGCCGGTGAGGCCGCGCAGGTCCACCCGTGCCCTTCTGGCCACCCGGGCCAGGGTGAGGTGACCGGCGAAGGGGCGGTCGTCGGGGGGCTCGCCCACCCCGCCCGTGGCCGCCACCACCGCCCCGGCCAGGTCCTCCAGGCCGGAGACGGGGACGTGCAGAACCCGGTGGCCGAAGCGGTCCACCTCGGGCCCGAGCACGGCCCCGGCCGGCGCCGGGCCGCCGAGGGTGGCCCGGGCGAGGGCCCGGCGGGCGGCGTCGACGTCGGCCCGGCCCAGGAAGCGGAGGGTGACATGCCACTGGCTGCGGTCGGTCCAGCGCAGGCCGGCCACCTCGGGTCGCTCCAGGGCCTCCACCCGGTCGAGGACCTCGGCCGGCGGCCACACCGCCACGAACAGCCGGGCCACGGCCAGGGTGCGACCTCCTCAGCGACGCAGGAGGCGCTGGCGCACGAGGTCGAGCAGGGAGATGGCGCCGAACTGGCGGATGTGCTGGCGATCGCCGGGGAGGTGGATCTCGCGAGCCTCGACCCCCTCCTTGTCGGCCACGGCCATGAAGACGGTGCCCACCGGCTGGTCCTCCTGGGTGGCAGGGCCGGCCACGCCGGTGATGCCCAGGCCCACGTCGGCCTCGAGGGCCCTGCGTGCCCCGCGGGCCATGGCCACGGCCGCTTCCTCGCTCACCACCGGGCCCTCCGGCACACCGAGCAGATCGAACTTGACCTGGCTGTCGTAGGCCACCACCGACCCCCGGAACCACTCGCTGGCCCCTTCGGTCTCGGCCAGGCGCGAGCCCACCAGGCCGCCCGTCAGCGATTCGGCCACCCCGATGGTGAGACCCCGCTCGATGAGGGCGTCGGCCACCACCCGCTCCATGGACTGCTCGTCGACACCGAACACGGCGTCGCCGATGAGCGGCCGCAGCTCGGCCTCCTCGGCGTCGAGCAGGCGGCGGGCCCCGGCCTCGTCGGACGCCTTGGCCGTGATGCGAACCTTGAGCCCCTCGATGCCCGATGCCAGGAAGGCGATGGTGGGGTTGGTCTGGGCCTCGACCCGCTCGGCGATGCGCTCGGCCAGACCCGACTCGGAGAGCCCCCACGTCCGCAGCACCCGGCTGAGGATGACCCCCGGGGCGTCGGCCCGGCGGACGAGATCGGGGATGACCGCCCGCTCCACCATCTCCTGCATCTCCTGGGGCACGCCGGGGACGGCGTAGACCACCTTGGCCCCGTCGATGCCGGCCGGGCACAGGAGGCCGGGAGCGGTGCCCCGCTCCTGGGGGATGAACGAGGCGCCGGCGGGCACGTCGGCCTGGCGCTCGTTGTTGGCCGCCATCTCCCGTTTGCGGTCGGCGAAGATGCCCGCGATCCGCTTCACCATGGCCTCGTCCCGCACCAGGGACACACCGAGGGCGGCGGCGACGGCCTGGCGCGTGACGTCGTCGGGGGTGGGTCCGAGGCCACCGCAGACGAGCACGGCGTCGGCCCGGTCGAGAGCGATGGTCACCGCCGCCACGATGCGGTCGACGTTGTCGCCCACGGTGGTGCGGAAGTGGCAGTCGATGCCGGCCAGGGCCAGGCGGTCGCCCAGCCAGGCCGAGTTGGTGTCGACGACCTGTCCGAGCAGCAGCTCGGTACCCACGGCGACGACCTCACACCGCACCGAGGACCTGCTTTCGTCCGTCCAGGAAGTACTGGGCGCCGGTCACGACGGTGAGCCCGACGGCGATCCACAACAGCCCCGCCACCCAGTGGCGGTACACGGGGGAGACGAGCGGGGCCAGGGCCATGCCCACGGCCAGGTCCTGCACGACGGTTTTGACCTTGGCCCACGGCCGGGCCGGCACGGACACGCCCCGCCGGCCCACCCACGAGCGGTACCCGCTCAACGCCAGCTCGCGCAGGGCGATCAGGACCACGGGAGGCCACCACAGCCGGCTCTTGGCCACCAGGGCAACCATGACCCCGACCACCAGCACCTTGTCGGCCAGTGGGTCGAGGAAGGCCCCCGAGCGTGTCTCTCCCTGGCGCCGGGCCACCACCCCGTCAGCCACGTCGGTGACGGCCACGCCCACCCACACCGCCACCGCCGCCCACGAGGGGCCGCCGGTGAGCACCATGACCAGCAGCACCGGCGTCGCCACCACTCTGATCATGGTGAGGGCGTTGGCCGGGGTGGCCAGCGCCGAGGGGCCGAAGCTCTCGGTGGACATCTACCGCAGGGCCCCGCTCGCCGGCCACGTGGCCTCCAGGTCGGGTCCGGCGGCGCCGGTGACGGTGACGGTCGCCATGTCGCCGACGGGAAACGTCGCGGGCACGGTGACGATCCCGTCGATCTCGGGCGCCTCCCGGTGGCTGCGCCCCACCCCGGGCTCGTCCACCAGCACCTCAATGGTGCGCCCGAGCAGGGCCGCCCGCCGGGATGCGGTGATGGCGTCCTGGAGCTCACCGAGCTCACGGAGGCGTTCGGCGACGAGGGCATCGTCGACGGCGCCGTCGAGGCCGGCGGCGTAGGTGCCCTCCTCGCGGGAGAAGGCGAAGAACCCGGCCCAGTCGAGCTCGGCGTCGGAGAGGAAGGCCAGCATGCGGTCGTGGTCGTCCTCGGTCTCGCCCGGGTAGCCGACGATGAACGACGAGCGGAACGCGGCGTCGGGCTCGCGGTCGCGGATGGCCTGGATGCGGTCGAGGAACCGCTCGCCGTCGCCCCAACGCCGCATGCGCCGCAGGAGGGGCCGGGAGACGTGCTGGAGCGACAGGTCGAAGTAGGGGACGCCGGTGGCGCAGATGACGTCGATGAGCCGGGGGTTGAGCTCGGACGGATAGAGATACAGGAGGCGGACGCGCCGGACCCTCTCGGCCACGGCGGCGACGAGGTCGACGATGGCTCCCGGGCGGCCGTCGTCGCGCCCGTAGGAGGCCAGGTCCTGGGCCACCAGGACCACCTCGACCACCCCCAGGGCGTCGACCTCGGCCAGCACGGCTTCGACCGAACGCGACCGCTGGGGGCCGCGGAACGACGGGATGGCGCAGAACCCACACGCCCGGTCACAGCCCTCGGCCACCTTCACGTAGGCCCACGGCGCCGCCGACGGGGGCCTGGGCAGGTTGAGCAGGTCGAGGCGGGCCAGGTCGGGGGACGCCGCCGGACGAACGCCCAACTCGATGGGCACGCCGAAACCGGCCACCTGGTCGGCCTCGGGCATGGCCTCGGAGAGGGCCACGCCGTAGCGCTCGGCCAGGCACCCGGTGACGACCAGGCGGGCGCCCGGGCGGCGGACCTCGGCCAGGCCCAGCACGGTGTCGACCGACTCCTGACGGGCGGCCTCGACGAAGGCACACGTGTTGACGACCACCACGTCGGCCTCAGCCGGCGACCCGGCGGCCTCCAGGCCGTCGGCCACCAGGGTCCCGACCAGCTTGTCGGAGTCGACCTGGTTCTTGGGACAGCCGAGGGTCTCTATCCAGTACCGGCCGGCCACGGCCACTCACTGTACGCGGCCAGCCCGAAGGCGGGTGCTACTTGCCGAGCATGCGGTTCATCTTGGTGCCACAGGTGGGGCAGGTGCCCTGGGCGGCCCGCCGGCCGTTGGCCAGGTCGACCTCGGTGCCGTCGAAATGACGCTTCTCCCGGCACTTCACGCAGTAACCCTCGTAGTCAGCCATTCGGTGTCCCTTCGCAGACGATCTGCAGAGAGTCTTGCCCGAATCGGCAGGGGGGCCGCGCATCCGGGCCGGATCGACCCCGGATGCGGCTCCCGATGACGGCGGCCAGGATGTCACCTTTGGTGAACCGGCACGGTCCTATGGGTCCGTAACGTCCACTGAAGGAGGGCGATTCATATGTACCAGTTCGCAACCGTCGCTTTGCTCGGACTTGGTGTCCTCGGGGTCACCAATCTGGTCGCCGAGATCGTCCCCGACCTGGCCCGGTTCCGCACCCTCGCCATGTTCGTCCTGGCCGTCGCCGGCGTGGTCGCCCTCGACTACTCGGTCCTGGCCGGGTTCGGCATCCACGTCCGCCAGGCGTGGATGGGCCCTTGGGCCACCGGCGTGATCGTGGCGTCGCTGGCCTCTGCCTGGCAGGCCACCTTGGCATGGCTGCAGGCGCCGGAGCGGGCCGTCACCGGCACCGACGGCGCCCGTCGCCCCCGAATTGCCGCCTGACGCCAGCGGTTCTTTCCCCCGCCGAGCAACCGGTTCCCGACCCGTCGGGCGACAATGACGTCGCCCAGCGGGCCGGGAACAACGGTGTACACGATGGCCGGAATGGGCTGGTTGGCCTGTTCGCTCGGTGCTCAGTCGGCGGGGCCGGTCGCCAGCGTCGCCCGGGCGCTGTGCCCGGTCCCCGACTGGTCGACCCAGCCGATCGCCACCTTGTCCCCCGGGCGGGCCGACTGCAGCAGGGTGCTGAGCGCCGATGCGGTGTCGACGGTCCGGCCGTCGACCGAGGTGATGGTGTCACCTGCGGCCAGGCCGATCGACGCCGCCGGCGTTCCCGGCACCACGGCGGCCACGGGCGCCCCGCCCGAGCTCGAGCCCGAGCCCGCGACCTGCACGCCCAGGAAGGCAGGGAGCCCGATGTGGATCGTGGCCGAGGCCTTGCCCGACTCGATCTGGTCGGCGACGGAACGGGCCTTGCCGATCGGGATGGCATACCCGGCCCGGGTCGACGCCTGGAACCGGGAGCCGCCCACCTCGGCGGCGGTATCCATGCCGATCACCGTGCCCGAGCCGTCGGTGAGCGGGCCCCCGGAGTCGCCCGCCTCGATGGGCGCGTCGACTTCGATCAGGCCGGTGAGGCGCTCGGCGTTGGCGCCGGACTCGTCACTGGCGGTGATCGCCTGGTCGAGGGCCACGATGTTCCCGTTGACGACGCTCGGCGTGCCGCCCCGACCACCGGCGTTGCCGATGGCCACCACCGGATCGCCCACCGCCAGGTGGGCCGCCCCTGAGGTGCTCACCGTGGCCAGGCCGGAGGCGCCCATCAACTGGATGACGGCCACGTCCTCGGTCGGATCGGTGCCCACCACGCGGGCCGAATAGGTGCGGCCCGTGTCCACCGCGGTGGCGGTGATGGTGGTGGCGCCGGCCACCACGTGGTTGTTGGTGAGGACCTCCCCCGAGGCGGTGAGCACCATCCCCGTCCCCGCCGCCCGGGCGCCCTGGTAGCCCAACTGGGTGTCGATGTCGACCACGCCGGCGTAGGAGGCGCTTCCCCCTCCCGACGCCACGCCGGAGCCGAGCGACGACTGGGACGGGTCGCCGGTGGCCGCGCCGGCGCCCGCGCCGGCACTGGTGCCGGCACTGGTGGGGCCGCCGGCAGCGGTCGTCGTCGCCCGCGACCGCAGGGTGCCCCCGACGGTGAAGGCCACCACGGCGACCAGGGCGAACAGCGCAGCCAGCAGGAGCCCGCCATGGGTCCGCCGCCCGGAGGGCGATGCCGGCAGGGCCGCAGGCGGGGGCACCGGTGGGGCCGGGGGCCGGGCCGGGGGGGCCGGGATCTGCCAGTCCGGCTGCACCGGCTCCACCGCCCGTCCGGCCGGCGACGGTGTGGC
>JBBWZS010000090.1:0-23674 GCA_039649175.1 Acidimicrobiaceae bacterium
GGCGGCTTGCCGATGACGGTGTCGCAGTCGGGGCACTCCCCGCCCTCGCCCAACTGGCTGCCGGGCCAGTAGCGACTACAGGGATCGCACCAGGGCAGCGGCTCAGACCCTGCGGATGGCCAGGATGGCCACGTCGTCGGTGAGGGGCTGGCTGGCGAAGTTGCGGGCCGCGGCCAGCAGCGACTTGCACAGCACGTCGGCCTGCATCCGCGGATCGCGGCGGATGGCGCCGGCGATGCGGTCCTCGCCGAACAACGAGCCGCCGGAGCGGGCCTCGGCCAGGCCGTCGGTGTAGAAGAGCACGAGATCGCCCATCTCCAGCGGGACCTCGCGGCTCAGGTAGGTGCCCTTGGGGTCGAGCGTGAGCATGGGTCCCGTGGAGCGCAGGGGGCGCACCTCGCCGTCGTGCCACAGCCACGCCGGGGGGTGGCCGGCCGACGCCCACCGCAACGTGCCCGCCTCCACGTCGACCACGGCCACGCACATGGAAACGAACTCCTCCTCGCGCACCTGAGGCGAGATCTGTGCGTTCAGCTCCTCCAACGCCTGGGCCGGGTCGCGGTACTGGCGCAGGAACACGCGCAGCAGGTACTTGACCTGAAAGGCGGTGATCGAGGGCTCGATGCCGTGCCCGGACACGTCGCCGATGACCACCGCCAGCCGCCCGTCGCCGGAGGGGAACACGTCGTAGAAGTCGCCGGCCATGAGCCCGGTGCCGGCCTCGTACACCTGGCCCACCTCGAAACCCTCCACCGGGGGTAGGTCCTGGGGAGCGAGGCGGGCGGCCCACCGGCGGGGGGCGAGCTCATCCTGGGACAACGTCTCCTCGGCCTTGCGCTCGAGGCTGGCCCTCTCCTCGATGAGGTCGGCCTCCTGGATGAACCGGCGCCCGTAGACGATGGTCATGGCGATGGGGACGGCGAGCAGCAGTCGCACCGCGCTCAACCAGCCGTCGGTGCTGACCGCCCCCAGCGCCGCCGTGACCGCGGCGATGGCGTACAGGAGGGTGTTGTGGACCTCCTTGCGGTACGCCGAGCGGGCCAGGTCGGCGGCCACCGACGGGCCGGGCCCGCTCATCTCCTTGATCCGACGCCACGACCGCTCCAGGCGCAGCGCCGACCGGCCCCAGATGGCACCGGCGACCAGGCACCCGAAGGCCACCACCAGCAGAACTGGGGTCGCGATCATAGCGTTGAGAATGTTACGACGATCGGGACGAGCGTGCCGAGGTGCGGCCCCGTGAGGCGCCTCGGCATCAGGCTCAACCGGTCCGTTTGCGGACCCGCAGCTTGAGGGGCGTGGGACCGAACCCGAAATGCTCCCGGATCCGCCGCTCCAGGAACCGCAGCCACGTCGGGTGCAGTGTCTTGTCGCTGAACAGGGTGAACGTGGGCGGGTCGACTGCCCCCTGGGTGGCGTACAGCACCCGGGCCCCCGGAGCCGGGTGTGCCGCCTGGGCGGCCTGGACGACGTCGTTGAGCTCGCGGGTGGGCACTCGGCGGTGGTACGCCTCGATGGCCTCGGACAGGGCGGGCATCAGCTTGTGCACGCCCATGCCCGACAGGGCACTGGTCTTGAGGACGGGGGCGTAGCCGAGGAAGGCCAGGCGGTCTTCCAGGTCGACCGTGGCCTGCAGCCGGCCCTCGGCGTCGAGGAGGTCCCACTTGTTCAACACCAGCACGACGGGGCTGCCGGCGGCGTCGATGCGCTCGGCCAGGCGCTGGTCCTGGTGGGTGACGCCCTCGTTGGCGTCGATGACCAGCAGGGCGGCGCTGGCCCGGTCGATCGACTGCAGGGCCCGTACCAGCGAGTAGTACTCGGGGCCCTCGCCGATGCGGCTGCGCCGGCGCATGCCGGCGGTGTCGACGAAGCGGATCGGCCCGTCCGGCGTCTCGACGATCGTGTCGACGCTGTCGCGGGTCGTGCCCGGGGCGTCGTGGACGACCGACCGCTCGTCGCCGATGAGCTTGTTGAACAGCGTCGACTTTCCCACGTTGGGTCGGCCCACGATGGCCACCGCGGGAATGGCAGCGTCGGCGTCGCTGCCCGCCTCGGCCGCCTCCTCCTCCGGGGACTGCACGGGCAGGGCGGCCACCACGATGTCGAGGAGGTCACCACTGCCCCGGCCGTGAAGTGCGCTCACCGGGAAGGGCACTCCGAGGCCGAGGCGACCGAAGTCCCATGCGTCGACCTCGCGGTTGGCGTTGTCGACCTTGTTCACCACCACGACCACCGCCGGCGCCCGCTCCTTGGCCCGCAGGGCCTTGCGCAGGACCGCCGCCACCCGGTCGTCGTCGTCGGTGATCCCGACGGTGACGTCGACGACGAGCAGCACCACCGCCGCCCCCGACACCGCCCGCTCGGCCTGACGGCTCACCTGGGCGTCGAGGGTGTCAGTGGTGTCCAGCCACCCGCCGGTGTCGACGATCTGGAACTGCCGCCCCGACCACTCGGCCTCGAGGACCTTGCGGTCGCGGGTCACCCCGGGCCGCTCCTCGACGATGGCCTCACGCCGGCCGACGATGCGGTTCACCAACGTGGACTTGCCCACGTTGGGGCGCCCGAGCACGGCTACCACGGGAAGGGGCATGTCAGGCCCTCACGCCGGCGTTCACGGCGGGCGTGGCGCCGAGCGGCCCTCGGCGCGGGGTGGCGGCGCCGAGGGCCCGGCGCAGGGCCACGCCGTCGGTGGCCACGATCTCGACCGGCCGGGGCAGGTCGGCAGGACTGGTGCCGTCGAGGAACAGGCCTTTGGACAGGCACACATCGGGCAGGAGGTAGCGCCGGTCCTCGGGCTCGGCGGCCAGCACGGGCGCCAGGTCGGCGCCGACCAGCAGGCCGGTGACGGCGATGTTGCCCCCGAAGAAGTTGTTGGCCACCGCCAGCACCCGCACGTCGGCGCGGCCCAGATCGGCCACCAGGGGGGTCAGCACCCGGGCCCCGTACTCGCCGGTGAGGATGGTGACGGGGCGCTCGTCGTCGCCGGCCGGCACCGGCTCGCCGGCCGGCACAGGCGCGGCGGCGCTCTCCGACGCGGCGGCGACCTCGCCGGCCCGCGGGGCGCGGTAGCCGTCGGGCCCGGCACCGTCGACCCAGGCGAAGAACCCGGGCTGGGTACCAAGTGCCGCGTCGGTGTCGCCCCGCAGCTCGGACTCGAAGGCCCGGGCCATGCCCACGCCGTCCTCGTGCTGGGGGAAGCCCTCGTAGCACTCGGCGGCCGGAAAGGGCCGGCCCGCCAGCAGGTAGTACTCGTCGGCCGCGAACACGACGCGGCGGCCGACGACGGACAGGAAGATCTCCTGCCAGGCGGCGACGGTGTCGACCACGGCCGCGGCCTCGGCCAGGGTGTGCTCCCGCAGCGAGGCGGCCGGCGACCACCGGCTGATGCCGAGGGGCACCACGCACACGGTGGCCAGCTCGGGAAAGCGGTCGAGGACGCCGCACAGCGTGTCCTCCAGCACGTCGGCGTCGTTGACCCCGGGGCACACCACGACCTGGCCGTGCACCTCGATGCCGTGGTCGAGCAGGGCCCGCAACCACCGCAGGCTGGTGGCTCCCCGGCGGTTGCTCAGCATGCGGGCGCGCACCTCGGGGTCGGTGGCGTGGATGCTCACGTTGAGCGGGCCGAGCCGCTCGGTCACCACCCGCTCGAGATCGAGCTCGGTGAAGCGGGTGAGGGTGGTGTAGTTGCCGTAGAGGAACGACAGGCGGTAGTCGTCGTCCTTGACGTAGAGGCTCTTCCGCAGCCCGGGCGGCAGCTGGAAGATGAAGCAGAACTCACAGTGGTTGTCGCAGGTGCGGACCTGGTCGAACAGGGCGGACGACACCTCCACGCCCAGGGGCTCGCCGTCGGCCTTGGCCACGCCCACCTCGAGGTCGAGGCCGCCGCGGGAGATCTCCACCGACAGGTCGGCCTCGTCGGTGAGCAGCTGCCACTCGATGACGTCGCGCGGCCGCACCCCGTTGAGCGCCACGATCTCGTCGCCCGCCAACAGGCCGGCGGTGTCGGCCGGGGAACCGGGCGCGACAGCGACAACCAGAGGAGAGGGCACATCCCAGGATACGGCGCCCCGGGCCCGGGGAATTCCGTTGCCCTGCGTGCGGGCACAGATGCTACATTTGCAGCATATGGATACCATCGGCGTGCGGGAACTGCAACAGCACGCGTCTGCGGCGCTACGCCGGATCGAGCGAGGCGAGCGCCTCGGTGTCACTGACCGAGGGCGGCTGGTGGCGATCCTCATCCCGCCTTCGGCGGCCGGCGGCGCGGCGGGCCTCGTGGCTTCCGGGAGAGTGCAGCCGGCTCGCAGCTCTCCAGCGGGTCTGGCTCAGCCGGCACCAGCGTCGGCACCGGTCGGCGACGTGCTCGACGAACTTCGGGCCGAGCGCTGAGCCAGTGGTCTGGTACCTCGATACCTCGGCGTTCCTCAAACTGGTCGTCGCCGAGCCGGAGTCGGACGCCGTCCGGACGTGGCTCGACACCCATGGACCGGCGTGGTCGTCACAACTCCTTCGCACCGAGTCCCTCCGTGCCGCCATGCGCCTCGGGGTCGATGACGACACCGTCGAGGCCGCCCTCGACACGGTGACCCTGGTCCTGCCGGCGGCGTCGACGTTCCGTTCGGCGGGAACCCTCCAGCCCCCTGTGCTGCGCTCGCTCGATGCCTTGCACCTTGCCACCGCCCTCGAGTTGGGTGACGACCTCGACGGACTCGTCACCTACGACGAGCGCATGGCCGAGGCCGCCGACGGGCTGTCGATCACCGTCGAGTCCCCAACGCCGGGCGGGGGTGAGCTGCGCTGAAACCGTGAGCCGCCGGGTGGCCTACCGGCGACCTCGCTTGGCCTTCTTGGGCCCGATGGCGGACACCAGATCGTCCTCGGTGAACCGGCCGATGACCATGCCGCTCGAGGCGTAGCGGTACAGCGCCACGCCGAAGATCTGCCGGGCCGCCGTCTGGCGCACCATGCCCACGATCACCAGGGCCACACCGGCCAGCCCCAGCACCACGCCCAGCGAGACACCGATCATCCCGCCCGCCACCACGGCCAGCCCGACGGCCACGGCCAACAACACGATTCCGGGCAGGAGGAAGGTCAAGAGGATGCGCATCCCGATCCGGAACGAGCCGGTGACGGCGTCACCCCACTTGTCGCGGATGACGGCCACCGACCGCTTCATGGCCGCGGGAGCACCCAGGTCTTCGAGGACGATGATGGGCAGCACGAAGAAGGTGATCAACGACCACGCCGCCGACAAGACGGTGGCCACGAGGACCCGGAAGATGGTGACGACGACGTTCTCGTCGCCACCACCCTCGATGGCGCCCAGGATCCATCCCACGATCACGCTGATCAGCGCCCACAGCCCGAGAGCCTGGGTGCGCTCGGCGGCGACGCGCATGCCGTCGTCGAAGCCGGCCTGCTCACCCCGCAACAGGGCGTCGGCCACGAACACCAGCCCGGCGAGATAGCGCAGGGCCACGAACGTGGCCGCCCACGCCCCGATGAAGAACAGGGCGGCGGCGCCCACGAGGGCGGGCGTGGCATCGGACAGCGCGGCCAGTGCCAACGCGGGGGCGATGAAGATGAAGGCGGCCAGCGCCCCGTACACCGCCGCCAGGGCGGGGAACCGCAGCAGTTGGGGGTGTTCCTTGATGACCGACCACGTCTTGTCGGTCATCTCGCCACTTCGCTTCCAGCTGCTCATGATCGCTCCTCAGGCCGCGCGACGGCGGCAGGCACAGCGTACGACGCTGCTCGGCGCAACGCCGGGCTGGTCACCCCACCAGGGTGTAGGTGCCCGCCGTCCGCTCACTGAGGGCCCACTCCAGGTAGGCGTCGGGGAGCTTGGCCAACCCGGCGACCACCCGGCCGTTCCCGAGGCCGGCCAGGGCCTCGGCCGCGGCGTGGTTGAAGCGCCGGGCCAGGTCGAGGGCCTGCTCGATGGCCCCGTTGGCCTTCACCAGCTCGAGCAACTCGCCCACCGACACGGGGTCGTTGATGAACTGCCCCAACCGTGAGCGCAGGAGGTCGTCGTGGTCGGCCTGGAGGGCGTAGAGCACGGGCAGGGTGTAGACGCCCTCCCTCAGGTCGTTGCCCACGGGCTTGCCCATGGCCCTGTTCGTCGACACGATGTCGAGGACGTCGTCGACGATCTGAAAGGCCATCCCGAAGGCCTCGCCGAAGCGGCTCAACGCCTCGACCTGGTCACCGGTGTAGCCGGTGCACAGGGCGCCGATGCGACACGACGCCCGCATCAGCGCCGCCGTCTTTCCCTTCACCGACTTGAGCACGGCGTCGACCTGGCGGTCGACGTTGAACAGGTCGACGGTCTCTCGGCTCTGCCCGTCGCACAGATCGGCGATGGTCTCGGCCAGCACCTCGGCCACTTCCTTGGACACCCGGGCGGCCTCGACTCCCGCCCGGGCCAGCAGGTAGTCGCCCACCAGGATGGCGTGGCTCGACCCCTCGATGTAGTTGACCGTCGGCACCCCCCGGCGCTCGTCGGCTTCGTCGATGATGTCGTCGTGCACCAGGGAGCCCACATGGACGAGCTCGACCGACACCGCCCCCGACCGCACCTGCGGGCTCCACGAGGCGTGACCCGCCACGGCGGCAGCGGCGGCGATGGCCAGCACCGGCCGGAGGCGCTTCCCGCCGGCCTCGACCACCCGCAAGCCGGGCTCGAACAGGTAGGTGTTGTCCGATCGCAGGGCCTGGCCGAGGCCGTGTTCGACCTCCAGGAGGTTGTCAGCCAGGTTCTCGATGCCGAGGAGGTCGGCCAGGTCCTGGGTCTTCATCGGGCGCTCATGGGGGAGTCCTCCACGGTGGCGGCGCCCATCCGCCGCCGGCGGGTCTGGTACTCGGCCACCGCCGAGTAGAGGTGCCAGCCCCGGAAGTCGGGCCACAACGTCTCGGTGAAGACAAACTCGGCGTAGGTGCTGTGCCAGATGAAGAAGTTGGACAGGCGGTGCTCGGCCGAGGTGCGGATGACCAGGTCGATGTCGGGCATCTCGGGCACGTAGAGGTGACGGGAGAACTCGTCCTCGGTGAGATCGGCGAGGGACTGGCCGGCGGCGGCCAGGGCCCGCACGGCGTCGACGATCTCGGCTCGTCCCCCGTAGTTGAAGGCGATGCACAGCTGGAGGCGGTCGTTGCCCTTGGTGAGGTCCTCGGTCTCGAGCAGCCAGTCGCGCGACTTCTGGGGGATCTGGGGGTCGTCGAGGCGGCCCACGAAGCGGATGCGGACACCCTTGTCGTTGAGCTCGTCCCTGCGGGCCCGCCGCAGCAGCCACTCGTCGAAGCTCATCAGGAACCTGACCTCGGCCCCGTCACGGGCCCAGTTCTCGGTGGAGAAGGCGTACACCGACAGCCACTCGATCCCCAGATCGAGGGCGGCGTCAACGGTGGACACCACCGATTCCTCGGCCGCCTGGTGGCCCTGGATGCGGATGAGGCCCCGCATGAGGGCCCAGCGCCCGTTCCCGTCCATGATGCAGCCCACGTGCGTGGGGATCTCGCCTTCGCGGACCGTGTCGAACTGGGCCTCCTCGATGATCCTCACAGCCCAGTCAACCTAGCCGAGCCCCTATTCCTACAAACCCCGATGACCGGCCGCGACCAGGGGGCCGGACCGCACGACGTGGGGGGGCACTATCCTGGCCCCGAGTGGACGACGTCGCCCAACCGGTTCCTGGCCGGGTCGAACGGGTCCTCCTCGCCTCCCCGCGGGGGTTCTGTGCGGGCGTGGAGATGGCCATCAAGGCCTTGGCATGGATGCTGCGCGTCTTCGAGCCGCCCGTCTACTGCTACCACGAGATCGTCCACAACCGCCTCGTCGTCGACCGTTTCCGGAGCCTCGGAGTCGTGTTCGTCGAGTCGGTGGACGAGGTCCCTCCCGGCGCCCCGCTCATGCTCAGTGCCCACGGTTCCAGCCCCGAGGTGGTGGCCGCCGCTCGGGCCAACGGCGGCTTCGTGATCGACGCCGTGTGCCCTCTGGTGACCAAGGTCCACCACGAGGTGAAGGTGCGGGCGGGGAAGGGGTACTCGATCGTCTACGTGGGCCACGAGGGCCACGACGAGGCGGTGGGGACGATGGCGGTTGCTCCCGAGGCTGTGCACCTGGTGGAGAACGAGGCCGACGTCGAGGCTCTCGCCGCTCCCGCCGGCCCCGTCGCCCTGCTGGCCCAGACCACGCTCAGCCACCAGGACTGGGCCGGGGTGCTCGACGCCGCTCGCCGGCGATTCCCCGATGTCTGGGTCCCGGGTCGCAGCGACCTGTGCTTCGCCACCACCAACCGCCAGGCCGCCCTCACCGAGATCGCCACCCGGGCCGACGCCATCGTGGTGATCGGCTCGGCCAACTCCTCGAACACGGTCGCGCTCGAGAAGGTGGCCCGGGCCGTGGGCTGTTCCCGGGTTCACCGGGTGAACGCCGCCGCCGAGCTGCCCGGCGACCTGTCAGGGGTGGTGGGCGTGACGGCGGGCGCCTCGGCGCCCGACGAGCTCGTCCGCGCCGTGGTCGCCAGCCTGGCACCGGTCGACGGCGTGGAGCTGGTGTCGGTCACCGAGGAGGACGAGTACTTCCCGCCCCCCCGGGAGCTGCGCGACCTGCTCACCGCCCTGGACGCCGTCGTCAGCCTGTCCCTTGGCGGCCCCCAGCCGTCTGCCTCCCCCTTCGCCGACGACCGCCGGGTTGCGGCCAGCGACGTCCTCGACACCCTCGCCGGTTAGCCGGTGGTGGCTTCGGCCTTGGCGGTGGCCTGGTCGAAGAGGCGTTGGAGCTCGGCGTGGAGGTCGGCGGTGAGCTGCTTGAGGGCCGAGCGGGAGGGGTGGCCGCTGGGCTTGGGCGGGGGCGGCACGAGCGGGGGGCCGATCACCACGTGCACCTTCACCGGCCGGGGCAGGCGTTCGCCCTTCTTGAGGGCACGCTCGGAGCCCCCGATGCCGACGGGCACGATGGGGATGCCCGTGCGGATAGCCACGTAGGCGGCGCCCTCGAACAGCTCCTTGACCGCGGGCCCCGACTGCCGGGTGCCCTCGGGGAACAAGACGATGGGCTCGCCGCTGCCGATGATGTCGATGCAGCGGCGCAGGGCCTCCCGGTCGGCGGCTCCCCTCCGTACCGGGAAGGCGCCCAGGGCGGAGATGAAGCTGCCGAACCACTTCACCTTCCAGAGCGAGTCCTTGCCCATGTAGCGGACTCGACGCTTGGACACCGCCGCCACCAGGCCGAAGTCGATGAAGGAGCGGTGAACGGGAGCCAGGACGAACGCGCCGGTGGTGGGGATGTTGTCCAGTCCGTCGTAGGTGGCCCGCCAGTAGGTCCGGCACACGAGGTTGACGAACGCCCTGACCACCCCGTAGAGGGCGCGCGGCGCGCCTGTGGGCGGGCCCGTCACCGCCGGGTCGGCCCGCTCACCTGAGCCGGGCGCCGGGGCAGGCGCCGGGCGCGGCGTGCGGTTCTGGTCGAGAGACGTCACCCGCGACACGATGTCGTCGACCACGTCGTCGATGTCGCGGCCGGTGGTGTCGAGGACCCAGGCCCCGTCGGCCACCGCCAACGGTGACGCCGTGCGCGTCGAGTCGAGCTGGTCGCGCCGGGCCAGGGCCTCGGCATCCTCGTCGGACGACCGCCTCCGGGCCCGCTCCTGGTCGCTGGCCGTGAGGAACACCTTCAGGGTGGCGTCGGGGAACACGACACTGGCGATGTCGCGGCCTTCGACCACCCCTCCCCCGCGCTCGGCGGCCCAGTCCCGCTGGCGACGGACCAGTTCGGTGCGCACCGCCGGGCAGGCGGCGACGGCGCTGACGGCCCGGCCCACCTCGGGGCTGCGCAGCTGGTCGGTGACATCGTCACCGTCGAGGCAGACCCGCTCGCCCACCTCGATGACCGCCTCGACGGCCACCCGGGCCAGGTCGTCGGCGGATGTCGACTCGGGGTCGAGCCCCCGGTTCAGCACGGCCAGGGCCACGCAGCGGTACATGGCGCCGGTGTCGAGATGGGAGAGCCCCAGGCGACCGGCCACCGCTCGGGAGACCGTGGACTTGCCCGATCCCACCGGCCCGTCGATGGCGATCACGTTCAGCATGACGCTCCCTCGCCAGCGAGAGCCTGATCTTCGCAGGCCCGACCTCCCAGGGCGACCAGATGGGCCTCGAACGCCGGGTAGCTGGTGGCCACCGCGTCCCAGCCCTCGATGAACGACTCGCCGTCGGCGGCCATGGCGGCGACGGCCATGGCCATGGCCACCCGGTGGTCTCCCTGGGCGCCGGCCCGGGCGCCGACGAGAGCGCCGCCGCCGCCGACGATGAACCCGTCGGCCTTGGTCTCCACCCGGGCGCCGAAGGCGCGTAGCCCGTCGGCGACAGTGGCGATGCGGTCGCTCTCCTTCACCCGCAGCTCGGCCGCCCCTCCGAACGACGTGGGCCCCTCGGCCGCCGCCGCGGCCACGGCCAGCACGGGGATCTCGTCGATGAGGCCGGGCACCTCCACGCCGCCCACCTCGGTGCCCTGCAGCGGCCCGTACCGGGCCCGCACCCCGTGCTCACCCACCCGTTCGACGTCGGCGCCCATGCGGTCGAGCACGTCGAGGAAGCCGGCCCGGCCCGGTCCCAGGTACACGTGGTCGACGGTCAGGTCACTGCCGGGGGTCACGCAGGCGGCGACGACCCAGAAGGCGGCCTGGGACGGGTCACCGGGGACGTCGAGCTCGAAGGGCTGCAGCAACGACGGTCGTACCCGCACCGCCCACCCACCCCCGTCGTGATCGCGGAGGACCTCGACGTCGGCCCCGCACAGGGCCAGCAGCTCCTCGGTGTGGGCGCGGGTCGGAATGGGCTCGCGCACGACGGTGTCTCCCTCGGCGCCCAGGCCGGCCAGCAGCACGGCCGACTTCACCTGGGCGCTGGCCACCGGGGGGGTGTAGTCGACGCCGACCAGGCCGCCGCCGCGCACGACCAGCGGCGGGTAGTGGCCGCCGTCGCGGCCGTCGACCCGGGCGCCCATCTCCCGCAGGGGCTCGACCACCCGGTCCATCGGCCGGCGCGCCACCGAAGCATCGCCGGCGAGGACGGTCAGCCAGTCGAAGGCGGCGCAGAACCCCGCCAGCAGCCGGATCCCCGTGCCCGAGTTGCCCACGTCGAGCACCTGTTCGGGCTCGTGCAGTCGGTCGAGGCCACCGCCGATGCGCTCGCCGTCGACCTCGGCTCCCATGGCTTCGATGGCGGCGCGGGTGCGGGCGACATCGTCGCCGTCGGACAGGCCGGTGACGACCGATGTGCCCTCGGCTCGGGCGGCAAACAGCAGTGCCCGGTGGGAGATGGACTTGTCGCCCGGCACCCGCAGGCGTCCCCGCAAGGGCTGCCCACCCGACACCCGCAGCCCGGTCACGGCGTCACTCGAGCGGGGACGCCGACGGGCGGAAGCCCCTCGCGACCAAGGCGTCCCGGACCCGCTCGTAGGCCACGTGCTCGACCACCATCACGAGCACCCCGCGGGCACCCTCGGTGGAGTGGGCGATCTCCAGGTCGGCGATGTTGACGTCGATCTCGGCCAACAGGGTGGTGATCTCGGCCACGACACCGGGGCGGTCGGGCACGGGGACCCGCACCTCGGCCAACCCTGCGCCCCGCACCATCTGGGGAGGGAGGTTCACCCGGGCGTGGCGGGAGCGCTCGAGCGAGGTGCGCAGGGCGTCCTGGTCTCCGGTGGCCACCCGCTCCCGCATGGCGCCCAGGGCGCCGATCAGGCGGTCGAGGCCGTCGAGGATGGCCTCGGTGTTCTCGGCGCAGATGTCGAGCCAGATGTTGGGGTTGCCGGCCGCCACCCGGGTCATGTCGCGGAACCCGCCCGCCACCAGGCGCAGCATGGCCGGGTGCTCCACGGCACCGTCGGCGGCCAGGCCCATGAGCGTGGCCGCCGCCAGGTGGGGGACGTGGGAGACCAGGGCCACGAGGGAGTCGTGGCGGTCGGGCGGCAGGGCCACGACGTCGGCGCCGAAGGAGCGGATCACCGACCGCACCCTGGTGTAGGCCTCGGAGTCGGTGTCGAGCGTAGGGGTGAGCACCCAGGTGGCCCCATCGAACAAGGTGGGGTCGGCACCGTCGACACCGTCCTGCTCGGACCCGGCCATGGGGTGCCCACCCACGAAGCACGGGTCGGCCACCGCCGCCACCACCGATGCCTTCACTCCCCCGACGTCGGTGACGACCCCGCCTCGCGCCAGCGCCGCCCGGGCGGCGGCAGGGATGGCTCCCACCGGCGTGGCCACGAACGTCACCTCGGCGTCGGGGTCGTCACCGACGGCGTCGAGCACCCCGCGCTCGCGGGCCCTGGCGGCCCGGACGGGATCGATGTCGGACCCGGTCACGTGCCAGCCCCGGGCGCGCAGGGCCAGCCCGATCGACCCTCCGATCAAGCCGGTGCCGATGACCGCCGCCCGCCGTCGTGATCCGGGGTCGGGCCCGTCGCTCATGGCCACGTCAGCCCGAGAGGTCATCACGCAGGGCCTCGGCCCCCTCCAGGTACACGTGGCGCAGCCCGGCGCGGGGGCGCTCGGTCTGGAGGTGGACGAGGATGCGGATGCAGAGAGGGGTAGCGCCCTGCACCGACAGCTCCTGCGCGCACAGCAGCGGGATGTCGCCGAGGCCGGCCGACCGGGCCGCCTCGGCCGGGAACATCGACACGATGTCGGCGGTGGCGGTGAAGATCATGCTGACGATGTCGTCGTGGTTCACGTCGTTGCGGGACAGCATCTCGGCGATCAGCGCCTGCACGCGCGCCGACACCTGTTCCGGGGTGTCCTCGTCGACGGTGGTGGCGCCACGCAGCGCTCGTATGGCCACAGGCACGACAATGGAGGTTAGTTGGCCCTCGGCCGACCAGGGCCCGAGACAGTGCCTTGGGGACCCGCTCCCGCCGCCGCCGTCTCCAGGGCCCGGACCTCGGGGGGGGTGAGCGGGCGCCACCGGCCGGGGGCGAGGCCGCGGTCGGCCAGGGGACCGATCCGGACGCGGACGAGGCGGACGACGGGGTGGCCCACCGCCGCGCACATGCGCCGGACCTGGCGGTTGCGTCCCTCGTGGATCACGATCCTGATGCCGTTGGGGGGCACCAGCGCCACCCGAGCCGGCGCGGTCAGGCCGTCGTCGAGCTCGATGCCTTCCCGCAGCCGCCGCAGCTCGCCGCGTGTCGGCGTGCCTTGGACCTCGGCCAGGTACTCCTTGTCCACCCCGAACGACGGGTGGGTGAGACGGTGGGTCAGATCGCCGTCGTTGGTCATCAGGAGGAGGCCCTCGGTGTCGGCGTCGAGGCGCCCGACGGGAAAGACCCGGGGGGCGTCGGGCACCAGCTCGACGACCGTGCGCCGGCCCTGGGGGTCGTCGGCGGTGGTGACCACCCCGGCGGGCTTGTTCAACAGGTAGTGCACCAGGCCGGGCCGCACCGACAGCGGTACGCCGTCGACTTCGATGTGGGCCACGTCGGGGTCGACCCGCCGGCCGAGGACGGCCACCTCGCCGTCGACGGTGACGACGCCGTCGGCGATGAGCTCCTCACACGCCCGCCTGCTGCCCAGGCCCACCGCCGCCAGCACCTTCTGCAGCCGGTCGCCGTGAGGGGGAGACACGCTCGTGGCGCTCATGCCTCCCGCGCGCCCAGGCCCCGCTCGAGGGCCTCCACTGTCTCGGGTCCGGGGACGAACTCGGCCAGGGGCGGGAGGTCGTCGATGGCGTCGAGGCCGAGCTTCTCCAGGAACAACCGGGTGGTGCCGTAGAGCAGGGCCTGGCCCGGCCCGGGGTCGTGGCCGACCTGGTGGACGTAGCCCTTCTGCTCCAGGGTGCGCACCACCGCATCGGCGTTGACACCCCGGATGGCCGCCACCTGGGCCCGGGAGACGGGTTGGCGGTAGGCAACGATGGCCAGGGTCTCCAGGGCGGCGGCCGACAGCCGGGCCGTCTGGCCCTGGAGGACGAAACGTTCGACGTAGGGAGCCAGGTCTGGGTGGCTCTGGAACCGGTACCCACCCGCCACCCGCACCAGCACGAAGCCCCGGTCGTCGGCCACGTAGGCGGCCTCCAGCCGGGAGCACAGCTCCTCGACGCGGGCCACCGACAGCTCCAGCAGCTCGGCCAGCAGCTGGGGCTCGACCGGCTCCTCGGCCACCATGAGGATGGCCTCCACCGCCCTGGTCGCCTCGTCAGCCATCGTAGGTGTCCACCCGATCGAGCCGGCCGGCACCCTCGCCCGCCGGGCGACCCGCAACCCAGGCCACGGTGAGGTCGCCGAAGCTCTCGAGCTGGTCGAGCTCCACCCGGCCCTGCTTGTAGAGCTCGAGCACGGCGAGGAAGTGGACGATGACGTCGAGGCGTGTCGCCAGACGCGAGGTGATCGACCGGAACGAGCGCCGCCCGGTGCCCGGCAGTGACACCGCCAGCTCGTCGACCACCTCGGAGACGCTGACCCGGACCGGCGCCACGTGGTCGAGGTCGACCTGCGGCACCGGCTTCGGGGTGGTGGCCGACAGCCACGCCGCTCGCAGGTCGAGGGGCCCGAGGCCGGCCAGCAGGTCGGGGGTGAGGGCGAGGAACCGGGGCTCGAGCCCGGCCGTCCGGGGGTGGGAGTCGGCCGCAGCCGCAGCCAGGCGGGACATGGCGGCGGCGGCGTTGCGGAACGTCTTGCACTCGAGGAGGCGGGCCAGCAGCAGGTCGCGCTCCTCGAACAGGGCCAGCTCCTCGTCGAGCTCCACGTCGTCGGGACCGGGGAGCAGGCGCCGGCACTTGAGCTCCACGAGCGTGGCCGCCACCACCAGGAACTCGGTGGCCACGTCGAGATCGAGGGTGCCGATGCGCTCGATCTCAGCCACGTAGGCGTCGACGATGCTCGACAGCGACACGTCCCACAGGTCGATCTCGTCACGGCAGATCAGGTGGAGGAGCAGGTCGAACGGGCCCTGGTAGACCGGGGTCTGGACGTCGTAGGGCACCTGTGCAGGTTATCGGTCGGGCGCCGTCGACCCGGGGAATACCATCGGCCGGATGGATCGCGTGCTGTCGGGCATCCAGCCCACCGGAGACGTCCACCTCGGCAGCTACCTGGGTGCCGTCCGCCAATGGGTCGCCGACCAGCACACCCACGACTCGTTCTTCTGCGTGGTCGACCTGCACGCCCTGACCATCCCCCGTGATCCCTACGAGCTGCGGGCCAAGACCCTCGAGACCGTGCTCGTGCTCATGGCCGCCGGCCTCGACCCCGACCGCTGCACCTTGTTCCTGCAGAGCCACGTGCCCGAGCACACCCAGCTGTCGTGGATCCTCGAGGGCGTCGCCTCGATGGGCGAGCTCCGGCGCATGACCCAGTTCAAAGAGAAGGCCAAGGGCGGCGAGGAGTCGGCCCGGGTCGGGCTGTTCACCTACCCGGTGCTGATGGCGGCCGACATCCTGCTCTACGACGCCGACCGGGTGCCGGTGGGCGACGAGCAGCGCCAGCACCTCGAGCTGTGCCGCGACCTGGCCAACCGCTTCAACCACCGCTACGGCGAGACCTTCGTGGTGCCCGAAGCCGCCGTCCCTGCGGTGGGGGCACGCATCATGGACCTGCAGAGCCCAGAGGACAAGATGTCGAAATCGTCACAGTCGCCCAAAGGCGTCGTCCTCGCCCTCGACGACCCGGACACCATCGAGCGCAAGTTCCGTCGGGCCGTCACCGACCCGGGGGCGACCGTGCGCTACGACCTCGAGCACAAGCCGGGCGTGTCCAACCTCATCCAGATCCTGGCCGCCGCCACCAACCGCCTCCCCGAGGACGTGGCCGGCGAGTACGACCAGTACGGAGCCCTCAAGGCCGACACCGCGGCGGCGGTGATCGAGCTGCTGCGTCCCGTGCGGGAGGGCTACGCCGAGCTGGCCGGCGACCCCGGTGCCGTCGAGGCCGTCCTGGCCAAGGGAGCGGCCAAGGCTCGCGCCGTCGCCGCCGAGACCCTGGCCCGGGCCCAGGAGGCCATCGGCCTGCTCGCCGCCCGGTGACCGCCGCGTCGATCGGCCCCGGCCGCCAGCAGGCGGGCAACGTGGCCCTGGCCGTCGGGTACGCCGTCGCCGTCTGGGCCCTGGCCCGAACCGTGCCCATGTTCGCCCAGCGCCGGACCGGCCGGTTCCTCGCCGCCGAGGCCGGCACCGCGGCGGTGGCCACGGGCTGGGCCCTGCGCCGCCAGGCCGTCCCCGCCGTCCTCAACGGAGGTTTCGTCGCCGTCTTCGCCGCCGCCTGGTGGATCGCCGGCCGGCGCAGCAGCTGAGCCTGCTCGGAACCGGGGCCCGGTCCCGGTCGGTCAGAGCTTCGACGACGCCTGGGCCCCCATCACCGCCAGGTCTTCGACTCCCGCCACCGCGATGGGAGCAGCTCCGAGTCGTCGCTGCTGGCGGACCTCGAGACGGTGGGCGATGCGACTGAGAACCAGGTTGACGGCGATGTAGCAGAGGGCCACGAAGACGTAGGCCTGGAGCCGGTTGTTGTAGAACGACCCGATGTTGTCGGCCCGGCGCAGGGCGTCGTCGTAGCCGATCACCACACCGAGGGCGGTGTCTTTGAGCAGCGTGATGAGCTGACTGACGATGGCCGGGGCCATGCGGCGGGCGGCCTGAGGCAGGATGACGGCGGTCATCGACTGGCGGTGGGTGAGCCCGATGGCCGATGCCGCCTCCCCCTGACCCCGGTCGAGCGACAGGATGCCGGCGCGAAAGATCTCCCCGAGGACAGCGCCGTTGTAGATGGACAGGCCCAGGACCAGAGCCTGGAAGGCACTGGGGTGCACCCCGAGGGTCGGAAGCGCGAAGAAGCTGAAGAAGATGAGCAGGAGCTCGGGCAGGGCACGGAAGAAGTCGATGTAGGTGCCCGCCGGCCAGCGCACGGCCCGGTGGGCGTCCAGGCGGGCCAGGGACATCACTGCGCCGATGACCATGGCCAGGACCATGGCCACCGCCGCCGCCTTGACGGTGTTGACGAAGCCCCCGAGGAGGAAGCGGTCGACCGACCACTTGGTCAGTGGTTTCCACAGGGCGGCGTTCAGTTGGCCCTTGTGGGAGAAGCGCATGGCGGCGATCACCACGACGACGGCGATCACCACCAGTGCGAGCACCGTTGCCTGCGCCACTCGTCGCCGGCCACGGGGACCGAGCTCGTCGCCCAGGAAGTCGGGCGTGGAGGTCGACAGTCTCGCCCTCACCGCCGTATCGCCACCCGGCGCTCGACGAACCCGACGCCCCAGCCGGCGGGGAGGGCCAGGACCAGATAGGCGATGGCCGCCCCCACCAGGGTGGCGATGGGTGGGGCGTCGGCATTGAGGAGGCCCTTGGAGAACCCGAAGATGTCGAGCACGGCGAACGCTCCGGCGATGGCCGAGTTCTTGATGAGGGCGATGAACACGCTGCCGAGGGGGGCCACCACGGTGCGCAGGGCCTGGGGTAGCACGACCAGGACCAGCAACTGCGGGAAGGTGAGGCCCAGGGCCCGACCGGCCTCGGCCTGACCCCGCGACACCGAGTTGATGCCCGAACGCACCGTCTCGGCCACGAAGGTGCTGGTGTAGGCGGCCAGCACGATCACGGCCGAGACGAACGGCGAATAGCTCACCCCGACCTTGGTGAGGCCGAAGAAGAACAGGTACATCAACACGATGACCGGCGTGTTGCGCAGGGTCTCCACCCACAGGGTGGCGACCGCCCGCAGTGGGGGGACCGGGCTCACCCGGAAGGCGGCCACCAGCACGCCGACGACAAAGGCGACCGCGAACGACAGCAGCGTGAGCTCCACGGTGATGACCGTGGCGTCGACGTAGCCGCCGAAGTTGTCGAGGACGACGTCCATGTCGCCGGCGCTCGCCGGGCTACGGCGTGGAGGTGGAGGTGGTCGCCGGTACGGTGGTCGTCACCGCCGGTGCCGTGGTGGTGGCCCCGGCCACTGTGGTGGTGGTGGCCCCTGCCGCGGCGGTGGTGCTGGTCGTCGCCGAGGGAGACCCGGCGGAGCCGTAGCGGTCGATGGGGGGTGGGGTGGGCAGGGCCAGCCCGAGCTTGCCCAGGTTGGCCTGGAACGCGGTTGCCCACTGGCCATCGGCCTCGATCTTCTCGAGGCGGTCGTTGAGAAAGGCGCGGAAGGCCTCGTCGCCCTTCTTCATCCCCATGCCGTAGGGCTCGTCGGTGAAGGGGGCGTTGACCACCTTGAAGGCGCCGTTGCTCTTGGCCACGTAGCCGGCGAGGATGGGCCCGTCGGTGGTGACGGCGACGACCCGTCCGTCGGTGAGGGCCTCGGTGCACTTGCTGTAGTCGTCGAAGGACAGCAACTGGGCCTGCGGGGCCTTGGCGATCACGTTCTTCTCCGACGTCGACCCCTGGACGCTGCACACCTTCTTGCCGTTCAGGTCGGTGACGCTCTTGATGGTGGTGTCGGACGCCTTGACCAGGATGTCCTGGTGGGCGAGGAGGTAGGGCCCGGCGAAGTCGACACGCTGCTTGCGGGCATCGTTGATGGTGTAGCTGGCGATGACGACGTCGACGTTGCCGTTCTCGATGAACTTCTCCCTGTTGGCCGACACCGCCTCGACGAACTCGACCTTGTTGCCGAGAGTGTCGGGCGAGCCGCCGAAGATCCCGACCGCCATCAGCTTGGCGATGTCGACGTCGAAGCCCTCGAACGAGTTGTTGGTGGGGTTGCGGAGGCCCACCCCGGGCTGGTCGAACTTGATGCCCACCACCATCTTGCCCTTGGCCTGGATGTTGGCCATGGCCGTGCCGGCGGGGAAGGTCGGCGGGGTGGTGGCCGACGTGGTGGAGGAGCTGGTGGCCTTCTTGGAGCTGCTGCCACAGGCTGAAGCCACCAGACCTGCGGCCAGGACCAGGACCGGTACCGTCCACAGGCGGGTGCTTCGACGGCTACGCATGACACTTCCTCCTCTTGCTCGAGGCCCTAATGGGCCAGGATCTTGGACAGGAAATCGCGGGCGCGATCGGTCTCGGGATGGCTGAAGAACTGCTCGGGTGACGCCAGCTCGACGATGCGGCCACCGTCCATGAACGCTACCTTTCGGGCCGCCGAGCGGGCGAAGCCCATCTCGTGGGTGACCACGATCATGGTGGTGCCTTCTGTCGCCAGTTCGACCATGACGTCGAGCACCTCTTTGATCATCTCCGGGTCGAGGGCCGAGGTCGGCTCGTCGAACAGCATCACCTTGGGGTCCATGGCCAGGGCGCGGGCGATGGCCGCCCGTTGCTGCTGACCTCCCGACAGCTCGGCCGGATAGCGGTCGGCCTTCTCCTGGATGCCGACACGGCGGAGCAAGTCGAGGCCCTTCTCCCGAGCCTCACCTTTGGCCACCTTGCGGACCTTGATCGGCCCGAGCGTGACGTTCTGCAGGATCGTCTTGTGAGCGAAGAGGTTGAACGACTGGAACACCATCCCCACGTCGGCCCGCAGGCGGGCGAGGGCCCGACCTTCGGCGGGAAGGGCCACGCCGTCGATGGTGATGGTGCCCGAGTCGATGGTCTCCAGGCGGTTGATGGTGCGGCACAGCGTGGACTTGCCCGATCCCGACGGACCGATCACCACCAGGACCTCACCCCGCTCCACGCTCAGGTCGACGTCGCGCAGGGCATGGATGTCACCGAAGGACTTGCTGACCTTGTCCATCACGACCAGCCCCTGGTCGGCCATGTTCAGCCGGCTTCCTCTCGGGCGACCACGGCGACGGACGCGCCGGCCGACACCATGACGCCCCCGAAGGCCAGGGCCAGCCAGAACCGCCGCACACCCTTGGTGTGACAGGCGCCGTCGCGCGCCACGTCGTAGAGGGTACGGGTGCCGGAGGGCACGTTCAGGTTGGCGATGGCGCTCCCGCAGCCGACGGAGGTCGGCAAGAACGATCGCTCCTGGTCGAAGCCCTGGAGGCGCAACAGGGGGTCGTCACCGAAGCTGGCGTGCACCGATGTCACCAGCAACAGCAGGACCAGCCCGAGACCGGCGCCGACGATGGCCACCGGGAGCCACTTCCACCGCAGGAGGGTCACCGGTCGTTCAACGCCGAGATGGCCTCGGTGCGGCTCTCGATGGCACGGGCCTCCTCCAGGCGCCGGGCCAGGGTAGAGGCGTCGATGCCGAAGGCACCCGGCGGGAAGGACACCGAATCAGTGGCCGACCTGACCGTCACCGCGTCGCTCACGTCGATGGCCTCCACCCACTCCCAGCGGATCATGGTGCGCTGCTCGCCGGGCCCGAACACCGACACCCCGTGCAGATCGACCCGCAACCGCAGCTTGGGCCCGAAGCGACGTGGCCGGACCAGATCCTCAGCCACCCGCTGACCCATCCCGTCAACTGTAGTGGTGACCGCTCCGATCACCTTGCTCCCGGTCACGCCCAGCTCCCCAGCGTCGTCACACCGGCCCGTTGATGCCGACCCGAACCCGGATCAGCTCTAGCAAGTCAATCCAGCGACCGACGTCTCCGACGGACGCGTCCGACCGTAAGAAGCCTGGGAGCACGTCCTTGCCGGTTGCGTTGAACCCGTAGTGCCAGGCTTCAAGCTCCTTGCGCCAGGCCTGCTCCGACGGGGACGCACGACGCCAGGCCAGGCGGCCAGGCGGTAGGCGGGGCTAGGCATCGGCTGTGCCTATCGCCCGCAGGCAACCGTGTACGTCCGCGACGAATCGGGCCAACGAAGAGTCGTTGCGGCATGCCAGCGCCAGATCCATGCCCTCGGCGATCTGGCGCCCGTACTCCACCCCGCCGGCGACGGGCGTGATGCCAACGCCGACGAACGCCTGTCGAAGGGCGCGCTTGTACCGGTTGCGCTCGCACTTCAACGTGGGGACGTCGGCGGTCACGTCGGAGCCGACGGCACGAGCCACCGCCCGGGGATCGGCCAGGTACCAGATCTCGACGTGGGGCTCGGGAACCGCCACCACCAGGCGGCCGGCGTAGCGATTGCCGACGACTCTGGCGATCTCTTCCCGGCGCATGGTGCCCCCTCGGCAGTCGCCGTCACGCGCGACGACAAGCGCTTCGAGAAAGGGCTCCCGACCGGCCGCCAGGTCGACCACGTAGGACCGCAGCGCCCGTTTGGTGACACCGACGCCTCCCACCGCACTTCGCTCTTCCACTTGCACGTCGACGCCCTCGTCGGCGGCCAGGCGTTCGATCAACGGGCGGAGCAAGGCTGCCTGCCCGTCGTCCTCGGCGAAGAGCCCCATCCTCATCCTCCGAAGTCGCCCCGTGCGATGCGCTCGCCTACCGCGGCGGGGGCGTCGTCGAGGACGGCGTCCACCTCCTGGTCGGAGAACATCCCACCGAGGGGCCGGAACGGTTCGAACACCGTCTGACGGCCCTCCTTCCGGCATGTGACCAGGGCCACCCCCGGCTCGGGAACATGCTCGAAGAGCGTGGGCAGCAGGGGCGAATGAGTGTTGACGATGAACTGGGTGTTTCCGCGGTCGGCGGCCTCGGTGAGGATCCGGGCGACAGTGGTGAGTCGGCGGGAATGGATGCCGTTCTCGGGCTCCTCGAAACCGACGACCGAGAGTGGCGTGCGGGGATTGGTGATGGCCAACAGGCCGAGCACACGCAGGGTTCCCTCCGACATGAGGCGGGACGAGACCGGCATCGGGCCCTCCCGCACCTGCAGACGCAGGAACCCCTGGGGCGTCCGCAGCACCTCCAGTCCGGTGAGGGAGGGCACGACCAGCTGGAGGGCGCTGGCAAAATCGTCGAACTGGCGCTGGTTTCCAACCCGGACGGTGTTGTAGAACGCGGCGACGTCGGCGCCGTTGGGCCCTAAGACCTCCACCTCTTTGAGCGCCGATTCGTCACGCATCGCCGAGGGCTCCAGGAAGTAGATGCGCCAGCGCCGAAGCTCCTCCCGCAGGGCAGTGAGGTGCGGGTAGTGGGGCGGGTAGGGCGCCTTGGAGGCAACGGTGCGGTCCTGGCCGACGTCCTCGTAGATGGGGTGGGCCTGGCGCTCCATGCGCAGGTGCAGCCGTCCGGTTGTGGCGTCGCGCTCGATGAACGGACGCCGGTTGGTGTGGGCCTTGGGTTGCCAGTCGGAGCGCAGGGCCTCGAGCTGTTCGTTCATCACCCGGAGGTGGCCCGACGACGTGCGCACCTCGATCTCCAGCGTGTAGCGAAGGTGGCGTTCCTGGATCGACCGGCGATGGGACCCGTTCTCGTCCGGCAATCCTTCGCGTGCCCGGCTCACCTCTGCCTCCACCGCGTCAACGACGGCGTCGGAGAGCTCCAGGTCGATCGATACGGTGAACGACGCCGACTCCCGCTGCTCGGAGAGCTCCTCCAGGCCACCTTCGCCGAAGGAGAAGGCCTCCAGGGGCGTACCACGATGGGTGGTGAAGGCGGCGTCGAGGCTGGGCTCGGTGACCATGGCGGCGACAAGGGAGAGAAGGTCGAGCAGGTTGGACTTGCCCGCGGCGTTGGGCCCGAAGACCACAGTGAGCGGCGCGAAGGTGAGGTCGACGTCGATCAGGCTCTTGTAGCCCTGTACCCGCAACCGGTGGATCACGAGAACCAGCCGTCGCCGATTGGCTCGACGCCCTCCACCATCACCGGCCCGGCGAAATGGCCGGGGAGGACGAGCCGGCGTCCCCGAGCCCGTTCCGCCAAGTCGGTCATCGTCGCTGTCGCACCCTCTCCGTACAGTGGGGCCTGCCTTCCCCAAGCGTAGGAGATGCGAACGACAGGGAGGGCCGAGGGGTACGGCTGGTGGTCGAGCGAGATGGTGACCTGTTCCGATTGTGGATCGATGATGGATACGGCAGTCGCCGGCCGATACTTGTGCCAGGCGATTGGTCCAGCTGGGCCGGTGGCCGGGCCGGGGTCGACGGCGTGGGCCTCTCCGAGCGCCATGACGCGGCTCGCGCTCTGCGCGCAATGGGCATCGCCGCCACAACAGTCACCACTGTTCTCGCCGGCCAAGCAGGCCACTGTGGTCCGTGCCTACCTACAATCCGTAGATGAGACGCCTCCGGGCGAGCTCGTGGCGAGGAGGTGGATCATGCTCGGCTTTCGGCGACGAGAAGCCGAACTGGCGGCAATCTGGGAACGGGCACTGGCGTTGGGTCTCCAGAGCCCTGCGAAGCAGCCGCTCTACACACCCTGGACCTGCCTCGGGCGGGTGACCCGGCACAAGCAGCGTGCTCGACGGGGAACCAAAGCGCGCGTCAGGTGGGTCAGCGGCGGCCGGGAGACGTCGGCCTGGTTCTGGTACGGCCGACCCCGCGTCGGTGGCTACATCCTTGCCGTGGGCCAGTGGGCCCCCGGCACCCATCACCGGGAGAACGTCTTCTATGTCCAGGTGGGCGACTGGGAGGCCATTCCCCGCAAGTCCCGGACGGCCTACCGTCGTCAACGGCGGCGTCAGCACCGTCACGATCTCAAAGCGCGGTGGATGAGATCGTCGAGCCTCAACTCGCCTGACGCCGCCTGACCGGAACCGACAACTCAGCCGGTGGCGAGGCGGTAGCCGCGTCCGGGGGTCGTCTCGATGGCGGCGCCGCACGGTCCCAGGCGCCGGCGTAGGCGACCGATGGTGGCATCGAGCACGTGGGGGTCGGCGTCGGCCGAGCCCCACACGGCGGACAGCAGGCTGTTCCGGGTCACCACCGCTCCCGTCGCCTGCACCAA
>JBBWZS010000132.1:0-4724 GCA_039649175.1 Acidimicrobiaceae bacterium
AACCAGCCGAACGCCGACGAGGCCACCGGCGGGGCGCTGGCCGCGCCCATCGCCCAGGCCGTCCTCCGGGCCGCACTCGCCCCGTAGTCTTAGATCGTGGCCTCCCAGGTCTATACAGGCCGCTACCAGATCGTGCGCCACCTGGCGCGCGGCGGCATGGCCGAGGTCTACCTGGCCCGCGACCTGCTCCTCGACCGGCCGGTGGCGGTCAAGGTCCTGTTCCCCGAGTTCGCGTCCGACCACTCCTTCGTCGAGCGCTTCCGCCGGGAGGCCCGGGCGGCGGCCAACCTCAACCACCCCAACATCGTCTCCATCTACGACTGGGGCGAGGAGAACGGCACCTACTTCATCGTCATGGAGTACGTCGACGGCCTCACCCTCCGCGACGTGATCCGCCGCCAGGGCCCGCTCAAGGCCACCCGGGCGGCCGAGATCGGCGCCGACATCGCCGCCGGCCTCCATTTCGCCCACGTCAACGGCGTGGTCCACCGCGACGTGAAGCCCGGCAACGTCATCATCACGACCAGCCAGGTGAAGGTGACCGACTTCGGCATCGCCCGCGCCGGCGACCCGGCCGAGAGCCTCACCCAGGCCGGCGCGGTCATGGGCACCGCCACCTACTTCTCCCCGGAGCAGGCCCAGGGCCACGTGGTCGACCTCCGCAGCGACGTCTATTCCCTGGGCGTCGTCCTCTATGAGATGGTCGCCGCCCGGCCCCCCTTCACCGGCGACAACCCCGTCTCCATCGCCTACCAGCACGTGCGGGAGCAGCCGGTGCCGCCACGGGAGTACAACCCGGACGTTCCACCCGCCTTCGAGGCCATCATCGAGAAGGCCATGGCCAAGAACCGGGCCAACCGCTACGCCAGCGCCGAGGACCTCCGCGCCGACCTGGTGCGGTTCACCCAGGGGCAGCCGGTGTCGGCCGAGAAGCTGGTCCCGGCCGCCGCCGTCACCGGGATCATGGCTCGCAACGGCGAGGGCCCCACCACGACGGTGCAGCCCGGTGTCGACGGCACGACGGTGGTGGCGGTCGACCGGACGCTCATGGCGGTCGACGACGAGCCCCGGGCCCGGACCAGCACCTACATCATCATCTTGGTCACCCTGCTGGCCGTCCTCGGCGCCATCCTCTTCCTGATCAGCCGTCAGCTGGGGGTGGGCGGCACCGCCCTGGTCACCGTGCCCGGGGTGGTCGGCAAAAACCAGCCCGAGGCGGAGCAACTGCTGCGGGACGCCGGCCTCAAGCCGGACAAGAAGGAGGTCCAGGACGAGGCCAATCCGGCCGGGCGGGTGACGGCCCAGGATCCGGGGGCGAACGTCCAGGTCAAGAAGGGCGCGACGGTCACCTACACCGTCAGTTCGGGCGCACCGATCATCGAGGTGCCCGACGTGCGGAACCGCACGGTCGACGCCGCCACCGAGGCGCTCACCATGGCCGGGTTCCAGGTCGCCTCGAATCCGGTCAACAGTGACAAGACGCCGGGCACGGTGATCGACCAGGCTCCCGGGGCCGGCACCCGCCAGGCCAAGGGGTCCACGGTGACCCTGACCGTGTCGAAGGGGGTCGAGCAGATCCAGGTGCCCGACGTCCGCAACTTCCGGGAGGGCGACGCCGCCAACCAGCTGGGCCAGGCCGGGTTCCGCACCGCCACCCGCAACGAGTTCAGCGACACGACGGCGGCGGGCACGGTGATCCGCACCGAGCCGGCGGCGGGCACGCCGCTCGAGCGCAACGCCACGGTGACGCTCGTCATCTCGAACGGGCCGGCCCCGACCACCACCCAGCCTCCGGTCCCCACGACGGCCACCACCCAGCCGCCGCCGGCGACCACGGCGCCCCCGCCCACCACCACGACGACGCGGCCCCCGGTCACCTCCACGACGACCATCGTCCACCCCTAAGGGCGGCGGGCATCCGGCTCGCTACGCGGCCTGGGCCAGGAAGTTCGCCAGCAGGGTGCGGCCGTCGGCGGTGAGGATCGACTCCGGGTGGAACTGCACGCCCTCCACCGCCAGCTCCCGGTGGCGCAGGCCCATGATGAGGCCGTCGTCGGTCTCGGCGGTGATTTCGAGCACGGACGGCAGGCTGTCCCGGTCGACCAGGAGCGAGTGGTAGCGGGTGGCCTCGAAGGGGTCGCGCAGGCCGGCCAGGACCCCCTGGCCCCGGTGGTGGATGAGCGACGTCTTGCCGTGGACGACCGCCGGCGCCCGCACCACTTCCCCGCCGTAGAGCCGGCCGATGCACTGGTGGCCCAGGCACACGCCGAGGATCGGGTAGCGGCCGGCGTAGCGGTCGATGACCTCGTTCGACAGAGTGGCGTCCTCGGGGCGGCCGGGCCCGGGCGAGATGACGATGGCGTCAGGGGCGAGATCCTCGACGGCGTCGACCGACAGCTCGTCCGGCCGGAAGACCAGCGGCTCGGCGCCCAGCTCGCCGAGGTACTGGACGAGGTTGTAGACGAACGAGTCGTAGTTGTCGACGACGACCACGCGGGGCATGGCCCGACGGTACCCGGAGCGGTAACCTCCGTGTCCGTGGCCAAGCCCGTGAAGTCCGTGAAGCCGGCCAAGAAGTCGGGGAAGCCGGGTTCGGTGCCCTCGGGCCGGGTGACGCCCAAGGCCACCGCCCGCTACACCCCGCCGGTGCCCAAGTCCGAGAAGGTCAGCTCCAAGTGGGTGCCGATCGTCATGTTCGCCAGCCTCGGGCTGGGCATGCTGGTCATCCTGGCCAACTACGTGAGCCTGCTGCCCGGCGACGGGCCGAGCAACATGTACCTCCTCCTCGGACTGGTCCTGATCACCCTCGGTTTCGTCACGGCCACTCGGTACCACTGAAATCTTTCCCCCAGCTTTAGGCACAGCCTGGGGACAACGTACGGGCGCCGCTACTCGAAGGTCGGGGCCACCAGGTCCATGTCCTCCTGGCAGTGCCGGGGCGGCGGCGGGAGCTCCTCGGAGGCCTGGGTCATCCTCACCTCGGTGAGGCACACCGAGCACCGGTAGCGCAGGTTGACCCGTCGCAGCAGGCCCGGCTCGGGCGGCGGATGGGGCGTGGCCAGGCCGCCCAGCATCAGCATGCCCAGGCGCATGATGACGACGAAGACCACGATGGCGGCAACCACCTTGAGGAGAAGTCCGAGCACCGCGCTATCCCAGCCGCTCGAGGATCAGGGCGTTGGCGGTGCCGCCGCCCTCGCACATCGTCTGCAGCCCGTAGCGGCCGCCCGAGCGGGACAGCTCGGCCACCAGGGTGGCGGTCAGGCGGGCGCCGGAGCAGCCCAGGGGGTGGCCGAGGGCGATGGCGCCCCCGTTGACGTTGACCCTGGCCATGTCGGGATGATGCTCGGCCGCCCACGCCAGGACGACCGAGGCGAAGGCCTCGTTCACCTCGACCACGTCCATGTCGTCCAGCGACAGGCCGGCCCGGGCCAGGACCGCGGTGGTGGCCGGGATGGGGCCGGTGAGCATGGTCACCGGGTCCACGCCACACACCGCGAACGACACGAACCGGGCGAGGGGCACGCAGCCCAGGTCGGCGGCCCGGGCCTCGCTCATCACCAGGACGGCGGCCGCCCCGTCGCTCAACTGGGAGGCGTTGCCAGCGGTGACGGTGCCGTCGGTTAGGAACGCCGGCTTCAGGGCGGCCAGAGCCCCGGAGGTGGTGTCGCGCCGGATGCCCTCGTCCGCCGTCATCTCCACCTTGGCCCTGCCGGTATCGACCGTTGCTCGGCTTTCGGCCACGCAGGCTGGCACCGGCACGATCTCGTTGCCGAAGCGCCCCTCGTCGGTGGCGCGGGCGGCACGGCGGTGGCTCTCCAGGCTGTAGGCGTCGAGATCCTCCCGGGCCAGGCCCCACCGTTCGGCGACCTTCTCGGCCGCGATCCCCTGGGGCACCAGCCCGCCGGCCGCCGCGTACCGCTGCGACATCTGCGGACCGAAGGGCTTGCCCGGTCCGTTCAGGATGCTCGACCCCATGGGAACCCGGGTCATCGACTCCACCCCGGCGGCGATCACCACGTCGTAGGCGCCCGCCATCACGCCCTGGGCGGCGAAGTGCAGCGCCTGCTGGCTCGACCCGCACTGGCGGTCCACCGTCGTGCCCGGCACCGACTCGGGGAAGCCGGCGGCCAGGGCGGCGTTGCGAGCCAGGTTGAGGCCCTGCTCGCCGGTCTGGCTGACACAGCCGGCGATGACATCGTCGACAACGGCGGGGTCGAGATCGTGGCGTTCGACCAGTGCCCGCAGGACGTGGGCGGTGAGATCGACGGGGTGCCAGTCCCGCAGCGCCCCGTTGCGGCGGCCCAGCGGGGTGCGGACGGCGTCGACGACGACCGCCTCCACCCGGGGCGCGGCGACAGGGGCACGGGCCATAGCCCATTGTGCCCCGGCGGTGGCCGTACGCTCCCCGGGCGTGGACGTCGCCCTTCGGATCCTGGTGTTCGTGGCCGGCGCCGTCGCCGTGCTCGGCACGGTCGGCTCGGCGGTGCGCACCGTCGTGCTGCCCCGGGGCATCCCGGCCAAGCTGTCCGGCGCCGTCTTCCTCATCACCCGCATCCTCTTCCGGGCCCGGCTGCGGCGGACCTCAACCTACGAGCGGCGGGATTCCGTCATGGCCGGCTACGCCCCGACCGCCCTGCTCAGCCTGGTCAGCGTCTGGCTGTCCATCACCCTCGCCGGCTACACGGCCATGTTCTGGGCCCTGGGCGCCCGTCCGCTGCGGG
>JBBWZS010000170.1:0-4619 GCA_039649175.1 Acidimicrobiaceae bacterium
GGGTCAGCTCGGCGGGAAGCGGATGAGCCCGGGGTGCTCGAAGTTCTTGGGCAGCTTGACCGGGCGGGTGTTGTTCCGGCGGGCCAGGTCGAGGTTGCCCAGGATGCCCTGGCACTTGTCCTTGAACGTCCGGTAGCCCGGCGCCCACACCACCCAGACGGTGCCGGTCGGCCCGGCCCGGCTCAGCAGCATCTGGGCGAAGGCGGCCGGATCGGCCTTCTTGTTGACCGAGGCGTAGTCGACCCAGTCGACGACCTGGGGCGCCGTGCCCCGGGGGAAGGTGAGTTGGTCGATCCCGGCGGGCAGCAGCCGGCTCACCGACGGCCCCAGCTGGTCGGGGCAGTAGGCGACGACGTCGCCGGGGCGGACACCGGCGATCAGGGCGTCGGCCACCCGGGGGGCGGACGTGCGGTTGCCGAAGACGTTGGGGGCGGTGGCCCAGAACCCGAACACGACGGCGGCGGCCAGCACCCCGTAGCGGACCCGGCGGTCGACGAGCACGCCGGCGCCCACCGCGGCCAGCAGGATCACCATGGGGAACATCACCGACGCATAGCGGGCGGCGAAGGCGGATCCGCCGACGACGGTGGCCACGATGGCGACGGCGAGGGTGCCGAAGCCGGCGACGGCCAGGTGGCGGGCACCGGGCCGGGTGCGCAGGTCGAGCTCGATGCGGCGGCCGTCGACGGCCCGCCCGGCCAGGGCCAGGGCGATCAGGACGTAGGTGAGCATGCCCAGCAGCAGGCCGGGATCCCAGTAGCCCCCGGAGAAGTCGAACACCGTGTCGATCATCGACCGCAGCCGGCCCGCGCCGCCCCAGGGGGTGCCGGTGTGCTGCAGCTGGAACAGGAACGATGGCAACCAGGGGACGAAGGTGAGCCCGCCCACGGCCATGGCCACCAGCCCCCGCCGGGCCCCCTGGCGGGCGGGCAACGGATCCGGCGCCCGGACGGCGAGGGCGACGAAGACGGCGCCGATCACGGCCAGCAGGTAGAGGGACCAGTAGTGGGTGTACAGGAGGGCGGCGGTGACCAGCCCCACCCCGACGGCGGCCCGCCCCGAGCCGGGCCGCTCGAGCAGCTCGGCGACGGCCAAGTAGCCGACCAGCACCAGCAGCACGACCAGCGAGTACATGCGGGTCTCGGTGGCGTAGCGGGCCGCGAACGGCGACGAGGCCAGGAGCACCACCGCGGCCCAGGCCACCTGGCGGCCCCCGAGACGCCTCCCGGCCAGCCAGGCCAGGGGCAGGGCCGCGGCCGCGAACAAGCCGGGCAGGAACCGGACGGACAGGTTGCCGTCGCCGAACACCCTCATCCAGCCGTGGAGCAGGACGTAGAACAGCGGCGGGGCACCGTCGTGGCGCAGCCCTTCGGGCAGCTTGGACAGCGGCAGCTTGGCGATGGCCACCGTCTGGGCCTCGTCCAGCCACAGGGCCGACAGCGTGGCGAAGCGCACGACCACGCCCAGGACGAGCGTGAGGCCCAGCCCGAGCGCGATCCAGGGCACGCCGCCGTCCGGGCGCACGTCGTCGGCTCGGGCGGGCTCGTACCCGGCGCGTCGGGAGGCGGGTGCCTCGGTCAGATCCACGACGAAAGACGCAGAGGACCCGGGCTCAGCTGCCGCGGTCCAGGACGGTGACCGGCGGCCGGGCCGGGCGGTCGGCCGGTGCGGAGGCGCTTCCGACCGCCACCGGCTCGCCCAGGGCCTCGCCTTCGGGGTCCTCGTGGGGCTGGCCGTAGTCGACCGGGCCGCTGCGGACGAAGGCGATGGCCAGGGCGATCCCGCCGATGGTCAGCAGGTAGCCGAGCCCGTCGACCGGCGTGTAGCCGTAGTGGAGCTTGACGTGCGTCGAGGTCGGGATCACGACCATCAGGTTGGGAGTGACCCGGTACGGGCCCTTGGCACCGGAGGCCTTCCAGTTGGGGAAGTAGGAGGCCTTGACCAGGACGGGCGAGCCGACGTGGTCGACGTCGAAGCTGATGTCGTTGTCGTCGGACTTGATGCCGGTCACCAGCGTCGGCGTCACGGGATTGCGATCGGGCGGGTCGACCGTGACCCCGGCGCCCACCGTGGTGGTGGCCGTCCCCGCGGGCGAGGCGTGGGCCGCGACCCGCTGCCACTCCTTCGGCCCGGAGGCGGCGAGGAAGACGTCCTGGGCGTCGAAGTTCTCGTACCAGTCGACGCTCATGTCCATCCACGGCGTCTCGCCCGTGACCGGCCCGGTGACCACGGCCGGCTGGAACTTGAGCGGGGTCACCAGCTCCGAGCCCTTGACCTCGTAGACCGTCCACTGCCCCGTCGTGGCCACCGCGGTCAGGTCGGTGTCGGCGTTGGCCTGGGCCTTGGCCTCCGGCGAGAAGGCCATGTAGTACTTCGCCCCCAGGAGCTGGAGGTGGCGGACGCCGTCGGCCACGTTCAGGGTCGGGTACGGAAGATCCCGCATCGGGTTGGACGGGGCCTTGGACAGCTCGGCCGCGGAGATGAAGTGGTAGGGCACCGTGGCCGACGACTCGAAGTACAGGCCCTCCTGGGAGCCGATGCAGCCGTCGGTCCAGTACGGCAGGAGCATGAGGGCCATGGGCGTGCCGAAGCGGTCGAGACCCGACTCGTACTCCCAGTGGGCCCGGCCGCAGCCGTAGGTCTTGCCCACGTCCGACATGGTGTCGACGATGGCCTTGTACTCGGGGTAGGCGGCCTTGCGCTCGTAGCCCGAGTAGTTCCACTTGGCCCAGGACGGGATGAAGCTGACGTCGGTGGTCTTGGGCTTGGGCAACCAGTTGGGCAGGACCCCGAGCGGCAGGCCGACCATGATCCACGCGGCCAGGGCGGCCACGACCGGCGTCAGCAGGCGGCCGAGGGGCGACGGGTCCTCGGGGTCGGTGGCCACCCACCGCCCGATGGCGGGGCCGAGCTCGGTCAGCGCCACCCCGCCCAGCAGGTACAGGCACAGGTACCAGAAGGGCAGGACCCGGGCGTTCCACAGCCGGCCCTGGGGGGCGACGACGAACAGGCTGCCGGTGATGGTGGCCATCCCGACCAGGAACAGGCCGGTGCGGCGGCGGTTGACCACGCTCACGATGGCCCCGCCGAGGGCGAGCACGACCAGCCACCGCAGGTTGTGGGGGAAGAGGTTCTTGCTGTACTCGGTGATCTTCTCCCAGCCCATGTTGTTGGCGTACGGGAGCCGGAAGGCGAACGGTATGGACCAGAAGGCGGCGAGCAGGGCGCCCACGCCCAGGGCCCCGCCGAGGAACACCAGGCGGCGCCGGCCCGGGCGCAACAGGTAGAGGACGCAGGCGCCGACGACGGCGAACACGGTGGGCAGGAGGTGGCAGAGCCCGGCCATGGCCAGCAGCACCCCGGCGAGGGCCCGGTGCTTGCCGGTGTCGAGGCCGCGGGCCACCACTCCCAGGAACAGCAGGGCGATCGACAGGCTGATCGAGAAGGAGAACTCGCCGGCCAGGGTCGACGGGATGTTGCCGCCGTAGATGGTGAAGCCCCGGTCGAACAGGAAGGGCACCGTGGCCACGGCCAGCATGGCGGGGCCGGGGAAGCGCATGCCCGACAGCCGCCCGAAGGCCCACGCGGCGATGGGCAGGGTCAGGATGCCGAGGACGGTGATCAGCTTGAAGGCGATGCCGTAGGGCAGCACGAAGCTGAGCACGGCGATCATCAGCGCCGGCAGCGGGAAATAGAACATGTAGGCCGGGAAGCCGTCGTACCAGTCCGGCGCCCAGCCGCTGATCCGGAGCTTCGGCAGCAGGTGGTCCCGCATGAAGGCGGGGCCCCAGACGTGGGACCCGGTGTCCCCGCCGGCCGGCGTGGTGTGGGCGATGAGCAGCCGGGGCTGGAGCTGCATCAGGGTGAAGATGACGGCGGCGGCGACCACGCCGAAGGTGATCATCGACTCCACCGACGGCCGCGTCGTCAGCCGGGGCCGGGCCCACCCGACGAACCGCTCCCGCGTCTCGTCGACCGACGGCCAGCTTGGACGGGGCATGGCCACTATCTTGTCATCCCGCCCCATCCCGTCGGTCGCGGCACGCAGGTCGCGAACTCGCGGGGCCGACACCCCTCGTTACTTCAGGGCGACGAGCTCCAGCACGGACGGCAGGCTGACCAGCTGGCCAGCCTTGTCCCACCAGCGGCGCTCGCACGTCGAGCACGAGTGCATGGTCACCAACTGGTCGTGGAGCGTGAGCCGGATCTCGACCAGCGCGGTCGAACGACACGAAGGACACGTCATGGCGAACCCCCTTTTTCTGCCTCCCAAGGCGAGCTAGGTATCGGCACGCAGGACCGCGACCTTGAGCCCGCCGTGGACCGCGGTGGAAAAAGTGTGGAACCATAGCGGTCCTGCGACGGTCAAAGGCGGTTATGAGGAACGAAATGCGCTTCGGGCGACTGACGAAGGCGGCGACCGTCCTGGCCCTGGGCCTGACGGCGTGCTCGTCGGCCGGCGGGGGCAACGGGACGGCGAAGCTCCAGTCGGCCCCGGGGCCGGCGTCGGCGCAGGTGACCCCCGTGACCGACGCGGCGACGTCGACCACCAACACCACCGCGGAGGCGACCACCACCTCGACCACGGCCGCGCCCCAGAAGGAGGCGGTGGCCTCGGT
>JBBWZS010000171.1:0-35429 GCA_039649175.1 Acidimicrobiaceae bacterium
CTGTGGCAGACCAACGAGCTGCGCCGCGAGCGGCCGACGCCGGCCCAGGAGGCCAGCGCGGTGAACTACTACCTCGAGGACCTGGCCCGCAACGTGGTCCCCGGCGTGGTGGCCGAGTTCGTCGTCCAGGTACGCGACCTCGGCGTGGAGCTGCCCACCGGCGCCACACCGGTGCGCCTCGGGAGCTGGGTGGGAGGCGACCGTGACGGCAACCCCAACGTCACGCCCGACGTGACGGTGGCGGTGCTTGCCCAGCAGTACGACCTGGGCGTGTCCATGCTGCTGGCCGACATCGAGACCCTCATCACCGAGCTCAGCTCGTCGACCCAGATCGCCGAGGTCTCCGAGGAGTTGCAGGCCAGCCTGGTGGTCGACGCCGGCGTGCTGCCCGAGGTCGTCGCCCGGTACGGCCAGCTCAACGCCGAGGAGCCTTACCGCCTCAAGGCCTCGTTCATCGGCCAGCGCCTCCGCAACACCCGGGCCCGCCTGGCCGCCGGGCGCTCGACGGTGGCGGCCACCGAGTACGCCGACGCAACCGGGCTGCTCGACGACCTGGAGGTGATGCGTCAGTCGCTGCTGGCCAACCGTGGCGAGCTGGCCGCCAACGGGTCGCTGGCCCGCCTCATCCGTTCGGTGACGGCGTTCGGGTTCCAGCTCGCCACCCTGGACATCCGCGAGCACGCCCAGCGCATCCAGGACGTCGTCGGGGCGGTGCTCGACGGTCTGGGCGAATCGGACCAGCCCTACTCGTCACTCGGAGCCGACGCCCGCTTCGAGGTGCTGAGCACGGAGTTGACCAGCCGCCGCCCCCTCATCGGGCCCATACCGGCGCTGGACGGCCAGGCGGCCGACACCTACTCGCAGTTCACCATGCTGCGCTCGGCCCTCGACCGGTTTGGCCCGGGCGCGGTGGAGACCTACGTGGTGTCGATGACCAAGGGGGCTGACGACGTGCTGGCCGCCGTCGTGCTCGCCCGGGAAGCGGGCCTGGTCGACGTGCACCGGGGGGTGGCCCGCATCGGGTTCGTGCCCCTGCTGGAGACGGCCGTCGAGCTGTCGGCGGCCGGCGAGATCCTCGACCGCCTTCTGTCGGACCCTTCGTACCGGGCCGTCGTCAGCGTCCGCGGCGACGTCCAGGAGGTGATGCTGGGCTACTCCGACTCGAACAAGGACGCGGGCATCGTCGCCTCGCAGTGGGAGATCCACAAGGCACAACGCAAGCTCCGCGACACCGCGCAGCGACATGGCGTGCTCCTCCGGCTCTTCCACGGACGGGGGGGAACAGTGGGACGGGGCGGTGGGCCTACCCACGACGCGGTGCTGGCGCAACCCTTCGACGTGCTCCAGGGGCCGATGAAGGTCACCGAGCAGGGCGAGGTCATCTCCGACAAGTACCTGCTCCCCACCCTGGCCCGTCACAACCTCGAACTTGCCCTGGCGGCGCTGACCGAGGCCACGGTGCTGCATCGCACGTCGCGCCTCGACTTCGACGTGCTCGACGAGTGGGACCGCACCATGGACGCCGTCGCCGGCGCGGGCGCCTCCGCCTACCGGGCCCTGCTGGCGGACCCGAACCTGGCCGAGTACTTCAAGGCGTCGACCCCGGTGGAGGAGCTCAGCGAGTTGAACATCGGCTCACGCCCGGCTCGGCGGGGCGCGGGAGGCGACCTCGAGTCGCTGCGGGCCATCCCGTGGGTCTTCGCGTGGACACAGTCCCGCCAGATCGTCCCGGGGTGGTTCGGTGTGGGCTCGGGGCTGGCCGCCGCCCGGGCCTCCGATGATCCCGAGATCCTGGACGAGATGTACAGCGGGTGGCACTTCTTCCGGACCTTCATCTCCAACGTGGAGATGGTGCTGGCCAAAGTCGACCTGGGCGTGGCCCATCTCTACGTGGAGCGCCTCGTCGACCCCTCGTTGCACTACCTCTTCGACGTCATCGTCGCCGAGTACGACCGCACCGTCGCCGAGGTCCTCGCCGTCAGCGGCCAGTCGAAGCTCCTCGAGCGCCAACCGTCGCTGGCCCGCACCCTCACCGTGCGCGACCTCCACCTCGACCCCATCAGCCATCTCCAGGTGAGCCTGCTCTCCCGCTGGCGCCAGGCGGCCGAGCCCGACGCCCTGCTGCGCCGCGGCCTGCTCGTCACCATCAACGGCATCGCCGCCGGCCTGCGCAACACCGGCTGAGCGCCGGCCAAGCTCAGGGGCTGCCCATCTCCGCGGCCATCTGGAGCTTGGGGCGAACCGAGGTGAGGTACTCGATGGCGGCCACCACGCCGACGACACCCATGCCGAGGACCGTCCCCGCGGCGATGACGAGGATCCACGTCCGGCGGCTGAGGCCCACCCGCGTCCATTGCAGGGCAGGCCGGCGGGCGGCGTCGATGATGCTGGCGATGGGCAACGAGACGAGACCGAGGGCGACGGCGATCAGGACCACCCCGGTCGGCCCCGACATCAGATGGCGCCTTCCAGGAGGCGGCGGTACAGGGCCAGCGTGCGCTCGTCGAAGGCCACGAAGGTGACCTCCTCGACGCCGGCTCCTGCGTCGGCGGTGGTCTCCGTCCTGCCCGCGGTGGTCACCGTCCTGCCCGCGGTGGTCACCGTGTCAACGGCCACCGCCGCCGCCTCGGCCGGCGGGTACCCGTACACGCCGGTGGAGATGGCGGGAAAGGCGACCGTGCGCGCCCCCAGCTCGCCGGCGACCTCGAGGCTGCGCCGGTAGCACGACGCCAGCAGCTCGGCCTCGCCGGCGGTGCCGCCCCGCCAGACCGGCCCGACGGTGTGGATGACCCAGCGAGCGGGCAGGCCGAAGCCGGGCGTGGCTTTTGCGTCACCGGTGGCGCAGCCGCCCAGGGCCCGGCAGGCCTCGACCAGCTCGGGCCCGGCGCCACGATGGATCGCCCCGTCGACACCGCCACCACCGAGCAGCGACTGGTTGGCGGCGTTGACGATGGCGTCGACATCCAGGGTGGTGATGTCGCCCGAGATGGCGTGGATGCGCACGACGCACAGTTTGGTCCCCTGGGGGCTTGCGCGCCTGCCCAGTCGCGAGCCATGATGACATCGTTGTAATTACATCGGTGGGATGGTGCGACCGCACCTGCCCGCGACGACATGGCCAGACGACGTGGCCGACGTGACGCTGACGGTGTGAGAGCCGGCGATGGGAGCGAACCGATGGACAGGCGAGGGCACAGGTTCGACCTGGGTGACCGAACGTGGCAGGGCCAGGCCAACTGCCTGGGGGTGGATCCCGACCTCTTCTTCCCCGAGCGGGGAGCGTCCACCCGCGAGGCCAAGTCCGTGTGCCGGGGATGCGTCGTGCGCGAGGACTGCCTCGAGTACGCGCTCGTGAACGGCGAGAAGTTCGGGATCTGGGGCGGCCTGTCCGAGCGGGAGCGCCGCCGGATCCGTCGCCAGCGCGCCGGTGGCCGGCGCGACGTGGGCGCCACCGCCTGATCCCGGCGTCCTCCCGGTCGCAGCCCTCCACGACGGGCTGCGACCGGCGGGGCGCCGCCTCATCGACACCGTCGGGCGGCCAGGCGGGCCTCGATGGTCCGGGCGGGGTCGACGTCGAGCTCGACCCGGCGCCGGGGGTCCACGGCGTCGACCACGGCGGCCGGCGCCAGCCCGACCAGCTCGGCCCGCTCGACGTCCGCCCGGGCGGCGACAGCGTCGTAGACCAGGGCCGGACCCACGTGGAGGGGGTCGATGAGGTTGGTCGACACCTGGGCGCGCCCACCGACATCGAGCCCGAGGGCCCGGACGCCGGGTCCGCGAACGGCGGCGGCCACGGCCCGGGCGACTGACGGGTCCACGCCCGGGGCCAGCCACAGGTTGTAGGCGACCAGGACCTCCCGAGCCCCGGCGCACACGGCACCGGCGGTGGGGTGAGGCGCCGCTGGTCCCGCATCGGGTGCCAGGTCCACGAAGGCCCGGCGACGAACCTCGGGGAGCGGCCGCTCAGGGCCGTAGAGAAACACCGGGAGCTCGAGCTCGGCAGCTGCCCAGGTCGCGAAGCGGTTGCGAGCTTCGACAGCGTGGACGAACGGGGTCGAGCCGAGGGCGACGAAGGGCACCACGTCGACGGCTCCCAGCCGGGGATGGGCGCCGGCGTGGCCGGAGAGGTCGATGGCGGCCACGGCATGGCTGGCCACCCACCGCACCGCTTCCTCGAGGTCACCGTCGACGTCGGCGGCCATGGTCAACACCGCCCGGTTGTGATCGGCATCCACGTGGAGGTCGAGAAGGCACCCGCCGGCCGACGCGGCGATGGCGTCGACGACGGTGGTTCGCCGCCCCTCGCTGATGTTGACGACACACTCGAGCACCGCTGCCAGTGTGGTCCTTGTACCGTCCGAGGACGATGCACATCGGCCTGTCCCTCCCGCACTTCGGTCGTTCGGTGCCCGGCGCCGACCGGCCGGGATGGCCGGCGGTGCGGGAGCTGGCCCTGTTGGCCGAGCGCCTCGGTTTCGAGTCGCTGTGGCTGGGTGACCAGCCCGGCGGCGCCGACCCCCTCGTCGTTCTCGCCGCGCTGGCCCGGACCACTCGGCGGCCCAAGCTCGGCACTCTCGTGCTCGATGCCTTCTTGCGCCCGCCGGCGGTGCTGGCCAAGGCCCTGGCCACCCTCGACGTGGTGACGGGCGGCCGGACGGTCGTGGGCCTGGGCGGCGCCTCGGCCGGGGACGCGGCCTGGCTGGCCGAGGTGTGCCAGGTCCTGGTGGGGATGTTCGGGGGCGGGCCTTTCTCGTTTGCCGGCGCCCATGTCCGGGTCACCGAGGCCCGATGCCTGCCCCTGCCCGCGCAGCGGCCGCACCCCCCCATCTGGCTGGGCGGTGACGACGACCGACTCCACGACGTGGTGGCCCGTCACGGGCAGGGTTGGACGACGGCGTGGACCTCGACCGCAGCGGCCTACCGCGAACGCCTCGGTGCCCTGGACGCGGCCTGCGCCCGGGTGGGGCGCGACCCGGCCACCCTGACCCGCTCGCTCGGGCTCACTGCGCTGGTGGGTGAGGACGAGTCCGACCTGCGCCGCCGGTTCCGCCACCTGTGCGAGCTGGCCCCGGGGCCGGGCATCGCCGCCACCACTCTCGACGAGTGGCGCCGCACACGGCTGGTGGGGACGGTGGAGGACGTGAGGGCCCAGGTCGAGGGGTGGGGCGCGCTGGGCATTCACACCATGGTGCTCGGAGCCGCCGGCCCGTTTTCAGTGCTCGGTCCCGACGACGTGGCGATGTGGGCCGCAGCCTGTAGCCTGTAGCGCGTATGGGTATCGGAGCCCCCGAAATCATCGCCATCCTCCTCATAGTGTTCCTCCTGTTCGGCGCCACCCGGCTCCCCAAGCTGGCTCGGTCGCTGGGCGAGGCGTCGAAGGAGTTCAAGAAGGGCGTCGAGGATTCCGACAAGGAACACACGCCCTCGGCGCCCAGGCCTGACGACAAGGTCACCATGACCAACGCCGAGCTCGACGCCCTCCTCGCCGAGCGCGAGGCCCGAGCGCGCCGGGACGCGCCACCCACCTCCTCGTAGAGGGAACCCGGCGGCGCTCGCCGTCGTTCTCATGGCAGGTAGTGGGGTTCCGACGTGGGAGGAAGTCGCTCAGAGCCATGGGCGCTTCCTCTACACCGTCGCCTACCGCCTGACCGGGAACGACGACGACGCGCAGGATCTCGTGCAGGAGGTGTTGCTCCGGGTCCGAAAGGGCCTGGCCACCTACCAGCCGGGAAACCTGGAGGGATGGTTGAGCCGTATCACCACGAACACCTTCCTCGATGAGGTCCGCTGGCGTCGACGCCGTCCCACCGAAGTGATGGCCGACGAGCCCGACCGGGTGCTCCCACCCATCGAGGGGGCCGATGTCGCCCTGGAGTCCCAGGTGCTCTCCGCCGACATTCAGGCCGCCCTGGCCCGCCTTCCCTACGAGTACCGGGCCGTCGTGGTGCTGTGCGACGTGGTGGGCAACTCCTACGAGGAGATCGCCGAGGCGTTGGACATCCCTCTCGGCACCGTCCGCAGCCGCATCCATCGGGGGCGGGCGCAACTGCGCAAGGCGCTGGCGACGGGGGGCCACCGTGACGGCTGACAGTGGGCACGTGGGCGACGTCCTGAGCGCCCTGCTCGACGGCGAGCTCCAAGGCGCCGAGGCCGAGGCGGCCCGGGCCCATCTGGCCGGCTGCGCGACCTGCGCGGCCGAGAGCATCGCCGTCACCCAGGCCCGGTCATGGCTCCGAAGCCTTCCCCCCGTCGAGCCTCCGGCGCAGTTCTACGTCCGGCTGTTCGCCGACCACGCCGACGAGGCCGACGAGGCTGACGACGCCGCCGACACCGGCGAGGCCCACGGCCACCGGCAACCCGCGGTCACATCCGTCCTCGTCGCCCGGCGGTTGCGCCTGCGGGCCGGTGTGGCCGCCATGGCCGCCTGTGCCGCCGCCACCGTGGTCGTGCTCGGACTGGTGTCCCCTCACGACTCGCCGACCACGCCGCCGGTGACCCGGTTCATCGAGGCCCACGCCACGGCGGTGGGCGCCGGCGACCCGGTGAGCCAGTTGGCCCCCGCCGTCGTGCCCGTCGCCTTCCGGCCATGAGGACCTCCGTCGCCGGTTGCGCCTTCTTCCTGCTGATCAGTGTCCCCGCGCCCGTCCTCGCCGGTCCGACCGGAGCCGGGGCCGGCCTCGGGGACACAGCCAGCGACGCCCACAACCCCTTCGAGGCGTCCCGCCAGGCCGCCGAACGCCTCTCGTTCATCGGGCTGGTCGACGTCACCTGGGACGACGCCCGGGGCTCCCACTCCGATCGCCTGACCGTGCAGGCGTCCGGGGGCTCCTTCCAGGTCCAGGGCCGGTCGACGTTGATGGCCGAACCCGGTGGGGCCACCATGGTCCGCCGCCCCGCCGGCGACTGGGACCTGCTGTGGTCGGGGACGGCCGACTCGGCCAGCCGCCCCGACCTGTCCGACAAGTACGAGGTCTCGTCCCCCCAGCCGTCGCCCACCCGGGTGGCGTCACGACCCACCGACCTCGTCGAGGTCAGGCAGTCGGGGGCGGTCCGCGAGCGCCTCTTCCTGGATGCCGAGAACGGGCTCCTCCTGCGGCGCGAGCAACTCGACCAGACCGGCCACGCGTCGCGCGTGGTGGCCTTCTCGGTCATCGATCTCGATCCCCAGATCGCCGCCCCGGTGACACCGGCCCGGCTCGCCGACCACTCGCCCCAACGCCTTTCGTCTGTGTCGGCGCCCGTGGCCCTGCCTGAGGGGTATCGACGGGTGGACGCCTACCGCGAGCAGGGTGTCGTGCAGGTGCTCTACAGCGACGGCCTGTACGACCTGTCGGTGTTCGAGCAGCGGGGGGGACTGACGGGAGCCGACCTGCCGGCGGCGGGCAAGCGGGTCGGGGTGGGGTCGGCCAAGGGCTGGATCTACGCCTGGCCCGGGGGCCAGGTGCTGGTGTGGCACCGGGGCCACACCGTCTACTCGCTGGTCAGCGAGGCCCCGGTCGACCAGCTGGTGGCGGTGGCCAAGGCGCTGCCCTCGACCGGGGGATCGTCGCTGGCCGACCGCATGCGCCGGGTCTGCCGGAGCCTGGTCGAGCCCCTCGCCGCCTGAGCGTGGGGGGCACGCGCCCCCGAGGACTCAGCGCCTGATGGAGACGACGGAGCCGGTGGTCGCGCCGCTCGAGAGCCGTTCGAGTCGGCGGCGGCGGGCGATGCGGCGCCGCTCACGCTCCGACGCGCCGCCCCAGACGCCGTGATCGATGCCGTTGGCCAGGGCGTACTCCAGGCACGGCGACTTGGCGGGGCAGTCAACACAGACGCGCCGGGCGACCTCGACGCCCACCCCGTCGCTCGGAAAGAACAACGACGGCGGCTTGTCCCGGCAATTTCCCTCGGCCATCCACAGGGTGTCCATCGACCCTCCTCATCGGCCCCACTCCCACGAACAACGAAGTGGGTCGGTTGTTGGTTCCATCTGTCCTACGGAGACCATGCCCCGGATGGATCGTCGAACCTCACCGCGAAGTGTACGAGAACCGGCCGTGTAGCCTGCGCCGATGACCACTGTGCCGGTGGAAGAGGACCAGCGAGCCCCCCGGGGCCACGTGCGGATCATCTACCTGGGCCCCGTCGCTCCCCATTGGGAGGTCGTCTCCCAGTTCGGCGGCGACCGCAACGCGGTGGAGTCGTTCAAGGAACGGGCGACGGCCCGCCTGCTGCTGCTGCCTCCGCACGACCCCCAGTTCCGCCGCAACCGTGAGCGGGTGGTGCGCGATGCCGAGCGGGAGGCGCTGATCCTGGAATGGGATCTCGGCGTGCCCGACGACGAGCTCGACGAGGGCAACGGCTGACGCTCCGGGCCCCCCGCCGGGTGCCCGACCCCGCCGGCAAGGGATCCTTCACCGGTCGTTCACCCTGCGTTCACCCGTCGTTCAGGCTCCCGCCTTGCCCCTTCCTTAGGGTGAGATCGTGCACCCATTCGTCGCATCGGCGCCGTGCGCCTGAGGCGACGCGTCCTGTCAGGGCTGGTCGCGCTGTGCGCCTTGGCCCTGCTGGGCACGGCCTGTGAGGCCGCCAACCCGTCGGCCACCGACACCAGGGCCACCGGCACCGCGGGGACGGCGCCGGCCAACGCCGCGGCGGGCGCCAAGGACACCGCCAGCCTCTCGGGTGCCGGCTCCACCTTCGTGCAGAGCATGCTCCAGGAGTGGATCAAGCAGTACGCCCGCGTCGCCCCGGGCGTGAGCATCAACTACCAGGGAGTCGGGTCGGGGGCGGGCATACAGCAGCTCACCTCCAAGACCGTCGACTTCGCCGGCTCCGACGTCGCTCTCAAGGCCGGGGAGAAGGCGGCGACGGGCGGTCCCGGAGCCGTGGTCGCCGTCCCGTGGGTCGCCGGAGGCATCGCCGTGGAGTACAACCTGGCCAAGGTCAAGAGCCTCAAGCTGTCGCCCGACACGGTCGCCGGCATCTTCTCCGGCAGGATCGCCAAGTGGAATGACGCCGCCATCAAGGCCGACAACCCCGGAGCGCCGTTGCCCAAGGTCGGCATCCAGGTGGTCCACCGCTCGGACGGGTCGGGGACGACCCAGGTCTTCACGTCGTACCTCAAGGCGGCCGCCGCTCCCGGGCGCTGGAACTTCCCAACCGACAAGGACTGGCACGCGCCCGCCGGCACCGGGGCCAAGGGCTCCGACGGGGTGACCCAGGCCGTCAAGCAGTCTCCCGGGGCCATCGGCTACGCCGATGTGAGCTTCCCGAAGCTGTCGTCGCTGGGGATGGTCGAGATTCGGAACCAGGCGGGCCAGTTCGTCGCTCCGACCGCCGCCGGGGTGACCGCCGCCCTGGCCGAGGCCACGCCCAAAGACGACGGCAGCCTCACCATGAACTACACGCCTACCGCCCCCACCGCCTACCCGATCAGCACCACCACCTACCTGCTGTTCGCCAGGGCCGGTGACCCCACCAAGACCCAGGCACTCCGGCATTTCGCCCAGTGGGCTTTGACCGACGGCCAGAACCTGACCGAGAGCCTCGACTACGCCCCGCTGCCGCCGCCGATCGTCACCGCGGCCCTCGCCTCCGTGAGCGTCTGATCGTCACCGGCGACCGCTACGTCCGGGGCCCGACGAGATGAACGTGGAGAGCGTCGAGACCCCGACGCCTGAGTCGCCGGCTCGGGGGCGCCGTCCTGCCCGCCGCCCAGGGCGGCGGGTCGGCGACCGCGTGTTCCAGGCCCTCACCACCACGGTGGGTGTCATCGTCCTCGTCGTCCTGACCGTCATCACCGTCTTCCTCTTCGTCAAGGCGTGGCCGGCGCTGCACTCGGCCGGCTTGGGGTTCTTCACCGAGACCAAGTGGTTCCCCGACACCAACCCACCGACGTTCGGCGTGGCCGCCCTGTTGTGGGGCACGCTGCTGTCGAGCGTCGTCGCCCTGCTCATCGCCGTGCCCGTGGCCATCGGCTCGGCCCTCTACACCACCGAGTACGCGCCGGCGCTGGTCGGCCGGTGGGTGGGCTACCTCATCGATCTGCTCGCCGCCGTGCCCAGCGTGGTGTACGGCTTCTGGGGGGTCACCTTCCTGGTGCCCCGGATGGTCCCGCTCCAGCAGTGGCTGGCCCACCATCTCGGGTTCATCCCCTTGTTCGGCGACCCCGACGATCTGTTCGGCAAGTCGATGTTCGCCGCCTCGGTGGTGCTCGCCCTCATGGTGCTGCCCATCGTGGCCGCCATCAGCCGCGAGGTCTTCCGCCAGGTCCCCGGGGACATGCGAGAGGCGGCCCTGGCTCTGGGGGCCACCCGGTGGGAGATGATCCGCACCGCCGTGCTCCCGGCCAGCCGCAGCGGCATCGTCGGCGCCATGGTGCTGGGCCTGGGCCGGGCGCTGGGCGAGACCATCGCCGTGGCCCTGGTGCTGGCCGCCACGTTCGACATCAACGTGAAGATCCTCAAGCCCGGGGGCAACACCATCGCCGCCAACGTGGCCACCAAGTTCGGTGACGCCGGCGACCTCGGTCGCTCCGCTCTGGTGGCCAGCGGTCTGGTGCTGTTCGCCATCACCCTGGCGGCCACGCTGGTCGCCCGCAGCGTCATCCGGCGGACCGGTCGCGCCGTGACGGGACTGGCATGACGGGCCCGTCCCTGCTCCAGGGACCGCCGCCGGTGGCCGTCCCGCCGACCACGCTCAGCAGGGGCAGGGGCCGCCTGCGTCGACCGCAGGCCCTGGCTGCCGCCGGGTTCGGCGTGGGCGTCACCGCCGCCGCCTTCGCCCTCACCCCCATGCAGGGCAGGGCCGACTTCGTGGTGGTGGCGTGGCTGTTCGCCACCGTCGCCTATCTGGGCATCGCCGCCCGGATCGAAGGGCGGCGCTCGGTCGTCGATCGCCTGGCCGGCGTGCTCATGGTCACGGCGGCGGGGGTCTGCCTGCTCGCCCTGGGCTCGGTGCTCATCTACACGGTCGTGCGCGGGGCCAGGGCGCTCAGCGTGGACTTCTTCACCCACTCCATGAAGGGCGTGGGCCCGAGGGACACGACGGGGGGCGCGTACCACGCCATCATCGGCACCCTCGAGGAGGTGCTGCTGGCCACGCTTCTCTCCGTGCCCGCCGGCCTGCTGGTGGCCATCTACCTCACCGAGTACGGCACCGGCGCCCTGGCCAAGGCCATCAGCGCCATGGTCGACGTGATGGTCGGCATCCCGTCGGTGATCGCCGGGCTGTTCATCTACGCCTTCTGGGTGCTCGCCCTGCACCAGGGGTTCTCGGGCTTCGCCGCCGCCCTCGCCCTGTCGATCCTGATGTTGCCCATCGTCGTGCGCTCGGCCGAGGAGATGATCAAGCTGGTGCCGGCGTCGCTGCGGGAGGCGTCCTACGCCCTGGGGATCACCCGCTGGCGGACGCTGCTGCGCATCGTGCTCCCCACCGCCTCGGCCGGCATCACCACCGGCGTCATGCTCGCCGTCGCCCGGGTCACGGGCGAGACAGCGCCCCTCCTGCTCACGTCGTTCGGTTTCGACTCGACCCGCACCAACCCGTTCAGCGGGCCCGAGGAGTCGTTGCCGCTGTACGTGTTCCGCCAGGCCTCGTCGGCGTTCGACACCGCCATCGACCGGGCCTGGGCCGCCGCCCTCACCCTCATCGTCGTCGTCGTCCTGCTCACCGTCGCCGCCAGATTGTTGACCGCCCGCAACCAACTCAAGTCCTGACAGAGGTAGCAATGAAGCGCATCGAAGCTGTCGATGTCAGTGCCTGGTACCGCAGGCACAAGGCCATCGAAGGGGTGACGATCACCCTCGAGCCCAAACACGTCACCGCCCTGATCGGGCCGTCGGGGTGTGGGAAGTCCACCTTCCTCCGCACCCTGAACCGCATGCACGAGGTGGTGCCCGGTGCCCGGGCCACGGGACAGGTCACCCTCGACGGTGAGGACATCTACGCCAGCACCGTCGACCCGGTGGCGGTACGCAGGTCCATCGGCATGGTGTTCCAGCGGCCGAACCCCTTCCCGTCGATGTCGATCGGCGACAACGTGGCGGCGGGCATCAAGCTCAACGGCCGCCACGACAAGGCCGAGATGAGGGCGGCCGTCGAGCGCTCCTTGAAGCTGGCCGGGTTGTGGGACGAGGTGAGCGACCGGCTCGACCGCCCCGGTGGCGGGCTCTCCGGGGGCCAGCAGCAGCGCTTGTGCATCGCCCGGGCCATCGCCGTGGAGCCCGCCGTGCTGTTGATGGACGAGCCCTGTTCGGCCCTCGACCCCATGTCGACCCTGCGCATCGAAGATCTCATCTCGGAGCTCAAGGAGCACTACACGATCGTGATCGTCACCCACAACATGCAGCAGGCGGCGAGGGTCAGCGAGACCACGGCGTTCTTCAACCTCGATGCCGCCGGTGAGCCCGGTCGCATGGTCGAGGTCGGCCCCACCGCCAAGATTTTCACCAAGCCCGACGACGAGCGCACCGAGGCCTATATCACCGGCCGGTTCGGCTGACCACGGTTTCCGGCATCGCAAACCGCCGGCTGGGACAGACCTATGGTGGGAGCGATGCAACTGGCCGCCAGTGACGCGGTCGTGGCCGGTGTGGCCGCCGCCGTGGTCCTCGTCGTGGTGGTGTGGGCCTGGCTCTTCCGGCGCAGCACGACCCGCCGTCTGGCGTCGCTCACCACGCGTCTCGACGAACAGGGTGGCGACCAACTGGTCACCCGCGGCGGGATGGAGCGCAACCTCTCGCGCCTGGATCGGGCGGCGGAGACCTCGGTCACCGAGCGTGGTGCCGCCCGGCTGGCCCGCAGCCGTCTCGAAGGGGCCCTGCGGGTCGTGGGCGTCGGGGTTGTCGTGTGTGACGAGTCCGGCGAGATCGTCTTCCAGAACGAGGAGGCCGACGTCTTCATGGGCGCCGGGCCCGCCGAGGCCCTCGCCCACCAAGCCGTGGTCGAGCTGCTGGCGGCGGCCGCCGCCGGAGAGGTGCAGACCCAGACGCTCGATCTCTACGGGCCGCCCCGGCGCACGATCAACATCGTGGCCTCGCCCGTCGACGACGGTTGGAGGGGCCTGGGCTCGGTCGCGGTGATCGAAGACGTGTCCGACCGTCGCCACCTGGAGGCGGTGCGGCGTGACTTCGTGGCCAACATCAGCCACGAGCTGAAGACGCCGGTGGGCGCCCTGGCCCTGCTGGCCGAGACCCTGGCCGGCGAGGACGACCCCGAGGTCGTCAACCGCCTGGCCCGCCGCCTCCAGCTGGAGTCGCAGCGCGTGGCCCGCATCGTCGACGACCTCCTCGACCTCAGCCGCATCGAGTCCGAGGAGGCCCCGATGCGCGAGCCGGTGGCCGTGCACCTGGTGGTGGCCGAGGCCGCCGAGCGGCTCCGCTCGTCGGCCGAGCGCCGGGCGGTGACCATCACCTTCGGCGAGGCGTCCGAGCACCTGGTGGTCAGGGGTGACCGCCGCCAGTTGGTGTCGGCGCTGTTCAACCTCCTGGAGAACTCGGTGAAGTACTCCGACGAAGGCTCCACCGTCGACGTCCGCTCGCGCATTGACGGGCAGTTCGTCGAGCTCAGCGTCACCGACCACGGCATCGGCATCCCCGAACGCGACCTCGAGCGGGTCTTCGAGCGCTTCTACCGGGTCGACCGGGCCCGCGGCCGCGACACGGGAGGAACGGGCCTCGGCCTGGCCATCGTGCGCCACGTGGCCACCAACCATGGCGGCGAGGTGCGGGTGGAGTCCCAGGAGGGCGCCGGCTCCACGTTCACCCTTCGTCTGCCCGCCGGCCCCGGGCCCATGGCCGCCAGCCCGGCCAAGGCCGGCTGAGCCGACATGGGTGAGCTGGGCGCCATGATCCTCGTGGTCGAGGACGAGGAGTCGTTCGTGGAGGCCCTGACCGTGGGCCTCAAGCGGGAGGGCTTCCGCGTGAAGGTGGCCCGGGACGGCGCCGAGGGCCTGGTCCTGTTCGACGCCGTCAAGCCCGATCTGGTGCTGCTCGACGTGATGCTCCCCCGGGTGTCGGGGCTCGACGTGTGCCGCGACATCCGCAGACGGTCGAAGGTGCCGATCATCATGGTGTCGGCCAAGACGGCGGAGATCGACACGGTGGTGGGCCTGGAGGTGGGCGCCGACGACTACGTGCCCAAGCCGTACCGGCTCCGTGAGCTCGTCGCCCGCATGCGGGCCGCGCTGCGCCGCGCCCCCGGTCCCGACGCGCCTCCCAGTGCCGCCACCATCGAGGTGGGAGATGTCCGCCTCGACCCCGAACGCCACGAGGTGTTCGTCCGGGGCGAGAAGGTGAACCTTCCGCTCAAGGAGTTCGAGCTGCTCGAGGTGCTCCTCGACAACGCCGGTCGGGTGCTCACCCGCGACCTGCTCATCGACCGCGTCTGGGGAGCTGACTACGTGGGCGACACCAAGACCCTCGACGTCCACGTGAAGCGCCTCCGGGCCAAGGTCGAGGAGAACTCGACGGTGCCCCGACGCATCGTCACCATCCGCGGCCTGGGCTACAAGTACGAGTCGGCCTCCGGTGGTTGACACCCCTTGCCGACCGGTCAAGCGGTCACGTCCCTCCGGGAGACGAGGACGAGCGTTGCCGCCGCGGCGATGGCGGTGTAGATGACGGCGGTGAGCACGGCCCGGCCCATCCCCAGCTCGACGGTGCCGCCGCGGATGAGCGAGCCCAGCACCTGGCCGGGGAAGAAGCGGTAGCCGGCCTTCCACGAGTCGACGACGATGTTCTCGAACGGGCCGGCCCAGGCGAATCCCACGCCGAGAGCGAGGGGCACGGAGCGGAAGATCACCGCCAGGGTGGTGCCGAACACGGCCCAGCCGGCCACGCCGCCGAGGACGGTGAGGTAATCGGCCATGGCATCGCCCAGGCTGGCCAGCGAGAACCAGTTGCCGGTGCTCAGGTCCCTCGAGGGGGCCATGACCAGCGACATGGCGAAGGTGAACACCTCGGCCAGGCCGACCACGGCGGCGGCCACCACGAGGATGCCGGCCAGTTTGCCGACGATCACCCGGGCCCGGTTGGGCTCCCGGAGCAACAGGGCCCGGAATGTCCCCCCTGAGAACTCGGTGGCGATCAGGGCGATGAAGGTCACGAACACGAAGAAGCCCACGAACGACGCGCCCACGGCGAAGGCCTCGGTGCCACCACCGTGGCCCGACAGGGCGGCCAGCGTGGTGCCGCCCTGGCGGGACTGCACACCCGACGTGGCGGCCGATGAGAACACGGTGAGGGTGGCGACGATCGAGAAGGCCAGGGCGCCGGCGGCGGTGACCGCCACGGTGCGGCGCCGCAGGAGACGCATCAGCTCGGCACGGATCATCCTGGTCATCGGGCACCTCCGGCCACCATCGACAGGTAGCGGTCCTCGAGCGTCGTGCGCAGGGGGCTCAGCTCGACCAGCACCATCCCGGCATCGAAGGCGGTGCGGTTCACCAGTGCCGCCATCTCCGCGGCCGTGACCCCGTCGGTGCCCACCACCAGCCGATCGTCCCGCACCTCCACGTGATGGCCACGCTCCACCAGTAACTGGCGCAGGACGGGTCGATCGTCGTGATGTTGGGGGACGACGGCCAGCCCCACGCTGGACCCGTCGAGCAGCTGGCGAGTCGGGCCCTGGTAGAGGGACCGCCCGGTGTCGATGAGCACGAGCCAGTCGCACACCTGCTCGAGCTCGCTGAGGTCGTGGGAGGAGACGAGCACAGTGCGGCCGCTCCCGGCCAGCCGGCCAATGAGCGAGCGCATCTCCCGGACCCCCTGGGGGTCGAGACCGTTGGCCGGCTCGTCGAGGATGAGCAGCTCGGGGTCGGCGAGAAGGGCGGCGGCGATCCCCAGCCGCTGCTTCATGCCCAACGAGTAGCTGCGGTACCGGTCACCGCCGCGACCGGCGAGGCCCACGGTCTCGAGCAGGGCGGGGATGCCGGCCGTGGGCTGGCCGCCGACGGTGGCGAACACCCGCAGGTTGTCCGCTCCCGTCAGCGCCGGGTAGAACGCCGGGCTCTCGATGAGGGCGCCCACATGGGGCAGGTAGGCCGCCGGGGCGTCCATCGGTGCGCCGAGCACCGTACCGGTGCCGGCGGTGGGGCGGACGAGGCCGAGCAGCATGGCCATGGTCGTGGTCTTGCCGGCGCCGTTGGGGCCCACGAAGCCGGCCACCACCCCCGAGGGCAGCTCGATGTCGAGGTGGTCGACGGCGGTGCGGGCGCCATAGCGTTTGGTCAGTCCGGTGACAGAGACTGCGGTGGTGGTCATGGGCCCATCATCCCGGCCACTCCTCCGCCTGTCGTCACCTCAGGGGAGGGTCTGCACCTACGCCCACCGGCGTAGTCAGGCTCTCCAACCGGGGCGCACCAGGCCGGCCTCGTAGGCGAAGACCACCAGCTGGGCCCGGTCCCGCGCATTGAGCTTGATCATGGCCCTGCTCACATGGGTCTTGGCCGTCGCCGGGCTCATGATCAGCCGCCGGGCGATCTCGTCGTTCGTGAGGCCCTCGGCCACCAGGACGACCACCTCGCGCTCCCGGTCGGTCAGCCCCACCACGTCAGGGACGCGGTCGGGGTCCTTGGCCCGGCTGGCGAACTCGGTGATGAGGCGCATGGTGACGCCGGGCGAGAGCAGGGCGTCGCCCGCCATCACCGCCCGCACCGCCCGCAGCAACTCGGCCGGTTCGGTGTCCTTGACCAGGAACCCGTTGGCCCCCGCCCGGATGGCCTCGAACACGTACTCGTCGAGGTCGAAGGTGGTGAGGATGACGACCTTGGTGGCGCCGAGGCGCTCGTCGCCGACGATGCGGCGTGTGGCCTCGAGGCCGTCGACGCCGGGCATGCGGATGTCCATCAGCACCACGTCGGGGCGGTGCTCCACGGCCAGGCGCACGGCTTCGGCGCCGTCGGCCGCCTCTCCGGCGACGGTGATGTCGTCCTGGGCGTCGAGCAGGGCCCGGAAGCCGGCCCGCACCAGGGCCTGGTCATCGGCGATGACGACCGAGATCACGGCGAGCGCACCGGCAGGTGGGCGATCACCCCGAAGCCGCCCTCGGGGCGCGGCCCCGCTTCGACCGTGCCGCCCAGGGCCGCCGCCCGCTCGCGCATCCCGATGATCCCGTTGCCGGCCACGGCCGCCCCCCCGACCCCGTCGTCGGTGACCTCGACGGTCACGCCGTCGGCATAGCCGAGCCGGACGGTGGCTTGGTGGGCGCGGCCGTGGCGGCTGACGTTGGTGAGGGCTTCCTGCACGATGCGGTAGATCACCAGCTCGACCGCCGCGGGCAGAGGCGGCGGCGGCCCGTCGTCGTGGACCCGGACATCCAGGCCGCTGGCGCGCACGCCGGCGACCAGGCCGTCGAGGTCGGCCAGGCCCGGGGCCGGGGCCCGGGGTGCGTCGTCGCCCCGGCGCAGCAGGTCGAGCGCGGTGCGCAGCTCGTGGAGGGCGTCCCTGCTCGTCTCCTTGATGGTGGTCAGGGCGGGACGGGCCTTGTCGGGCTGCTCGTCGAGCAGGTGCAGGGCGACGCTGGCCTGCACGTTGATGAGGGAGATGTTGTGGGCCAGCACGTCGTGGAGCTCCTGGGCGAGGAGCAGCCGCTGCTCGCCGATCCGGCGCTGCCGCTCCTCGCCCGCCGCCCGCCTGGCGTCGGCGGCACGATCGTGGCGCACCCGCACCACCTCGGCCACCGCCAGCACTACCGCCAGCCACGCCGCCACCAGGGTGAGATGCACCATGGCGATGCCCTTGCCGGCCCGGGGATCGACCAGCGAGGCGACGACGAAGCCGCCATAGGCGAGGGCGGCCAGGGCCCACGTCTGGCGGCGATGGCCGGCCACCACGGCGACGAAGAGGGCGACAACGACGCTCACGAAGATGGGTCCGTAGGCGTAGCCGAGACCGACGTAGACGTCGGCGGCGCCTGCGGCCACGGCCACGGCGACGAGGGGCCAGCGGTCGCGCCAGGCCAGGGCGACAGGGCCGAGGAGCACGAGGGCGAGGGCGACCCCGTCGATCGAACGGCGCCCGGTCTGGTTTCGCGACGCCCCGAACGAGCCGATGACCTGGAAGACCCCGATGCCGACGGCGCTGAGCCACGCCGCCCTCGTCGGCTTCCATCCCATCTCTGCACGGTAGGCCCGCAGGCCCTCGGCGTCGTCCTCCGCCGGGCGTAGCCGGCCCTGCGCCCGAGGGGGTAGGAGGTCTGTCCGGGTCAGCCCCAGAGTCGGGCGGCCACCTCGGCCCACAACTCGGCGAAGGCGCGGGCGGCGGGGCTGGACGCCGCGAACGTGGCTACCGGGGCCCGCTCGGGGCCCATGCGCTCGATGACACTGGCAGCGGGGATCACGGTGGCCAGCATGTCCGGCCACTCGGCGCGCAGGCTGTCGACCAGGTCACGGTGGAGTCGCTTGCGGCGGTCGACCATGGACAGGTAGGGCAGGATGCCCGGGACCACGACAGGTCCCGGTCGGGCGGCGAGGAACCCCGAGAGCTGGCCCAGGGTGCGTGACGACAGGGTGGTGGGGATGACGGGCACCAGCAGCTCGTCGGTGGCCTCGAACACGCTCTCGCTGGCGAGCGAGATGCTCGGCGGGCAGTCGAGCACGGCCACGTCGTAGGTGCCGGCGACGGCGTCGAGCAACGAGGCCAGGCGTTCGGTGGGACGGCTGCGGCCGTCGAGGTGCAGGTCGAGATGGCGCAACGAGAAGTCGGCAGGCACGAGGTGCAGGCCGGGCAGGTCGGTGGCCCGCACGTGGGCGGCCAGCTCCCCCTTGCCGCTGACCAGGCGCTGGGTGCCGCCCTTCAGCTTGGGCTTGACCCGGAAGAAGAACGTGGCTGCGCCCTGGGGGTCGAGGTCCCACACCAGCACCCGGGCGCCTTGGGAAGCGGCCTGCTGGGCCAGGTTCACCGCCGCCGTCGTCTTCCCGACACCGCCTTTGATGCTGTAGGTCGCCAGCACCTTCACGAGACGCTCATCGCGATGTCGATGTCGATGCCCTAGCCGGTCTGGACGCCGCGGCCAGTAGGGCATCGAGGGCGCCGCGGGTCTTGGCCGTGTCGTAGACGGCGAACCGCTCGGCGAACTCGGCGCGGGCCTTGGTTCGCCGCCGCTCGAACTCGCCGGCGAGCTGTCCCATGGCCACGAGGGTCTCGGCTCCCGCCCGCCCGCTGTCGTGCAGCTCGTGGGACATGGCCCGCAGCTGGGCGGCGTGCACCTCGGTGTCCTGGTGCTCGCCGAGGTTGTCCTGCAGCGACTTCAGCCGCTGGACGAAGGCCTTGCGTTCACCCTGGGGGGCGAGGGCGCCGAAGCACTCGAGGAGGTAGCGGAGCTTCTTGGCGTCCTTGCGTAGCTCGTGCAGCTCCTCGGCCGGCGTGCCCGGCCCTATCCCCCGACCTCGCGTCACCAGCCGGTCGTTCGCGGCGGCGATGCGCCGGGTTGCGACCCGGGCGATGGGCGTCGACGCCTCGGCGCCGGCGGCGTCGCTGTCGACGGGGTCTCGCAGCCACAGGTGCCAGGCGTCCATGAGGTCGTGGTAGCGGGCCGAACCGAGCAGCATGGCCAGGGCGTCATGCTCGCGCCGGCGCCGGTCGGCCAGGTGATCGACGAGGGGGGCGAGCGCGCCGGTGACCTCGGCGCCCAGCGGCGCCACGTAGCTGTCCCATTCCATGACGTAGACGTCGAGGTCGCGGGCCGGCCCGGTGGCGGCGCCGAGCCAGCCGAAGCCGTCGCGGAAGCGATCACGCACCTCGGGGGGGACCACCCGCTTGGACTGGGCCAGCACCGAGCGGGTCCGGCGGACGGCCACTCGCAGGTCGTGGAGGAACTCGGCGTCGACGTGGCCGGCGGCGCCGTCGCGGTTGGCGTCGATCTCGTCGGCCAGGTTGGCCAGTACCCGGCGGAACGCGTCGAGGGCGGGCTCGCCGTGGTCGAGCATGATCGTGGGCGAGGAGGTGCGCCCCCGGAGGTCGACGCCGGCGGCTTCGGCCGCCAGCGCCAGCAGATCCGTTTCCCGCGTGTCCAGCCCCAACGATCCCAGGACGACTCGGGCCTGCTGGGCCGCCTTGGCGTAACCGGCCAGCTCGTCGACCTCGACGACCCAGCGTGGTCCGGCGCCCGCCGCCGCCGGCCCCGGCTGGTCGACGGCCACCTGGTCGTACACCGTGGCTGTCGCCACGACCTTGCCCAGCCGATCACGACGCAGTGCCACCCGCCGGCGAGCGGTCACGCTCACGACGGGCAACAGCGCCCGCACCTCGAGCACGGGTGCGAGCCGGGCCCGCAGGGGCCCCTGTGGCAGATCAGCCCCGAAGCGCGGAGGACGGGTCACAGCGACCGGGGCCGACGCCGGGCCAGCGCCGGCCAGCACCAGCGCCTGCGGTGGCGACGAGGCCTCGCGCAGTTCCAGTCGCAGCCCGGCACCGTGCAGTCGTCCGTCGAAGGTGTCGAGCAAGGTTCGCCGCAACGACAGGGCGGGGCCCGCCACGAACCCCTGCTGAGCGAGGGCGGCCACCACTGGCTCCACGCCCAGTTCGGGGTGCAGGAACACCGACGTGGACGCGCTCAGCTGAGGCCCCGGTGGCCAGGTGAGGGCCGGTCGGTGACCACGGGGCTCACCCCGGCCAACCTACTAGCGACGCTCCGCGACATCGCCGGGCCACCGAATGCGTGGGCGTCAACGCTATACGGTCGTGGACAACAGCCCGGATTCGACAATGCTTGGTGCAACCAACGTTGAATCAGAGGGCAGACAACCCGGCCAAATGAGAGAAATAATGCTTGACTCCCGGCAGGTGGTGATGCAAGGTAAGCGAGAGGGACGTGGGGGCGGGGGGTTTCCATAGACTTTCAGTCACCTACATCCCGTGTGCCTGCGCTCCGGCGCCACACCACCGCAGCACGACGAGAGGGTGACGGGAAATGGGATCGACTGTTGGAGGGCCGGCTTCGCCGCGCAGTTCCAGGAGCGGAAGAGGTGCTCGCTTGCTGCTGGCTGTCGCTGCCGCAGGCCTGGTGGTCGCCGGGTCGGCCGGCATCCTCCCGGTCATCCAGGGGAGTGACTCGTCGGGTTCGACAGCGGCGTCGCGTTCCGACGCGGCTCCCAGCTCACAGTCCACCTCCAAGGCCGACAAGGTCCGTGCCGCCGGTGCCTACGGGCGCGTGGCGATGGGGTTCGAGCCGAACGCCGGCCAGACTGATGCGAACGTCGACTACATGGCGCGGGGCCAGGGGTACAGCGTGTTCCTGACCCCTTCGGAATCGGTCGTGTCCCTACAGGCCCCCCGGAGCCAGTCGCCCGAGGCGGGCGCCGGGAAGGCGTCGGCCACGCTCACGACCGGCGCCCCGGCGGTGCTGGGCATGCAGTTGCTCGGGGCAGACCCCGGGGCCCACCGTGTGGCCACCGGGCCGCTTCCGGGGACGTCCAACTACTTCGTGGGTAGCGACCCGCAGCAGTGGCGGACCAACGTCCCCACGTTCGGGCAGGTCGCCTACCAGGGCGTCTATCCCGGGATCGACGTCGACTACCACGGCACGCAGGGCCAGTTGGAGTACGACTTCGTCGTGGCGCCGGGCGCCGACCCCGCAGCCATCAGATTGGGCATGACCGGCGCCGACAAGATGAGCATCAGCCCGGAGGGCGATCTCGTCCTGTCGACGCCGAATGGCGAGGTACGCCACCATCGCCCTGCGGTGTTCCAGGACGCAAAGGACGGACGACAGGCCGTTACCGGCGACTTCGTCATCAAGGGTGACAAGGAGGTCGGTTTCCAGCTCGGCGCCTTCGACCCCAGCCGGCCTCTGGTGATCGACCCCACCCTCGCCTACGGCACCTACCTGGGGGGGACGGCCAACGACTTCGGCTTCGGCATCGCCGTCGACAGGAGTGGCAACTCCTACCTCGGCGGCCAGACCGCCTCGGCGATCTTCCCCAAGGGTGGTGCGACCGACGTGGCGCCGCGCGGTGCCAGTGCTACCGCCGTCCAGCCCACCTACGCGGGTGGTGCGTCTGACGCCTTCGTCGTGAAGCTCAACCCCGCCGGCGACACCGTGCTCTACTCCACCTACTTGGGTGGCAGCCGCAGCGACGCCGGCTGGGACCTCAGCATCGACAGCGTGGGGAACGCCTACCTCGTCGGGTCCACCGACTCGGCCGACGACCCCGGCACCACGGCCGTCGAGGGCGGGTTCCCCACCACGGGGAACGCCTTCGACCGCACATGCGGTACCGATGGCAAGTGCAACGACGTGCTGCCGTTCAACTTCAAGACGGCGGCGTGTGACCCGCTGGTTCCGACCTGCACCGGCCCGGGCGACCCCGCCTTCGTGCCCGCCATCTGCCCGGCGGCCACCTTCCCGGGTGGTTGCACCACAACGCCCGGACCGGCCGACAACTTCTTGGCCAAGCTCAACAAGACGGGCAGCAGCCTCTTGTACTCGACCTTCCTCGGCGGCAGCTCAGCCGAGATGAACGCCGATGAGGTGCCCTATGCCGGCCAGGCGGGCATCGCGGTGATAGCCAAGACCGCCTATCTCACCTCGGGCACCTACTCGTCGGACTTCCCGACCACCGCCAACGCCTTCCAGCCGGGCTGCGCCAGCTGCGCCGACGGCAACGACGACGCCTACATGACCGTCATCGACACCGGGCAGATTGGCTCGGCCTCGATGCTCTACTCGACCTACGTCGGCGGCACCGGGTTCGACGAGGGCAAGGCCGTCACCATCGACAAGGCGGGCAACGGCTACCTGACCGGCACCATCACCGGTGTCGACACCACTCCCGGCGGGACGACCTTCCCGGTGAAGAACCCACTCGCCGGCTCCTACGCCGGCGTGCCCTACGACGGGAGTACGTACCACGGGGGCTACAGCGACGCCTTCGTCACCAAGATCAACCCCAAGGCCACGGTCCCAGCCGAGTCGCTCGTGTATTCCAGCTTCGTCGGCGGCGGCGGCAAGGACGAGGGTTGGGGGATCGCCGTGAGCTCGAAGCTGTCCCGGAGCACACCGGTCTACCTGACCGGTTGGACCACCTCGGGGCCGAACCCGCATCCCCAGGTGGCCGACCCGGGCCACCCGACAGCCTGCGACAGCGGGCCGGGGCCCTTCTGTGACTTCGCCTCCGACCCGGCGCCGTACTTCCCGGTGACCTCGGGCGCCTTCGACACGACGTACGCAGGCCGAGCCACGACCGACAGCGGCTCGACGCTGTTCCTCGAGGGCGACGCCTACGCCACCAAGGTCGATGCCTCGGGCACCCGGCTGACGTACTCCACCTTCATCGGCGGCCAGGACGGCGACAACGGCCAGGGCATCGCCGTCGACAGCACCGGCGCCGCCTACGTCACGGGATGGACCACGTGTCGCAGCCAGAACCCGGCGGGCACCGGCGGGATACTCGACCCGCCGCCGCAGTTCGACCCGGACGGCACCGCCACCGGGCGCAACCCCGGTGAGCCTGCGGCCACGGGTGTGCCCGACTGCCCGATCAACCTCGGTGACCCGGGTGGCTTCCCGCAGGTCAACCCGCTGGCCGGTCGGGAGAAGATGAACTCGACCAACAACGACAACCACATCAACGACTCGCCCACCGCGGCGTTCCTGACCAAGCTGGCGCCCGATGGGGCCAGCGTGGCCTACTCCATCCTCCTCGACGGGAAGGGCTTCGACCGGGGCTTCTCCGTGGCCGTACGCGACACCGATGCGGCGGGCGCCCCGCTTGCCACACCGGAGGCGTACGTGACGGGCCGGACCGGCAACGCCACCGACTTCACCGTCACCCCCGGGGCGTACGACACCACGTACAACGGCGGAGGCCGTGATGCCTTCATCGTAAAGATCGTCGGATGACCAGTTCTCACATGGGAAACAACGGAAGGAAGGGCACTGACATGAAGGATGCCGAGCAATCAACAATCCCCGGAGCACGCCGGCGACTCTTGGGGGCGACGGTGGTGGCGGCGGCCGCGCTGCTGCTGATGGGGTCAGCCGCCTGGGCCTGCACCCAGCGCGTGGGCACCATGACGGTGTGCCGCCCGCCGTCGAGCACCTACGTGGCCGCGCAATGCGCGAAGGTGACCTCGGTCACCCAGACCGGGAACCCGACGGTGTACTCGGCCGGGTCGCAGGTCTCCGTCCAGGCCAAGAACTTCTACGCCAAGCGCTACCAGGTGACGTTCCGGGCCCCCAACTCGAACTCGAGTTGCCACAACCCGAGCCAGCCGGGCGTGAACGCCATGGCGGACGTCAACACGGGTGCGACGACGTTCCTCGGTCCCACTTTCACAGTCACGGCCAACACCCCCCCGCAGACGTCGACCGGCCAGGCCAAGATCTGCGCCGAGGACGTCCCCGACGTGATCACCGGCCAGATCATCAACCTCACCGTCATCTAGGCGGCTGAGCGTCTCGACCCGGCAACCGACGCCGACCCGGGAGGGCCGACGCCGGTTGCCGTTCGACCTCGGCCGGGCACTCGGGGTCCTGATGGTCGCCCTGGCAGCCGTGTCCGCGCCGCTCGCCGTGTCCGCGCCCGCCAGGGCCGCGACACCGACACTCCACGTGGGGGCCAACGTGCCCGTCACCGGCACCGACGACCGACTGCAGCTGGGGCACAACTCGCCCTCGCTGGTCGTCGACCCTGTCGACGCCCGGCTCGTGGCCCTGGCCAGCCGGCTCGACAACCCCGACTTCGGGTGCGCGCTCCAGCTGTCCGGTGACGGTGGCCGGTCGTGGGTCCCGGTCCGCCCCGTACCCAACCTGCCTCCCGGCGCCGACAAGTGCTACGCGCCGGAGATCGCCTTCGACCGCACCGGAGCCCTCTATTACCTGTTCGTTGGGCTCCATGGCGGCGGCAACAGCCCCACGGGCGCGTACCTGGTCACGTCGACCGATCGCGGGCGCACCTTCAGCGCTCCCCGGCAGGTCCTCGAGCCCGAGCGCTACATGGTGCGGATGGCCATCGACCCCACCATCGGCTCTCGCGGCCGGCTCCACCTGGTGTGGCTGGCCGCCACGACCACGCCGCCGCTCGGCGGTCTCGGCCCCCCGCCCAACCCCATCATGTCGGCATGGTCCGACGACGGCGGTCGGTCGTTCTCGCCGCCCGTCCAGGTCAGCGACCCCCAGCGATCACGTGTGGTGGCGCCCGCTCTGGCCCTGGGCCCGGATCATGCCGTGCACGTCATGTACTACGACCTCGGCGGCGACGTGAGGGACTACCAGGGCCTGGAAGGGCCCACCTGGGAAGGGACCTGGACGTTGGTCACCACCAACTCCACCGACGGCGGGCAGACGTTCGGGCCGGGCGTGGCCGTCGACGACGGCATCGTGCCCCCCGAGCGGGTCATGCTCGTCTACACCATGCCTCCGGCCACACTGGCCGTCGACGGGGCCCGGGTCTTCGCGGCCTGGACCGACGCCCGCAACGGTGACTGGGACGTCCTGGAGCGAGCGTCGAACGACAGCGGACGCACCTGGGATACGCCCCGCCGCCTCAACGACGACCCGGCCGGTGATGGCCGCAAGCAGTATCTGCCGCATCTGTCAGTAGCGCCCGGCGGGCGTCTGGACGCGGTGTTCTACGACCGGCGAAACGACCCTGCCAACGTCATGAACGACGTCTACCTCACCTCGTCGTCGGACGCCGGTCGGACGTTCACGCCCAACGTGAAGCTCACCGACGAGAGCTTCAGCTCCCAGATCGGCACGCGCTACCCGCTCCCGGCCGCCACCGGCCTGGTCGAGTTCGGGTCGCGCATCGCCGTGCTGGGTGAGCGGGACAAGACACTCGCGGCCTGGACCGACACCCGGAACCAGGACGTTGACGGCTTCGGCCAGGACGTCTTCGCCACCGAGGTCACCCGGTCCGGCGCCGGGCGCAGCGGTGGTGATGGCGTTCCCGGCTGGATGCCGTTGACGGCGGTGGCCGCCGTCGTGGCCGTGGCCGCCGTCGCCGTCGTTGCCCGGAGGCGTCGCTCCGGCGCCGCCGGCATGACCGGCCTCTCACTGCTCGTCCTGGTCGCATCGTGTGGGGGCGGCGCGTCGTCGTTCCCGGGGCCGGCACGGACCGTCGACGTGGGCATGCGCGAGTACGGGTTCGTTGTGCAGCCCACGTTCAAGAGCGGGCGAACCGTCCTGCGGGTACGCAACCTCGGCACACTCGACCACGAGATGGTGCTCATCTCCCTCGCGCCGGAGCTGCCGCCCATCGCCGAGCAGCTGCGCTCGGCCAATCGGCAGGTGGTGCCGACCGTCGCCGTGCTGCACGCCCGGCCACCGGGGGGCACGGGCACGCTGGCCGTCGACCTCGATCCCGGCCGCTATGCCTTCATTTGTTTCGTCAAGGATGCAGACGGCACCCAGCACGCCCAGAAGGGCATGGCGACGGAGTTCCGTGTCACGTAGTACGACCGAGAAGAGGCAGACATGCTGACCAATCCACGGCGATCCGGTGGTCCGAGACGATCGCGAGCGGCACTGGCGGTGGGCGCCCTGGTGGCGGCTCTCGTTGTGCCTCTGGCCGCCCTCGAACCAGCGGCCGCCGCACCCGGTGACATCACCACCGTCGCCGGCGGGGGTGGAGGCGGCCTGGGCGACGGGGGCCCGGCGACGGCGGCCAAACTGGCCTTCCCCTGGGGCTTGGCTCGATCCGGGGGAACGCTCTACGTGAGCGACAACGGCCTATCGGCGAACGGGCCGTCGCCCCTCGGGAACCGGCTCCGGGCGGTTGACGCCTCGGGCGTCATCAGCACGGTGATGGGTGGCGTCGAGCCTCCGATCGGTGACGGACAGAAGGCTACGGTGGCCGCCCTGTCCAATCCCAACGACGTGGCATTTGACAGTGCCGGCAACCTCTACATCGCCGATGCCGGCCATCACCTCGTGCGCCGGGTCGATAGCGGCGGCACGATCACCACCGTGGCGGGGAACGGGCAGAGCGGTGTCACCGGCGACGGCGGCCCCGCCACAAGCGCCGCGGTGGGGTTCCCGACCAGCGTCGTGGTCGACAGCGTCGGCAACCTCTACGTCGCCGACGGCGTCAACGGCGTCGTGCGCAGGGTCGATGCCCTCACCCACGTGATCACCACCGTTGCCGGCGGGGGTAGCCCGGCCGACGGCCTGGGCGACGGCGGTCCGGCGACGTCGGCGTCTCTGACCCCGCGCGGTCTGGCGCTGGCGCCCGGTGGGAGCCTGCTCATCGCCGACATCGGCCACATGCGCATCCGGAAGGTCGACCTGGCGACGGGCTTGATCAAGACCGTCGCCGGCAATGGCGGCACCGATCCCGCCGTCGAGGGGGCCAAGGCGACCAAGACCACGGCGCCGTTCCCCGAGGGCATCTTCGTGGACCAGGCCGGCAACATCTACTTCTCGAGCGTTGTGGTCAACCGGGTCTACAGGATCGACCAGGCGACCAAGACCATCTCCACCGTGGCCGGGGGTGGCGCCCCCGCCGACCAGATCGGTGACGGCCTCCCGGCGACGCAGTCCTCACTCGACTTCCCGCTCGACGTCGCGGTGAACGCCGCCGGCGATGTGTTCATCACCGACGCCAACCACTCACGCATCCGCCGGGTCGACCACGCGACCCAGGTCATCACCACCGTGGGCGGCACCGGGGTCCCGGGCTTCAACGGTGATGGCCTCCCCGGTCCCCAGACCCAGTTCGCCCATCCCGCCTTCCTCACCGTCGACGCCGCCGGCAACGCCTTCGTGTCCGACGACAACGCCAGCCGGGTGCGCCGCATCGACGCCACCACCGGCATCGTGACCACGGTGGCCGGAGGAGGCGTCGGCGACGGGGGACCGGCGGCCCAGGCCAGCCTGGCCGAGCCCCGGGACCTGGCCACCGCCACCGACGGCAACATCCTCATCGCCGATTGCGGCGACCACCGGGTCCGCAAGTACGACGTGGCCACCAGGATGGTGACCACGGTCGTCGGGGGCGGCCAGCCGGTGGGGGCAGTGGGCGACGGCCTCGGCGCGACCGACGCGGAACTGCTGTGCCCGTCGGGGATCTTCGTGGCCGCGGCCGGCACCGGAGCACCCCCAGGTACCATGTTCATCGCCGACGCCGGCCAGAACCGGGTGCGGCGAGTTGCGCCGAACGGCGTCGTCACCACGGTGGCGGGCACCGGCGTGGCCGGGTTCAACGGAGACGGCCGGGCCGCCACCAGGGCCCAGTTGTCGGGCCCGTCCGACGTGGCCCTCGACGCCGCCGGAAACGTCTACATCTCCGATACCGGCAACCATCGCGTGCGCAAAGTCGACGTGTCCACCGGCCAGATCTCCACGGTGGCCGGCAATGGGAAGCTCGGTGTCGGCGACAGCGGAGTACCAGGTACCTCCACCCCGATGACGGCCCCGCTGGGCCTGCTCCCGGATGGCTCCGGCAACCTCCTCATCGCCGACGCCAGCTTCCCCAGGATCGCCAGGCTCGACCTGTCGACCGGGGTCATCACCACCGTGGCAGGGACAGGAGTCCCCGGCTTCAGTGGCGACGGCGGTCCGGCCACGGAGGCCAATCTCGACCTTCCCACCGAGATGGTGCTCGACAGCGCCGGCAACCTCCTGCTCACCGACCGGGCGAACCACCGGGTGCGCAGGGTCGAGTCGGGGAGCCCGGCTCCTCCGCCCGTCACCGGCTGTGGAGCGGTGATCACCGCCAACACCACCCTGACGGCCGACGTGGGCCCTTGCCCCGGTGACGGGATCATCATCGGGGCCGACAACATCACCCTCGACCTGGCCGGGCACCAGGTGAGCGGCGCCGGTCGGGGCGACGGCTCCCATGTCGGGGTCCTCATCAGCCACCACACCGGCGTCACCGTCACCGGCAACTCGACCTCGTCGGCGCGCAAGGGCGTGGTGAGGGACTTCAACGCCGGGGTGGTCGTGATCGGTGGGTCGGCCAACACCATCACCAACCTGGGCCTTCGGCGCAATCAGGGACGGGACACCGACGCGCTCTATGGTGACGGCGTCGCCGTGTTCTTCTCGGCCCGGAACCGGATCGTGGGCAACGAGGTGATCAACAACGGGCCCTACGACGGCATCGCCCTGCTGGGCTTCGGCTCGGACGCCAACACCATCCAGGGCAACGACGTCGAGGGAACCAGCAACGGGGGAAGCCAGGGGGTGGGCATCGGCTTGGGGATCGTCCTGAACCCGTTCTTCAGCTTCAGCCTGCCTCGAGAAGTCTCGATCTACGACAATCAGATCCTCGACAACACGGTGAAGAGCAACGACAACGCCGGCATCTCCACCCTCTCCAACATCAATGGGGTGATCCGGGGCAACACCGTCGACGACAACGGCCACGGTGGTGATTTCCCGTTCCCCGGCAACGGCATCGGGGTGCAGTTCCTGCAGAACGCGCAAGCGATCACGCGAGTCCTGGTGAGCTTCAACGAGGTCCATGGCAACGGCAACGCCGGCATCGTCGTGGGGTCCGAGGGCAACCGCATCCAGAACAACGACGCGTCTCACAACGACGGAGCGTTCGGCGACGCCGACCTCACCGACCTGAACGAGAACTGTGACTCGAACACCTGGTCCGCCAACACCTACTCGACAGCTTCGCCCGACTGCACGACCGCGGGCGGCCAGCAGGTGGACGCCGCCGGCGCACGCCGTGCTGCGGTCGCCAGGACGGTCCCGGCCTCCGGCTCGATGCTGGTGGGAAGCCGGCCGGTCCCGCCCGGTGCCTGACATGACCGCATCGCCGGCGTCGCCCGCCTCCCACCCGCCCCCCCGCCGATCGGGGGAGGCCGACGGCTCCCCGGTGGAGCCCAGCGGGACGTCTGGTCCAGTCGTCGGCACGCGGGCACGCCCAGCCTTCCCGCTCATGGGCCTGGCGGTTGCCGCCTGCGCCACCCTCCCCGTGCTCGTGGGCCCCGGCCTCGACACCACCCGGGCGGTCGAAGTCGTCGACCATCTCGTCCCCGGCCTGGTCGTGCTGGCCGTCTCCACCGCGGTGCTGGTGGCGACCCGATCGACGCCGGTCGCCGGGGTTTTCGTGCTGGGTGCCGCCATGGTCACGGTGCTCGCCGGCCTGTGGATGGTGGCGACCCACATCCCACTGGTGGCCCAGGCGGGCCGTCACGAAGCTCCCTGGGGATCGACGATGTTCCACAGTGCCGCGGCGGTCCTGGTGCTTGCCTTCGGCTTGGCGTGGGCGTGGGCCTCCTGGGCGGGGGCCGAGTGACCGAGGTGCGAGGTTGAAGCGACAACGGGCAACGACGAGGGTCCAGCCGGGCGCGATCGGGTCCACGGCCCGGGTGATCGTCGCCGTGGCGGCCGTCGTGGCTGTCCTGGCTGCCGGCTGTTCGTCGGGCTCGTCGGGCTCGCCGGCGGCCAAGGGGGCCGTGACGATCGCCGCCGAGCCCACGGCCGGCACCTGGAAGACCTGGGTGCTCACGTCCCCCGATCAGATCAAGGTGCCACCCCCACCGGCGGCGGGATCAGCCAGGGCCAAGGCCGAGTTGGCCGAGGTCAAGAACTTGGCGGCCAAGCGCACCAGCGCCGATGTCGACGCCGCCCACAAGTGGGGCGACTACCCGGCCACCGAGCCGTGGACGCTGGCCAACATGCGGTTGGTGTCGGAGAAGGCGAAGAACCCGCCGTTGGCCGCCCGGGGCTACGCCCTGGTGAGCGTGGCGATGGCCGACGCCATGACCGAGGCCTGGCACTGGAAGGAGGTCTACCACCGAGCGCCGCCGAAGGGAGTCTCTACCGTGCTTCCGGCGGCGGCCGACCCGTCCTACCCGTCCGAGCACGCAGCGCTGGCCGGCGCCGCCAGCCGGGTGCTCGGGTACCTGTTCCCCGAGGCGTCCCAGGCAACCTACGACGAGATGGCATCCGAGGCCGGGGACTCGAGGGTGGAGGCCGGCACCAACTTCCGCAGCGACGTGACCGCCGGCCTGGCGTTGGGACGGGCGGTCGCCGATGCCGTGATCGCGTACGCCAAGACCGACGGCGCCGCCGACAGCGGTAACGTCAACCGCCCCGTCGGCACCGGGGTCTGGGAGGCGCCCCCCGACAACCCCGGCAACACCCAGGCCGTCGAACCCCTTGCCGGCAACTGGAAGACCTGGGCGGCACCGGCCAAGACGATGGTGCCCGGCCCGCCTCCGGCCTACGGGTCCGAGGAGCACCGGGCTCAGACCCAGCAGGTCTACGACGTCAGCCAACACCTCACCGACGACCAGAAGCGCATCGCCAAGTACTGGGCCGGGGGTGCAGGAACGCCGCTCCCTCCCGGCATCTGGAACCAGATCACCATCGACACGGTCCGCCAGTCGGCGCCGTTGTCCACGCCCCGCCTGGCTCGGCTCTTCGCCGTCCTCAACACCGCGCTGGACGACGCCGGCATCGGCGCCTGGGCCGCGAAGTACACCTACTGGTCGGCCCGACCGGTCAACGCCATCCGCGATTTCGGCATCGACCCGACATGGAAGCCCCTGTTGCCCACGCCGGTGTTCCCATCGTACGTGTCGGGGCACTCGACCTTTTCGGCTGCCGCGGCCGAGGTGCTCGCCTATGTGTTCCCGGCCGATGCCGCCAAGTGGCGGCAGATGGCCGACGAGGCAGGGATCTCACGCATCTACGGAGGAATTCACTACCCGATCGACAACACCGAGGGGCTGAAGTTGGGCAAGGCGATCGGCGTGGCCTCGGTGCAACGGGCCCGACAGGATGGCGTGGATGCCGCAACCAGGAACTGAGCCGGCCCGCCTCCGCTCCCTGGTGGCGACCGTCGCCGTCGCCGCCGCTCTCGCCGCCTGCGGGTCAGGGTCGACGGCCACGTCGGCGGCCCCGCCGACCAGGGCGGCCAGCGGGCCCATCATCGCTCCTCCCACCACCAAGGCGCCGGCCGACGCGCCGCGCAAATCCGAGCCGTACTGGGTGGCCGTGGCAGACCTCTCGGGGACGGGCCCCACCGTCACCACCTCCTTCGAGATCGGTGCCGCCGCCCTCCAGTGGCGTGTCACCTACCACTGCCAGACCTCGCCGTTCACTGCAGTGGCCGTCAAGGACACCGGTGATGCGTTGAAGCGGCCCATGGCCGACGCCGCCAGCTGCGACACCGAGGGGAAGGGGTTTGCGTCCCAACCGGGCCGCTTCACCCTGAAGGTGGACACGGCCGGAAGCTGGGGGGCGAAGGTGGAGCAACAGGTCGACTCGCCGTTGATCGAGCCCGAGACCGATGCCATCAGCACCGGCCAGGTGCTGCGAACGGGAGCCTTTCACGCTGTCGACCGCCCGGGCGAGGGCACCGCAAAGCTCGTCCGCCTGAGCGACGGGACCCAGGTCATACGCCTCGACAACTTCTACACCGCCATCAACACCGACCTCGAGTTGCGCCTCAGCCCACTCACCGATCCCCGGACCACCGACGAGATCGTCGTTGCTCCGTTTGTCTCGCTCGCTCCCCTCAAGGCCACCGTCGGCTCCATGAACTACCCGGTCCCTCCCGATCTCGACCTCTCGGGCTACCAGTCGATCGTGATCTGGTGCGAGATCACCAGGAACGCCTACGCCGCGGCTCAGTTCCCGGCCGCTGGTTGAGGGGTGCCGGCCGCCAGCGCCGTCGGTGGTCGCATGGTGTCTGGTCTCAGGCGAAGCGTCAGGCGAAGCGGATGATGCTGACGAGGCCGGCAGCCAGGCTGTAGATGGCGAAGGGCAGCAGGGTGTTGCTGCGGAAGAAGCGGACGAGGAAGTGCACCGAGACGAAGGCGGCGACGCCGGCGAAGAGGCTCCCGACGAGGGCCTGGGCCCGCACGCCGTCGCCCAAGCTGCCGGCCAGGTCGGGCACCTTGTAGACGCCGGCGGCGAGGATGATGGGGGTCGCCATCAGGAACGAGAACCGGGCGGCGTCCTCGTGGTCGAGCCCGCGCAACAGACCGGCGACCATGGTGATGCCGGACCGGCTCACGCCGGCGAACAGGGCCCCGACCTGGGCGATACCGACGGCCCCGGCTTCTTTGAACTCGAGGGTGTCGAGACGCCGGCCCTCCTCTTGGTTGTCGCCTGTCTCGGCAGTGGGATGAGCGGCAACCAGCTTGCGGACGGCGGCCCGGCGGCGAGCCTGCTCACCGGCCAGGAGGATGACGCCGTTGACGGTGAGGAAGATGGCGGCGGCGAGAGGCTTGGCGAACACGGTGCGCAACTTGTGCTCGAAGGCCAGGCCCACGACGCCGGTGGGAATGGTGGCCACCACGAGGAGCCACGCCATGCGCTCGTCAGGAGTCTCGATGCGCCGGGTGCGCAGCGTGCGGAAGAACCCGCCGATGATGGCGACCCAGTCCTTACGGAAGTAGATGAGCAGGGCAATGGCCGTGGCCACGTGGAGGGCGACGACGAAGGCCAGGTAGAACGACTCGTCGGCCGACTGGGCGGTGACGAGGTTGTCCCAGCCCAGCCAGGCCGGAACCAGCACCGAGTGACCCAGGCTGGAGATGGGGAACAGCTCGGTGACGCCCTGGAGAAGGCCGATGACGATGGCCTGGAAATAGGTGATCAATGCCGCTCCTCGGTAGCGCCGCCCGGCGGACGAAGACTCGCCTACTACGGCTGTCGTAGGTTAGCATCGGTGGCGGCGACCGCCCCATCAGATCACGAGGTCGACATCGTGCCCGTACGTCGAGACCGCAGCGAGCCGGGGACGCGGCGGCGGCGCCCGGGGGAGCTCGAAGGCGATGTGCTCGCCGCCCTGTGGGCGTCACCCGAGGCGATGCCTCCGGCCGACGTCCAGGCCGCCGTGGGTGGCGACCTCGCCTACACCACGGTCATGACGATCCTGGTGCGCTTGCACGGCAAAGGCCTGATCGAGCGAACCAAGAGGGGGCGGGCGTTCGCCTACCGCCCGGTCGTGGCCGAGACCGAGGTGGTGGCCGAGCAGGTGCGGCGCCTGCTCGCCCATGGCAACGACCGGGTGGCGGTGTTGCAGGGTCTCATCGACGGCCTCCGTCCCGAGGACGAGACCATATTGCGCGCCATGCTCGCCGGCATGGACGGGGAGTCGTGACGTGACGACGGTGATCTACCTGCCGTTCGTGCTCAGCATCGTCCTGGTCGGGTTGAGCCGCTCGGTGTGCCGCCGGACGTCGCCGCGCGCGGCGGCGTGGTCGGTCACCGCCGCCATGGTCCTGCTGGCGGCATCGACGGTCGGTGCACTCGTCCTGTTGGCGTGGCCGCTGGCCGCTCGACTTCCCGTCATCGCCCGAGAGGGGGGATGGCATCCGTCGGCGGTGAACCACGTCGTGCCCGTGCCGGTGCCGGTGTCGATCCTCGCCGCGGTGATCCTCGTGGTGCTGGCCGGGCTGGTGATCGACCAGGCTCTGCGCATCCGCGACGGCGTCGTCGAGGTGTCGAGGATGCACACCGAACTGGCGCCAGCAGGCGGTGCGGCCGTGGCCGTCGTCCAGGACTCCCGGCCGAGTGCCCATGCCCTGCCCGGCACACTCGCCCACCGGGGCCGTGTCGTGGTGTCGACCGGGCTGCTCGATGCCCTCGACGACGAGGAGCGGGCCGCAGTGCTCGCCCACGAGCACGCCCATTTGGCCCATGCCCACCGGCTGTTCGTGGTCGTCGCCGCGTTGGCGGCGGCCCTCGACCCGGTCGTGTGGTGGTGCCGTCACGACGTGGAGTTCGCCCTCGAACGTTGGGCCGACGAGGACGCCGCCAGCCGGACCGGTCGCGCCGTCACCGCCCGGGCGCTGGCCCGGGCGGCCCTGGCCAAGCTGTCGAGCGTCCACCAGATGCCGGCTCCGGCTCGGGCGACCGCCCTGGGGCTGGCCCGACTGGGCGTGGCCCACCGGGTGGCGGCGCTGCTGGAACCAGAGCAGCAGCAACGGCGGACGGCCCTGGCGTGGTTAGTGGCCATCCTGGCCCTCGTCGGCATCGCCGCCATCCTGTGGGCGACCCGCGACACCGAGCGCCTCTTCGAATTGTTGCAAAGGCACTGAGCGTTGACCTCTCCGGAATAGCTTTCCTCTGGAGAGCGGTCCGCAGGACGAAATGATTTCGCCGAAATATCGGCTATAAGCTTGTGCGGCGAACATACGTTCGGCTAAAATGTCTGTGGCTACAAGGGCGGAATCCCGGGAGGACGAGGCGGCAGTTCTCGAGGCGGAGATTGCCGAGCAGTGCGGGATCCTCAATGTCGCCACTGGCGATTGGTGTCACTGATCGGCCGGGTGCTGGCCACCGAGTCCTACGCCGGCGCGGGCATCCGCTCAGCCGAGCAGTGGGTGGCCTGGAAGTGCCGGGTGTCGCTGGGTCGGGCCCGGACCCGGACCCTGATGGCCATGGCCCGCCGCCTGCCCGACTGCCCGTGACCCGCGCTGCCCTGGAGGCGGGCGAGCTGGCCGAAGACCAGGTGGCGGTCATCTGTCGTCGGGCCGCGTCCCACAACGACGCCGAGGTGGCCGAGCTGGCGCACTCGGCCACGG
>JBBWZS010000197.1:0-26986 GCA_039649175.1 Acidimicrobiaceae bacterium
CTCGAGCGCAAGACACTCATCGCCCAGCGCCTCGGGCCCGAGCGGCCCTCTGAGCGGAGTGGCAGGCCCGAGCGCCTCGTTCGCTGAAACCCCGAGGGATTCGCTGAAACTCTAGGGAACGGGCAGCCTCGGCCCTCCCACACGCAGATCCCCCCGCCGACGGGTCACGCCCGTCGAGTCGAGGATGGCCAGCAGCGGCAACACGTGCTTGCGGGTGGCGCCCAGGGCGTCGCGGGCCTGGGCGACGGTGAACCCGTCGGGGTGACTGGCGAGGAGAGCGGCGGCATGGCGGGCGGCGGCGTCAACCGCGGCCGGCGCGAAGTAGAGGCCGTCACGCTCCACGACCATCGACCGCCGCACCAGCTCCCGCAGCTCTCCCCTATCGACGCCGTCGGGGTCGGGCGGCGTGAACAGCGACGTCTCCAGCGCGGCCACGAAAGGGTGGCCGGCCAGGGGGTCGACGGCCTCGGCCCTGCGCACCCGGCCCCCGTCGACGACCACGCCGTCGAGGCCGGGCAGCAGGGCGCGCTGGCGCTCGTCGAGGGTGGCGGCGTCGAGCCCGAGTGGCCCGGCGGACTCGACGGCGTCGCCCAGTCGGGACAGGTCGGCCCTGGCCACGGCCTCGTCCACGACCCATCGGCCCACCGTGGGCGGGCGCCGCTCGCCGGTGAGGCGTTCGAGGGTGTCGGCGTCGACCCATCCGCGTTCGGCCACGACCCGGTCCACCGACCGCGACGGCCGGGCCCTGGTGGCGGCCAGCACCGGTGAGACGTCGAGCACCTCACCTCCGCCCACCGTCTCGCCCCTGCCACTCTCCCTGAGCACGAAGCGGTCGCCGGGCAGCAGCGGCAGGGCCCGGGGCAGGTGCAGGCGGACGAACCCCTCGTCGCCAGGGAACACGGCCTCGGCGCCGCTCATGGCCGCCCCGACCGGCAACACCCGCAGCGACACCGGGTGCTCGCCCGAGCCCACATAGGCCTGATACGCGCCCTTGCGGCTGACCTCGTGGTCGAGGCTGTCGAGGACCCGCAGCGACGCGTCGAAGGTGCGGGTGACGTGCCACTGACGGGGGCGCACCACCACGCTGCCCCGGGCCAGCTGGTCGCGCGAGATCCCCGACAGGTTGACCGCCACCCGACTCCCCGGGCCCACCCGGTCGTGGCGCTCCTTCAGGCTCTGCAGGCCCCGCACCCGCACCCGGACGGCACCGGGGAGCACCACCAGCTCGTCGTCGATGGCCAGGCTGCCGCCGGCGAGGGTGCCGGTGACCACCGTCCCCGATCCCTTGGCCGCGAACACCCGGTCGACCCACAGCCGGGGACGGTCGACATCGGGGACCCGGGCCACCGTGGCCAGCAGCCGGTCGAGGGCACCGCGGAGGTCATCGACCCCGAGCCCGGCGGGGACGTCGACCTCGGCCACCTCGGCATCGGCCAGGAAGGTCCCTTCCAGGTGCTCGGCCAGGTCGAGGCGGGCCAGCTCCCGGGTCTCGTCGTCGACCAGGCCGACCTTGGTGAGGGCGACGATGCCGTGTTCGATGCCCAGCAACTCGAGGATGCGCAGATGCTCCTCGGACTGCGGCTTCCAACCCTCGGTGGCGGCCACCACGAACAGGCACGCGGCCACCGCCCCCACCCCGGCGAGCATGTTCTTGATGAAGCGGACATGGCCGGGCACGTCGATGAAGGCAAGGTCGCGGCCCGAGGCGAGGGTGGTCCAGGCGAAGCCCAGGTCGATGGTGAGGCCCCGCTCCTTCTCCTCGGCGAAGCGGTCGGGATCGGTGCCGGTGAGGGCCCGGACCAGGGTGGACTTGCCGTGGTCGACGTGACCGGCGGTGGCCACCACGTACATGCCGCCACCCGGGTCGCTGCGGGCCTCCGCCGCGCTTCGGTCCTCGCTCCTGCCACCCGGGTCGGTCACAGGCCGGGGCGGGCGGCGACGGCTCGCCTCAGGGCGTCGGCCAGCACGCCGTCGTCGGCGGGGTCGACGGTACGCAGGTCGCAGACCGTAGTGGACTCGTGGACCCGGGCCACCACGGGAGGGTCACCGGCACGCAGCACGGCCGTGAGATCGCCGGGGACCGACACGCCGACCGATGGCATCTCCTGGCCGGGCACCGAGCCCCCGCCGGCCACGGCCACCGTGCCGACCACAGCCCCGACACCGAGGGCCTCGGCGCGGGCGCGCAGGGCTTCCACGGGCGCCGCCGCCATGCGCCAGAAGGGGATCGCCTGGCCGTCGCGCCGCAGGTAGGCGAGGGCCGTGTCCTGCAGCGCGCCCAGCACCAGGCTCCCCGGGCGGAACGCCCGGTTGAGCGGGTGGCGGGCGCAGGCGGCCACCAGATCGGCCCGTCCGGCGATGATGCCGGCCTGGGGGCCACCCAGGAGCTTGTCGCCCGAGAAGGTCACCAGCCCGGCACCGGCGGCCAGCGTCTGGCGGGCGGCAGGCTCGCCCGCCAACCACGCCGGCGGTGGCCCGGCCAGCCACGGGGTGGTGGCGTCGAGCAGGCCCGAGCCGATGTCGGCGACCACCGGTACGGCCAGGCCGGACAGCGCCTCCACCCCGACCTCCTCGGTGAACCCCACGATCCGGTAGTTCGACTGGTGCACCTTGAGGACGAGGGCGGTGCCGTCGTCGAGGGCGGACCGGTAGTCACCCAGGCGGGTGCGGTTCGTCGTTCCCACCTCGACCAGGCGACAGCCCGACTGGGCCATCACGTCGGGCACCCGGAACCCGCCCCCGATCTCGACCAGCTCGCCCCGGGACACCAGCACCGACCGGCCCCGGGCGAGTGCGGCCAGCACCAGCACCACGGCGGCGGCGTTGTTGTTGACCACCAATGCCGCCTCGGCGCCCGTCAACCGGGCCAGCAACGACGCCGCGTGGGTGGAGCGCGACCCCCGCCGGCCTTGGCTCAGGTCGAACTCGAGGTTGGAAAAGCGCGCCCCGCTACCGACAGCGGCGCTGGGAGCGGCGAGCGGCGCCCGGCCCAGATTGGTGTGCAACAGCACACCGGTGGCGTTGACCACCGGGCGCAGCAGGGCGGTGGCCACTGCCTCGGCCCGCCGGCGCGCCGAGCCGGGGTCGCCCGCGGCGATGGCGGCCCGGGCGGCGTCGACCAGCAGGGGGTGGGGCAGGTCCAGGTCGCCCAGGTCACGGGCGATGGCATCGACGGAGGGCGGCCGCACAGTCCGAGGATACGGTCCGCCGGCACACTGGTCGGTCGGGACCGCTCGCGGCCCCTGAAACGGGAGTGCCATGCTGGCGGTCATGGCGTCCTCGCCCAGACGGCTGGCCCAGGCCGTCACCGTGTTCGTCGTCGCCGCGGTGATCGCGCCCGTCGTCACCGCCGGCAGCGCCCTGGGCTCGTTGCTGTTCCTGCCTCTCCCCACCCCGCCCCTTCCCACCCCGAAGTCGTCCGCCGGCTCGCAGGTCACCCACATCTACGACGCCAAGGGGAGCGAGATCGGGGTCCTCCGCCAGTTCGACACCAACATCCCGGTGAAGATCACCGACATCCCCGAGGTCCTCAAGCAGGCCGTCGTCGCCCAGGAGGACCAGCGCTTCTACTCCCACGGAGGCGTCGACCTCAAGGCCGGCATGCGGGCCCTGTGGGCCAACCTCACCGGTGGCAAGACCGTGCAGGGCGGCTCCACCATCACCCAGCAGTACGTGAAGAACGCCTTCACCGGCGGCGAGCGCACCTTCGCCCGCAAGCTCCGGGAGGCGGTGCTGGCCACCCGCCTCGACAAGAAGCTCACCAAGGACGAGATCCTCTACCGCTACCTCCAGAACATCTACCTCGGGGGCGGTGCCTACGGCGTCGGCGCGGCGGCCGAGTCGTACTTCAAGAAGCCCGTGCAGGACCTCACCTTGTCGGAGGCGGCGTTGCTGGCCGGCCTCATCCGGTCGCCGTCCACCGACGAGCCCCGCAGCGCCACCGCCCGGGCCGAGGCCGACCGTGAGGGGGTGCTGACCAAGATGCACGATCAGCACCGCATCTCCGACGCCCAGTTCACCGACGCCATGGCCCAGCGCGTCGTGGCCATCGGCGCCGGCCGTGCGGCGCCCGGAGGGCCGGCCACCGTCATCCACCCCCCGGAGTACCAGTCCCCGACCGTGCCCTTCTACGTCGACTACGTGCGCCGCTACCTGGTGGCCCGCTACGGCGAAGACCTGGTGTACCGGGGTGGCCTGCGGGTGGAGACGGCTCTCGACCCCACGCTCCAAGCCGAGGCCGAGGCCTCGGTGTCCGGCGCCCTCAGCGGGACGAAGCCGCCGCTGGAGATGGCCATGGTGACCGTCGAGCCCGCCACTGGGCTCGTGAAGGCCATGGTCGGAGGGCGGGACTTCTCCGCCTCCCAGGTCAATCTGGCCCTGGGCGACTGCCCGCCGACCACCAGCGCGCCACCCTCGGACAACCCCATCTGCGTGGCCGGCGGCGGGACCGGACGCCAGGCCGGGTCGGCGTTCAAGCCCTTCACCCTGGCCAAGGCCTTCGAGGAGGGCATCGGGCCGGGCCGGGTCTACTCGGGCCCGTCGACCTACACCTACCCCCACTGCTCGGGCGACGGCTGCACCGTCCACAACGCCGAGACGGGGGGCTTCGGGGCCATCACCCTGCGGGAAGCCACCGCCGAATCGGTGAACACCGTCTTCGCCCAGCTGATCAACGACGTGGGCATCCAGAAGACCGCCGAGATGGCCAGCCGCATGGGGATCACCACCGTGAACCCGGACGGCAAGCAGCCCAGCGGCGAGCCCTACGGGGCCAGCCTCACCCTGGGCGCCTACGAGGTCTCCCCGCTCGACATGGCCGCCGCCTCGTCGGTGTTCGCCAACCGGGGCGTGCGCCAGGTGGCCACCCCGCTGGTGCGGGTGCTCGACGCCGGCGGCAAGGTGCTCGAGGACAACACCACCCACAAGGGCAAGCGGGTCCTCGACCAGGCGGTGGCCGACAACGTGAACGACGTCCTCAAAGGCGTGGTGACAGGGGGCACCGGCACCGCCGCCGCCATCGGCCGCCCCGACGCCACCGCCGGCAAGACGGGCACGACCGAGAGCTTCGGCGACGCCTGGTTCGTGGGTTACACCCAGGCCCTGTCCACGTCGGTGTGGATGGGTTACGCCGACAGCCGCCGCCCTCTCGAGGGCATCAAGGGGGTGCCGCGGGTCTACGGCGGCACCATTCCCGCCCAGACGTGGCACAACTTCATGATCAAGGCCCTCGAGAACGTGGACACGCCCGACTTTCCCGCCCCCGGCCCGCTGCCCAGCGACCCGAACGGCGGGCTGGGGCCAGGGGCCCAACGGGTGCCCCCCGACCCCGTCACCGGTCCGTTCATGGTGGTCGGCCCGCCCATCACGCCGGCGCCGACGACCACGGTGCCCACGTCCGCACCGGACCGGACCGTGCCCACCCTTCTCCCGCCCATCACCCTGCCGTCGTTCCCGACGACGACACCCACGACGATCAAGGAGCGCCCCCGGTAATCGTCGGCGCGAGCACGGCCCCGGGGCCTCCGGGGCTCAGGGGGCGGTCGTGGAGGTCGCCGTCGACGAGGGCGGGGCGCCCGCGTCGGTGGTGGGGCCGGCGAAGGCGCCGCTGCAACTGAGCACGGCGGCGCACGACAGCCGGACGGGCACGCCGAAGAAGGCCGTGTCGGTGGGCTGGCCCCCCGCCGTGTAGGCCGCCGACGACACCGCGATCACCTCACCCTTGACGTTGACGACGGCGCCGCCCCGCAGGTTGTCGTCGACGAACACGTTGTGCTGCACGGTCTGATCGGACACGGCGGAGATGACCCCGGGCTTCAGCTTGGCGTCGCCGCCGACCACGAACACCTTGGCGCCCACCTGGACGCCGGCCGGGTCGCTGACCCACGGCAGCGCAGGCTTCGCCGTCCCCCCCGCCACGAGCAGCGCCAGGTCGTGGGTGTCGTCCCAGGTCCACAGCTGGGCCTTGCCCTCGAAGCCGCCCCCGGACACGACGATGTCGGGCGCCGGCTGATGGGTGGACGCCTCCACGACGGCCAGCGACGTTATGAGCAGGCTCTGGCCCCCTGCCGAACGGGTCAACCAGGCCGAGCCCTGCACGGGCTGGCCGGCGCTGTTGAAGGTGTGCACGCTCCACACCGACGGCCCCACCTTCTCGGCGATGGCATCGGCGGACAGGTCGGGCTTGGTGGTGGTGGTCACCTCGGTCTCGACCGGGGCATCGGTCCGTCTCAACGTCGTGGGCGTCAGCGGCGTCGAGCGGATGTTGTGGGCGTCGTTCCTGGCCCAGACGTAGGCACCCACGAACCCGGTGCCCAGGGCCAGGGCCAGCACGATGACCACCAGGCCGATCGTGCCCGGCACCCGGACGTGGCTGCTCAGTTTCACGCCGCCAAGCCGGCGCCGGGGCCGGGCCGGCGGCCGGGTTCGGGGCGGGGCGGGTGGCGGGGGCGGCGGTGGGGGGGCGACGAACTCGACGTCGGGGGTGTCGCCGGCCGGGCTCCCACCGGTCACCGACGACGGTGGACCACCGCCCGTCACCGGCGCCGGCCGGCTGGCTCCCCGCCGGCGAAGGGGCGCCTTGCCTGGCACGGTCCCGGCCCGGCCGTCGACCAGGACGACCACCTCGACGGGGGGCTCGTCGCCCGGATCCGCAGGGGTGGGCATGGCCAACGAGGGTACCGCCGGTATCGTGGGCGGGTGTTGGCAGTGCTGTTCGTGGTCTTTCTGGTCGTGCCCGTCGTCGAGCTGGCCGTCCTCATCCAGGTAGGCCACGTGATCGGGACCTGGAACGCCATCGGCCTGCTGCTGCTCGTCAGCTTCGGGGGGGCGTGGCTGGTCAAGCGCGAGGGTCTCGGCGTGCTCCGTCGCTTCCGCCAGCAGATGGACGCCGGACGGGTGCCGGGCCGCGAGTTGGCCGACGGCGTCCTCATCCTGTTGGCCGGCGCCCTCCTGCTCACCCCCGGTTTCGTGACCGACTTCTTCGGCCTGCTCCTCCTCGTGCCGCCCGTCCGTTCCGCCGTCCGGGCCGGGGCCGTGCACCGGGTCGTGGTGCGCAACCAGCGCCGCCGTCGCTGAGCGTCAGCCCACCCGCCCAGGCTCAGGCCTTGGCGCCCAGGGCCGCTTCCACCGCCGTCAGCACCCTCGCCGTGCAGCCGGTCATGTCGATGGGTGGGAGCAGCTCGGTGGCGATGCGCTCGGCCGCCGCCGCGAACGCCGCTCCCGCCCCGCTGTCGGGGGCGGCCACCGACAAGGGCCGGCCCTCGTCGTTGGCGGCACTCACCGCCGGCTCCAGGGGAATGCTGGCCAGCAGGGGCACGCCGAGATCGGCGGCCAGGGCGGCGCCACCTCCCGCGCCGAACAGGGCGTACTCCTCGCCGTGGTCGCAGGTGAACACGCTCATGTTCTCGACCACGCCCATCACCTTGAGGTAGGAGCGCCTGGCCATGTCGGCCACCCGTGCCGCCACCTTCTGGGCCGCCCGGGTCGGGGTGGTCACCACCAGCATCTCGGTGCGGGGCAGGATGCGCCCCAGGGCCATCTGGATGTCGCCGGTGCCCGGGGGCATGTCGAGCAACAGGTAGTCGAGGGTGCCCCAGGCCACCTTCACCAGGAACTCCTCGAGGGCCTTGGCCAGCATCAGGCCCCGCCACATGATGGCGGTGTCCTCGTCGTCGACCAGCAGGCCCATGCTCACCACTTTGAGCAGGCCCGTGCCCACCGGGATCTCGTGGGGTCGGATGAGACGGTCGTCGGCCGCGCCCAGGCGCCCGGAGATGCCCAGCATCCGGGGCACGCTGAAACCCCAGATGTCGGCGTCGAGCACCCCCACGGTGAACCCCTGGGCGGCCAGCGCCGACGCCAGGTTGACGGTGACGCTGCTCTTGCCTACGCCCCCCTTGCCGCTGGCCACGGCGATGACCCGGGCGTTCAGCGGGACCTCGGTCTCGGGGGAGTTGTCGGCCGCCGAACGCCGGGCCCGCTGCATCACCTGGCTGCGCTGGGCCTGGTTCATCTCACCGAAGCGCACCGTCACGTCGCTGACCCCGGGCAGGGCGCGCACCTTGGACTGCACGTCGTCGCGGATCTGCACCCGCAGCGGGCACCCCGAGATGGTGAGGGCGACGGTGACGGTGACGAGGCCGTCGTCGCCCACCGAGACCTCCTCCACCATGCCCAGGTCGACGATGTCAGAGCCCAGTTCGGGATCGACGACGCCCCGGAGCATGGCCATGACGTCCGACTCCGACGGCAAGGGCGAGGTGGTGGACATTGTCCGATTTTACCGGGTGCCCGCCGATCGGGTTCCCGAACCCCCCAGTGGCGCCACTCAACCGTCTTTGAAGATCATGATCGACCCCGAGTAGCAGGCGACCCAGACCGTGCGCGAGACCGGCTCGTAGGTGATCCCGATGGGATTCACCTTGGTGGGCAGGGTCTGCAGGACGGCCATGTCGGCGGCCCGCAGCTTGGTCACGGTGTCCGAGTCGTAGTTCACCACGTACAGCGATTGACCGTCGGGGGCGATCGTCATGCTCCGGGGCGCGTTGCCGGTGGTGCGCCGGGCGACGACCTTGCCGCTGGCCAGGTCGACCTTGGCCACCTGGTCCCCACCGTTGAGCGTGACGTAGAGCCAGGCACCGGCGGGGTCGATCACCAGGTGCCGGGGCCCGGCCCCGATGCCGCGGATCCAGGTGGTCGAGAGATCCGACAGGCGGATCCTGGCGATGCTGGTCGTGCCCATCACCGCCACGTACGCGGTGGTCGAGGTCGGGTCGACGACGATGCCCCGTGGGTAGGGGCCGAGCGGGATCCGCTTGACGGTCGCGCCCGTGGCGGTGTCGAGGACGCTCAGGTCGTAGGAGCACCAGTTGGTCACCAGCAGGTAACGGTTGTCGGGGGTCACGGCCACGAACTTGGGCACCGACCCCACCGGGTACACGGCGTCGATGGCCATGGTGGCGACGTCGACCCGGTACACGTAGCTGTTGTCGAAACGTCCGGGCTTGCACACGTCGTCACCAGGCCTGGCGAACCCCGGGCCGAACATCGAGTAGTTGGAGACGTAGGCAAAGCGCCGGTCGGGTGAGAAGGCCGTCTCCACCGGCGCGCCCTTGACCACGCCGGGGTGGCCGGGGAGGCCGACCCCGGAGAGGTCGACGGCGTCGCCGATGGTCTTGGTCAGTTGGCCGCCGGCGTCATAGACCGTGACGCTGTGGGTGTACATCATGTTCTGGGCGAAGACATGACCTTCACCCGACGCCGCCACCGACTTCGGGCTGATGGCCCCGGTGATCACCCGCCCCGGCGTCATCCTCGTCGTCGCCGACGGCGGTCCGGGCGCCGGTGCCGCCCCACCGGGGACGACGCCGCCGGCGCCGGATGCGAGGGTGGTGGTGACGCCGCCGGTGGTGGTCGACGTGTCGGGAGAACGCCGGTCAGCCGCCGCGCCCACGGTGAAGATGGCTGCCGCGAGGACTGCGGCAGCCATGCCCACGCCCACCTGCACCCGCCGGACCTTCACCGCCTGCGACGTCACGTGATCACCGTCTTCGTCGCTTGCCCATCCCCGCCGGTGACTTTTCGATCCGGCCGGGGGTTGGATCCGGGTGGCGCGGTCTGTAGTGTCTGGGTGCTCAGTGACCCGACCTTCTCGATGGTCGCGCCTTTCCTGACATGCCCATGCCGACTCTACGCCCGAGAGCGCGCCGTTCCGCGATACCTCGCGGACGGTTCGCGCGCGCCCTGACGGCGGCGGTCGCAGCCATCGCCGTCTTCCTACCCACAATGGCCGGCGCCGCATCCAACGACGATCCCGCCACCCGTCGTGACCAGGTCCGCAAGGACCGGGCGGCGGTGGCGGCCAAGATCGACGTGCTGCGGGCGTCGGACACCGACGTGCAGAAGGCCCTGACCGACCTCGACGCCAACCTCGGGGCCCAGCAGGCGGTGGTGGCCACTGCCCAGCAGGCATCGGCGGTGGCCGATACTCAGCTGGCCGAGTCGGTCGAGGCCGAGCGACGCAAGGCTGCCGAGCTGGCCGCCATCAAGGCGCAGATGGCGGGGATCGCCGTCGAGTCCTACATGAGCCCGCTCAAGGGCTCCCTCATCACCTTGTTGAAGTCGCAGTCCCTCAGCGACGCCACCATGCGGCGCGAGTTCCTGGACATCAGCGCCAACCACGGGGCAGACGTCACCCGCCAGCTCAAGGCGGCAAAGGCCGATCTCGAGGACCAACGCAAGGCGGCCGAGGCGGCCCAGCGCACAGCACGCGCCAAGCGGGCCGAGGTGGAGCAGCGCCTCGCCGGCCTGAGTCAGGCCGCCGGCCAGCAGCGCCAGGTGGCCACCCAGGTGGAGGCTCGCATCGAGTCGGGCCTGGCCGAGTCGGCGGCGCTGTCAGCCGTCGACGTCCAGTTGTCCGACCAGATCGCCGCCCGCCAGGCGGCCCTGGCCGCCCAGGTCAAAGCAGCGGCGGCGGCCCAGGCCCAGGCCAGGGTCGTCACCCGGGCCCCCGAGCCTCCCTCGGGTGGTGGCGGAGGGCCCGTCGCGGTACCGAGCGGCGGCGGTCTCACCACGGTGGGCGGGATCACCGTCGCCTCCTCGATCGCCGGCCAGCTCCAGGCGCTGCTCAGCGCCGCCCAGGCCGACGGCATCTCGCTCGGAGGGTCGGGCTACCGCGACTCGTCGTCCCAGGTGGCGCTGCGCCAGACCAACGGCTGTCCCGACATCTACAACGCCCCGGCCAGCTCCTGTCGGGTGCCCACCGCCCGCCCCGGTTCATCCCTGCACGAACAGGGCCTGGCCATCGACTTCACCTCCGGGGGGAGCCTCCTCACCCGCAGCAGCCCCGCCTTCGCCTGGCTGTCCGCCAACGCCTCCCGCTACGGGTTCTTCAACCTGCCCAGCGAACCGTGGCACTGGAGCATCAACGGGAACTAGGGGTCGGCGGCCAGCCCCGTGCATGGTCCGGACCGGGGAGAGGTGTCGTCAGCCCAGCTTGGCCCTGAGGAACTCCAGGGTGCGGACCCACGCCTGGCGGGCGGCCTCTTCGTCGTAGGCCTCGGGACGGGTGTCGTTGAAGAAGGCGTGCCCGGTGTTGGGGTACAGGAAGATGCGGACCTCTTTACCCAGGTCGGTGAGGCTGGTCTCCAGCTTGCGGGCCACCTCGTAGCCGGCCAACTCGTCGTTCTCCGCGTAGTGGCCCTCGACGGCGCCCTCCAGCTTCGACCAGTCGGGTTCGTCGCCCCTCGGGACGCCGTAGAAGGGCACCGCCGCCCGGATGGCGTCGGGGCGCAGGGTGGCCAGCCACAGGGCCAGGCCGCCCCCCATGCAGAACCCGACCACGCCGAGGCCCTGGCCCCGCACCGCAGGATGGGCCCCCAGGTAGTCGACGGCGCCGCCCATGTCGCGGGCGGCCCGTTCGGAATCGAGGCCCATCGCCGACTTCTGGGCCTCGTCGGGCTCGGCGTTGGGCACTTTCTTGCCGTGGTACAGGTCGGGCGCCAGCGCGGTGAAGCCCTCGGCCGCGAAGCGGTCGCACACGTCGATGATGTGGGGGACGAGGCCCCACCACTCCTGGATCACCAGCACGCCGAGGCCGGCGCCGCCCGGGGCGGACGCCAGGTACCCCCCCGCCGTCGAACCGTTGCTCGCGAACTCCACCATTTCTCCCATGCCGGCCACCTACCCATCCCCGCCGGGCCGGGAACCGGCGACACCGAGGGTGCCGCCGGGCCGGAACGGACACCCCGCCATCAGCTGGCGGTGTCGAGCACCGCCTCGATCTCGAGGTGAAGGTTGACCTTGTCGCTCACCACAGCGCCGCCGGTGTCGAGGGCGGCGTTGAAGTTGACGCCGAAATCGCTGCGCTTGATCTCCCCGGTGGCGCTGAAGCCGGCGCGGGTCCCACCGTAGGCGTCGGGGCCGAAGCCACCGATCTCCAGTCGCAACGGGACCTGCCTGGTCACGCCCTTGAGGGTGAGCTCACCGTCGAGGACATAACCGTCGCCCTCGGCGCGTACGCCGGTGGAGCGGTAGGTCATGGTCTTGTTGGCGTCGACGTCGAAGAAGTCGGCGGAGCGGATGTGGTTGTCACGGTCGGCATTGCCGGTGTCGATGGAGCTGAGGTCGACCTCGGCGGTCAGGCTGGAGTCCAGCGGGTTGTCGCCGGTCACGATCTCGCCGCTGAAGTCGGTGAACTTCCCGCGCACCTTGCTCACCATCATGTGACGCACGGTGAACCCGACCTCGGAGTGCACCGGATCGATCGTCCACCTGCCGCTGATGTAGCCGGGGATGGTGGTCTGAGTGGAAGTGTCGGTCATCGTGGCCTCCAATGGTTGATGTGTCAACTGTATAGAAGAACCGGGGTGATGTGTCAACTATTCCCCTAGGATGGACACATGAAACCCTCGCCGTGGCTCACCGACCGTGAACAACGGGCGTGGCGCTCCCTGCTCACCATGCAACGCCGCCTCAACGGGCGGGTCGCACGCCAGCTCTATCAGGAGACGGGATTGTCCGGCGCGGACTACGAGGTGCTGGTGAACCTGTCGGAAGCCCCCGGTGGCCGCCTGCGGGCCTTCCTGCTCGGACGGGCGACGGGCTGGGAGAAGAGCCGGCTCTCGCACCACATCACCCGCATGGAAGAACGCGACCTGGTGCGCCGCGAGTCGTGCCCGACCGACAGTCGCGGCGCCTATGTGGCGCTGACGGGCGCGGGACGGGAGGCCATCGAGGCAGCCGCTCCCCGTCACGTCGGACACGTGCGCCGTTGGTTCGTCGACTCGCTCACGCCCGACCAGCTCGATGCCCTGGCCGACATCTCCGAGGCCATCCTGGCCGGGCTCGGTGACGACCCCGATCCCTGTGCAGGACCGTCGGGAGCGCCGGCGGGCTGAGGGTGGCTCTAGGGGCCGGCGTGGAACGACGGTGAGGTGCGGGTCAGGTCGGCGACGGTCGGGCAGGTCGGCCGCCCGGCGACCTCACCCGGTGACTGAGGGCCGTCCGGGCCCACCAGCCGGTCGGCCAGGGCGAGGGCGACGATATCGTCGGCTCGATCCCACGGCTCGGCGGCGCCCTCCAGGCGGTCGAGCATTGCCTTCCACAGGCCCTGGGGCAGCACGCGCCCGACGCCTGCGACCACCCAGACGGGCACGCCGGCGTGGCGGGCCACGGCGGCCGCCGCCAACGACCCGGCGGCGGCGAGAAACCCGTCGGGCCCGACCGCTCGGGCCTCGAGGAGCACCATGGCGCTGGCCGTGACCGCCGCGCCCAGACCCGACTGGTCGACGGCGACGGCATCGGTGCCGGCCCTTCGCAGCCGCGTGGCCAGACCGCCCCCGGTGCCGATGGCGTCGACCACGAGCACCTCGCAGTCCCCCCGGCGGGCCAGGGCGACCGCCGCCTGGTCGGGCCATCCCACCACCACCACGCGCAGGTCGGCGGGCAGGTGGTAGGCGAGGGCGCCTGCCGTGGCGTCCTCGGCCAGCTCGGCGGCCGCCTGCCACGCCTCGTCGACGGGATCGGCGGCGGCCAGCACCCGAGCCGCGAGCCACCAGACGGGCCCCGACGTGGCCTGGTGGTCGACCAGGCGCCGGCAGGCGGTGACCAGGGCGGCGGGGTCGCCGGCACAGTCGGCCAGCACCGACGCCGCCTCCTGAGCCAGCAGCCCGGGGTCGTCTCCCTCGGATCGGGCCACCATCCGCAACCGCTCCATGGGGTGCATGGCTGACAGCAGGCGGGACCGGGCTCAGGCGCCCGGTCTGAAGACCATGAGGAACAGCACCACCACCCAGATGAGGTTCAGCGCCCCCCCCACCAGGCCCGCCTTGTTGGCCCTGGCATCGAGCTCGGCCACATCGTTGCCGCTGCCCCCGGCGATCAGCTCGTTCATGCGCCGGACGTTGGGCAGGTGCAGGCCGTGCAACAGGCCCACGAACACGATGTAGAGCAGGAACGAGATCGAGATCCACGGATCGCTGAACTTCCAGGCGTCGTCGGACATGACGACCAGGAGGATTCCGAGCACGGGCACGGCGTAGATGAACCACTGCGACCAGTGCTCGGTGACGTCGAAGGCGACGTCGGCCGCCGCCTGTCCCCCGGGTCCCCCCCGGGACTTGGCCTTGGCCCCGATCACGCCGCCCAGGAAGATGCCGCCGAACCCGACGACCACGGCGAGGATGTGCAGGACCTCGACGAACTTGTATGCACCGGTGTTGGTTCCCACGTCGTCTCCTCGGTCGCCAGACCGCCGCTTCGCCCGCGCGAACTTACCTGAGCTACGTTGCCCGGCCGTGGCAACAAATCCGTCGCCCGACCTCATGCTGTCGTCGATCAACGGGCGCGCCCGGTCGGTGCGCCAGTGGTTGACGACCTTCCACCTGCTGTTCGTCGCCGTCGACCCCCGCAACGACCGCAGCTCGTGGATCGTGCCGACGGCCGGACGGGTCCTGACCGCCTACGAACAGGCCGACTGCCGGGTGGCTTGGCTGGTGGCGGGGACGCCGGCTGAGACGCGCCGGTTCCTGGGCCGGTGGTCGAGCGACATCTTGACGTTCGCCGATCCCGACCTGGCCGCCATCAAGGGCTTCGGGTTGACCTCGCTGCCTGCCATCGTCCACGTGGGCATGGACGGCACCGTCGTGAACTCGGTGGAAGGTTGGGACCCGGCCGACTGGCGCCGGCTGACCGCCGAGCTGTCCCGGATCGTGCGGTGGAGCCGCCCGTCGATCCCGCTGCCCACCGATCCCGGGCCCTTCGCCGGCGCTCCCCTCCCCCAGACCTAGGAGACCACGGGCTCAGCCGTCGTTGACCCTGCCGGCACTGGGACGCTGGGCGAGCGAGAGGGCGGCCAGCACCAGCAACGAGGTCGGGGCATTGCGCAGGTCGCCGAGGACCCACGTCGATCGGCTCACGTCGGCGATCGAAGCGGCCAGTGACCGGGGCCTCGCACGGCGGCGGCGCAACTCGGCCGCCAGCATCGTTCCGTCGACCACCACGGGCACCCCCCGATCCGCATTTCTGCTGCCCCCACCTTCGGCCCCGCGTCCTGTGGAGCACAAGAAGGGAAATGCTGGGCACAACCGGCCCCATCCTGTGGAGAACGATGCCCTTGGCGGCGGGCACCCGGGTGCTTCGCACCTCGCCCGCCGCTGCCGACGGGGGCCCTACCCCGTCGGCGATCCCGCTGCCTGGCGCGCCGACTACTCCTGGCCGACGATGCCGCCCCGGGTCATGGCGTCCACGTCGAGCACCCGGGCGGCCTCGGTGCCGTCCAGCCAGCCCCGCTCGACGACCACCTGGCTCAGGGTCTTGCCCTCGGCCAGGGCGATCCTGGCCACCTCCACCGCCCGCTCGTAGCCGATGTAGGGATTGAGGGCGGTGGCGATGGCGGGTGAGGACTCCGCGTAGTCGCGGCAGCGCTCCACGTCGGCCTCGATGCCGGCCACGCACCGATCGGCGAGGAGCCTCGACGCCGAGGCCAGGAGCTGGAGCGACTCGAGCAGGGCGTGGGCCATCACCGGGACGGCCGTGTTCAGCTCGAAGGCGCCGGACGCGCCCCCCCACGCCACCGTGGCGTCGTTGCCCACGACCCTGGCCACCACCTGCACCACCGCCTCGCAGATCACCGGGTTGACCTTGCCGGGCATGATCGAGCTGCCGGGTTGGAGGTCGGGCAGATGGATCTCGCCCAGCCCGGCTCGGGGGCCGCTGGCCATGAGACGCAGGTCGTTGGCGATGCGCTGGAGCGAAATGGCAACCGTGCGCGCCGCCCCCGACGCCTCCACCAGGGCGTCGCGCCCACCTTGGGCCTCGAAGTGGTCACCCGCCTCGCGCACCTCCAACCCGGTGCCGGCCACCAGGTGGTCGACGACGAGCGAGGCGAACCCGGGCGGGGTGTTGATGCCCGTGCCCACCGCCGTGCCGCCGATGGCCAGCTCGCCCAGTCGGGGCAGGCACGATCGCAGGCGCGCGCAGCCGTGCACCACCGCGGTGCGGTAGCCCCCGAGCTCCTGACCCAGGGTGACGGGCGTGGCGTCCATGAGGTGGGTGCGACCGGCCTTGACCACGCCGGCCAGCTGCTCGGCCTTTGACCCCAGTGCTCCGGCCAGGTGCTCGAGGGCGGGCACCAGGGTGTTCTGCACGCCGTCCACGGCAGCCAGGTGGACGGACGTGGGGAACACGTCATTGGACGACTGCGAGGCGTTGACGTGGTCGTTGGGGTGCACCGGGCGGCCGAGGCGCCGGGCGGCGAGGGCGGCGACGACCTCGTTGGCGTTCATGTTCGACGACGTGCCCGACCCCGTCTGGAAGACGTCCACGGGAAAGTGGTCGTCCCACCTGCCCGCCGCCACCTCGGTCGCGGCCTCGCCCACGGCTGAGCCCAGATCGTCGTCCAGCACCCCCAGCTCGACGTTGGCGGCAGCGGCGGCAGCCTTGACCGTCCCCAGAGCCCAGATCAGCTCCCGGCTCAGGCGCAGGCCCGAGACCGGGAAGTTGTCGACCGCCCGCTGGGTCTGGGCCCCCCAGCGGGCTGCCACCGGCACCTGGACCTCGCCCATCGAGTCGTGCTCGGTGCGGTAGTCGCCAGCGCTCATGTTCCACCTCGGGGCCTGTGGGTAGGTATGCAGCCGAGCCCGCGGACCGTAGCGCGAGCCCCGGCCCCCGGCTCCACCCCCGTGGCATGGTCCCGGATGGCCTTGCATGCGCGCGCGCCCGGCATTAGTGTTCTGCCGGCCGTCGGGGCGGGACGTCTCGGTGGTGCCTACCAGCTGCAACTGTCACCCGCCGCACCCGTCACAGCTGCAACTCCAGTCCGCACACCGCTTCAGCGCTGCACGTTCATGTCGAGTCACGATCATTCGTCTCCCTCGTCGCAGCCCCGCCACAACCGAGATCCCCGGAAGGCAGTGAGACTTATCCTCCCCCTGCACGTACGGCGGCTCGTCGTCCTCGTCGGGCTCGCATTGGTCCTCCCGATGGCTGTGGTGTCTCCGGCCTCGGGTGACCAGATCGCCGACAAGAAGGCCGAAGCGGCACGGATCGCCAAGGACCTCGATGCCCAGGGCAACCAGGTCAGCATGGCGGCCGAGACCTTCAACCGGGCCCAGCTCAAAGTCGCCCAGGTGCAGGGCTCGCTGGCCAAGGTCCAGAGCGACCTGGCCCAGGCCGACGGGCGCATGCAGGCGGCCAAGAGCCTGCTGGCCCAGGTCGCCATTCAGTCCTACGTCACCGGCGGGTCGACCAGCTTCTTCGCCCACCTGGCCCACAGCGACCAGGGTGACCTCGTCCTGCGCACCCAGTACCTGCGCTTCACCGCGTCGGACCAGCGCGATGTCATGGGCCAGGTCAGGGCCGCCCGTGAGGACTTCACCGCCGCCCAGGCCCGCCTGAACGACGAGGAGAAGGTCTCGGCCGACGCCGCTGCGGCAGCCGATGCCGCCAGGCGCAAGGCAGCCGACGCCGAGGCCGGCCAACGCAACCTCCTCGGGCAGGTCAACGGCGAGCTGACCCAGCTGGTGGCCTCCGCCCAGGCCGAGCGCCTGGCCGCCGAGGCCGCCCGCGCTCCCGCCGGCCTGCAGGTGGGCGCCTCGGTGGCCCTCACCGGGGGACCCTCCCAGGCAGCCGGCCCCCAGGCCGCCTCCCCGGGTGCCGCCCGCACCAACGGCCCCGCACCGGCGGCCGTCGCCCCGGGCCCCCAGGCTGCCATTCCGCCCCCGCCGCCTTCAGGTGGAGCGGGCACGGCCGTGGCCGCGGCCGAAGCCGAGGTGGGCAAGCCCTACGTCTACGGCGGCGCCGGCCCCGACTCGTTCGACTGCTCGGGGCTCATGATGTGGTCGTGGGCGAAGGCGGGCGTCTCCCTGTCGCACTCAGCCCAGAGCCAGTACTTCGAGACGACCCGGGTACCGGTGTCGGCCATGCAGCCGGGCGACATCATCTTCTTCGGCGCCAGCGTGAGCGGCATCGGTCACGACGCCATGTACGTCGGGGGCGGCCAGATGGTCGAGGCCCCCCACACCGGCCTCAACGTGCGAGTCGTGCCTGTGCGCGACGGCATCGTCGGAGTCGGCCGGCCCGGCTGAGCCCCACCATCTGGTCACCCTGCGGCGTGCATCACCGCCTCAGGCGAGCACCCCGGTCAGCCCGGAAAGGGACCCCACCAGGTCGTCGGCCTCGCTCTCGGTGAAGGCCCGGACGGTCTTGATGTTGACGGCGCCCGACATCTGGCCCAGGAGGGCGAACTTGGCGATGGTCTCCTCGTCGGGAGCCTCGACCACGACGATGACGTCGTACTCGCCCATCACCAGGTAGGACCGCTTCCAGGTCACGCCGACCGCTTCGGCGGCCTTCTTGCCGGCATCCCGACCCTTCTTGGCGTCGATGATGTCGGAGGCGCCCTGGTCGGTCCACTTCATGAACATGAGGTACGTGGCCATCTTCGTGTCTCCCTTGTTCCTCGCGCGTTTTGCGTGTACGCGACACACCATCCGGTGTGCCTGCAGAACAAGGCTACGACCCGGCCCTTGGGGCCAGGTCAAGCACCCGGTCAGGTCATCTTGCGCAGCACGACCAGGGACCGTCCCTCGAGCCAGATCTCGTCGCTGGACCCGAAGGTGACGCCCTCGGTGCTGCCGGCGGGACGGACGTAGCCGATGGCGGTGTCGAAGACCAGCTCGAGGGACTGGGCCCATTTGGTGTCGGGCATCTTGAACCGGACCGGCTCGGGGCCGTTGAGCAGCACGAGGAAGCTCTCGTCGACGGTGGGCTCACCCCGGGGCCCGGGCTCGCCGATCTGGTCGCCGTTGAGGAACATGCCGATGGCCTGGACCCGCCCCGACGTCCATTCCTCGGCAGTCATCTCCTCGCCGTCGGGGCCGAACCAGCCGATGTCGGCCAGGCCTGACCCGTGGATGGGCCGCCCCTGGAAGAAGAGCCGGCGATGGAACACCGGGTGCGAGCGGCGCAGGGCGATGAGGTGGGACGTGAAGTCGAGCAGGTCGGCGTCGGCGTCGGACAGGTCCCAGTCGTGCCAGGACAGCTCGTTGTCCTGACAGTACCCGTTGTTGTTCCCCCGCTGCGTCCGGCCCATCTCGTCGCCCCCGAGCAGCATGGGGACGCCCTGGGAGAGCAGGAGGGTGGCGAGGAAGTTGCGTTGCTGGCGGCGGCGCAACTCGGTGATCTCCGGGTCGTCGGTGGGGCCCTCGACGCCGCAGTTCCACGACCGGTTGTCGTCGGTGCCGTCGTGGTTGTTCTCGCCGTTGGCCTCGTTGTGCTTGCCGTTGTAGGACACCAGGTCGGCGAGGGTGAACCCGTCGTGGGCGGTCACGAAGTTGATCGACGCGTGGGGCCGCCGACCGTCGTGCTGGTACAGGTCGCTGGAGCCGGTGAGGCGGTAGCCGAGGTCGGCCACGCCGGAGGCCTCCCCCCGCCAGAAGTCGCGCACCTGGTCGCGGTAGCGGCCGTTCCACTCGGTCCACAGCACCGGGAAGTTGCCGACCTGGTAGCCGCCCTCGCCCACGTCCCAGGGCTCGGCGATGAGCTTGACCTGCGACACCACGGGGTCCTGGTGGATGAGGTCGAAGAAGGCCGACAGCCGGTCGACGGCATGGAAGCCCCGGGCCAGGGCCGAGGCCAGGTCGAAGCGGAACCCGTCGACATGCATCTCGGTGACCCAGTAGCGGAGGCTGTCCATGATCAGGCGCAGCACCTCGGGGTGACGGGCGTTCAACGTGTTGCCGGTGCCCGTGTAGTCCATGTAGTGGCGGGCGTCGCCGTCGACCAGGCGGTAGTAGGCGGTGTTGTCGAGGCCGCGGAACACCAGGGTGGGTCCCATGTGGTTGCCCTCGGCGGTGTGGTTGTAGACCACGTCGAGGATGACCTCGATGCCCGCGGTGTGCATGGTGCGGACCATGGCCTTGAACTCCCGCACCTGCTGGCCCTTCCCGCCCGCAGCCGAATAGGCGGCGTGGGGGGCGAAGTAGCCGAGCGAGTTGTAGCCCCAGTAGTTGGTGAGCCCGTTGGCGACCAACCCGTGCTCGGCCACGAAGTGGTGGACGGGGAGGAGCTCGACGGCAGTGACGCCCAGTCCGATCAGATGGTCGACGGCAGCGGGGCTGGCCAGGCCCGCGTAGGTGCCCCGCAGCGCCTCGGGCACCTTCGGGTGCCGGGCGGTGAACCCCTTGACGTGGGTCTCGTAGATGACGGTGTCGTGCCACGGGGTGTCCGGGCGATGGTCGTCGCCCCACGGGAACTGGGAGTCGGCCACCACCGACAGGGGCACGTGGGCCGCCGAGTCGCGGTCGTCGGCGACCCCGTCGTCGCCGCCCACCTTGTAACCGAAGACGGCGTCGTCCCAGTCGAGCTCACCGTCGATGGCCCGGGCGTAGGGGTCGATCACCAGCTTCTGAGGGTTGAAACGCAGGCCCCGGGACGGGTCGTAGGGCCCGTGGACGCGAAACCCGTACTGGCGGCCCGGGCCCACCCCGGGCACGTACCCGTGCCAGATGTGGGCGGTGACCTCGGTGAGGGGGATGCGGGTCTCGCCGTCCGGCGCGCGGCCGGGCGTGGGCGGGTCGCCACCGAACAGGCACAGCTCCACGGCGTCGGCCGACTCTGAGAAGACAGCGAAATTGGTACCCTCTCCATCCCAGGTCGCGCCGAGAGGATGAGGGTGGCCGGGCCAGATCTCCATGGGCCCAGCTTGGCACGGAGGCCGAACCTTCCACGTTGAGGAGCCGGATGGGCGAGCCAGGTCGAAGAAGGACTGCCGCTGAGTGGTGGCGGGGGCTGCCGGGGGCGTGGCGCGCCAACGTGAGCCTCTACTGCCTGGCCACCATCGCCCTGATCGCCCTGGTGACCCAGGTCCTGACCGGGCGAGGCGGCCCGCCTCAGCGGCTCGAGGTGGCCAGCCGGGCCCCCGTCACCACGACGACCTCACCGCGGTTCCAGACCACGACCACCACCGGGCCCCCCACCACCGGGGCACCGGACACGACCGCCGCCCCCGTCACCACCGTCGCCCCGCCGCCGCCGGCCAAAGGGCCCAACACCCCGCCGGCGCCGGCGCCGCTACAGGTCCAGCCCCAGGACACGACGACCGCCCCACCGGTGTGCCGGAACTCCACCGACCCCCGGTGCGGGGACTTCTCCTGGTCCCCCGAGCCTGCCCAGAACCAGCCGTTGACGGTGACGGCGACGGCATCGACGTCAGGGAGCGATGTGACGTTCACCGTGCGGGTGATCGACCCGGATCACTCGGTCACCGGCAATTGCGCGCAGGTGGACATCGGCGACGGCCCCAGCCAACCCTTCGGTTGCACTCCCCCCCAGTGCGTCAACGCCCACGGTCCCTGGACACCCCCGGCCCAGGTCACCGGCGACCAGACCTTCACGTTCCACCACGCGGTGGAGAACTACAGGGCGACGTTCACCTTCCGCACCGACCAGGACGTGCCCTGCCCGAACCCCTACGGCAGCATGAACACCGGGTCTGTCGACGTCACGGTGCCAGCGGCGCCGGGCCCGTAGGGTCGCACGAGGGGACGTAGCCCAACCGGCAGAGGCAAGGCGCTTAAACCGCCGTCAGTGAGGGTTCGAGTCCCTCCGTCCCCACCGACCGGCCCCTCAGGTACCCGGGGCGGGGCCTCTCACAGGTCGAGCACGTAGGCCCACAGGCGGATCGACCCCCTCCAGTCGGCCGCCGGGGCCCGCACGAATCCCTCCCGCTCGTAGATCCGGTGGGCCTGGGTCATCCCGGGGGTGGTGTGCAACCAGACGCGGACCCGCCCATCGGCACGGGCCCGGGCCAGGCAGGCCCGGACCAGCGCGGTGCCCACGCCCGCCCCCCTGGCCTCGGGAGCGACGGCCAGCATGCGGATGCCGGCGTCGTCGGAGGTGGGCCGGCCGGCGTCGTGGCCTTCCCAGTCGAAGTAGGGCCCGGGGCCGGGGACATAGGTGACGCCGCCGAGCACGCCTCCGTGCCCATCCACGGCCACCAGGACCACGGCGAGCGCCGCCCGCCGAGCCACGTCACCCAGCTCGGCCAGGTAGCCGTCGCCCGGCTCGAACCCGGCCAACCCTGAGTAGGCCTCGACGGTGAGCCGCCCCAGCTCGTCGAACTCCTGCGGCCCGACCTCGCGGATCTCGACGAGCGGCTCCTGACCGGGGTGGTGGGAGCTCACGCCGCCCGGGCGCCGTGGGCGTCGAGCACGGCGGTGAGCAGGGCCGTGCGCAGGGCGGTTGCCCGCCGACCGGAGACCCTGTTGGTCACCAGGACACCCTCGACCATGTCGACGGCGACGGCGGCGAAGGCACGGCCCCGCAGGCGGACGGCAACCACGGCCTGACCGTCGGGGCGGCGGCGGATCGTCCGCTGCGCGTCCGGAGGCCGGGGCGGGCTCCGGAACCCCGGAACGACCAGGCCCTGGCGCCGGGCCTCGGCGGCCAGGGCCTGCACGGCCCCGGCAAATCGAACGGACGCGGCCTCAGGCATCGGTACCCAGGATGCCAGGCATGTATGACAGTGGGGCCGGGACCGGTCAGGCTAGGGGCATGAGCGACGCCGAGGATCCCCGGAACACCCGCGACGACAGCCCCCCGGGAGCACCGGGCGGACCGGACGGCGTTCCGGACGGGCCCGGCGACGAACGCCGCACCATCGCCCCCACCCCGACACCCGACACCCCTCAACCCGTCCCTCCGGCCCCGGCCCCCCAACCCGGCGCGCCGAGCCCCGGCTCCCCCTTTCGGACGGACCCTCCGGAACCGGGGCGTCCTCCGAGCAGTGCCCCCGGCCCCGGCGGTGCTCCCGGTGGGGGGCCCCCGCCTACCGTCCCCCCGGCTCCGGGCGGGCCTCAAGGTCAGCGCGGCCCTTCCCAGGCCTCCGGGACCAGCAGCCCGCCTGGCGGTGCGCCGAGCCCCAGTGGGTCGCCAGGCACCTTCGGCGCCGGACGTCCTCAGCCGCCACCTGCCGCCCCCCACACGAGCGCCCCGCCGCCTGCTCCGTCCGCTCCGCCCGCTCCGACACCGGCCGAGGGTGCCGCCGCCGCGGCCCGTGGGCCCGCCCCCACCCGGCCTGCCCCAGGGCCCGCCGCCCAGGGTGGAGGAACCCAGGGTGGCGGAACCCAGGGTGGCGGGGCCCAACGACCGGCCGCCGCACCGCCGGCCACCCTGCGCCTCCCCGAGCCCGGGACCGACCGGCCGCCGGCCGACAAGGACACCCGGATCGACGGGGAAGAGTCGTCGGAGGCCACGACCCGGTGGGTCAGCATGGCCAACATCGTCGGTTCTGGCCTGGTGGCCGTCGTCGCCCTGCAGGTCGTGTCTGCCCTGGTCGAGGGGTTCAGCTACAAGACCAACGAGCCCCAGCAGGTGGCGACCGGCGACCTGTTCCATCGCCTCGGGTACCCCTTCGGCAGCCTCGGCACCACGACCATGATCATCCTGGTCGTCGGGGTCATCCTGCTCTCGCTGCCTTCCTATCTGGGCGACGACACCACGCCGGCGCAGGATCGCCTGGCGGCGGTCGCCCTCATGACCGCAGCCCTCGCCGCCGTCGTCCTGGCCCTTGGCAGCCTGCTGGCGGTACGGGCCAACTTCCACGTCTATGACGAGAGCCAGCGGTCGGTGCCGGTCTACGTGATCGTCCAGTACGCCTCCTTCATGATCGGCAACCTGGGCACAGGTGTGCTCGCCTTCTTCGCGGCGATGCAGGTCATGGGCATGCGCGGCCGCAAGTGACACGGCCCGCTGTCCCAGGTCCCCAATAGCGTGGGCCCTGTGCATCCCGGACCCCCACCGCCCGTCGCGCCCGCGGCACCCGCGGCTCCGCCTCTCACGCCCGCCCAGCTGCGCGTCCTCGACGACCTCATGGCACGGGGCCAGGCGCGCCCCCGTTTCGCCCCGAGCCTGGCCGACGACCTCAAGCGCCAGCTCGAAGATGCCATCACACCCCTCATCGGCGAGGCTCCGACAGGCGGGGCGACGGGCGAGGCCCTGTGGGTGACCAAGGGCGTGCTCAGCCAGGTGCACGCCTGTGAGGCCCACCACCTCGACCAGGCGCAGGAGCCCTTCGCATGGAACGCCGGCAACGCCCGGGGCACGGTCGCCCACCGGGCCCTCGAGCTCACGCTGTCGTCGCGAGAGCACGTCGCCTCCCTCGACCTCGTCGACCGGGCCCTCGACAGCCTGGGCGCCGACGACCCCCGGGGCGTGCTGCGGCCGTGGCTGGCCGAGGCGACGCCCGTCGAGATGGCCGACCTGCGAGCGGGGGCCAACGATGCCGTGTCCAAGTTCATGGAGTGCTGGCCTCCCCTCAAGGCGTCGTGGTCGCCCCGCACCGAGACGCGCATCGGGGCCGACCTGTGCGACGACCGGGTCGTGTTGCGGGGCAAGGTCGACCTGGTCCTCGGCCAGGCTCGGGGCGACGAGGCCCGGGGCCTGGTCGTCGACCTCAAGACGGGCCGCGCCTACTCGTCGCATCTCGACGACCTGCGCTACTACGCCCTGGTCCAGACCCTGCGCGTCGGTGTCCCGCCGTTCCGCGTGGCCAGCTACTACCTCGACACGGCAACGTTCCACCACGAGGACGTCACCACCGACATGCTGGCCATCACCGTGCGGCGCACGGTCGACGGCGTGCGCAAGCTGGTCGAGTTGGCCGGCGGTCGCCGGCCCACCATCACCCCCGGGCCCCAGTGCGGGTGGTGCCGGCTGGCCGACTCCTGTGACGGGCCCGACCGGTGGCGCCGGTCCCAGGGCGGCGACGACGACCGACCCTGACCGGTGGTGGCCGCCGCTGCGCCGAGGGGTAGCCTCTGACCCCTGACCACCCTGGACTTCTTCTTCGACCCAGGTTGACCGTGGACCTGGATGACCTCCCGTTGGGTGGTCGACGTGGCGCCGCGTCGTGACGTGCCCGTGCGCTGGCGGGCCTTCAGCCTGGCCATCAAGAACCGGGGTGTCGAGATCCCCGAGCAGTACCGCTCGTTGATGGGGGTGACGCTCGGCGCGCTGCGCGTCGTGGAGGCGGTGTGGGCGGCCGAGGGTGACGAGCCAATCGGGCGCCTCTACACCGAGCTGGGCCAGCGGTTCCACGTGGCCGGCGACATCTCGATGGGCGCCGTGCAGGCGGCCCTGGAGTCGTGCGGCCTCGACCCCACACTGATCGCCGCCGCCGATGACGATGCCTGGGACGGCGAGCTCGAGGGCTCCATGGCCGAGGCCACCGACGTGGTGGGCTCCGATGTCGGTGTCCCCGTACTGGTGTTCCACGAGGGCGACGACGTGCACGGCATCTCGGGACCGGTGATGTCGCCGGCGCTCATCGGCGACGAAGGGCTCGCCGTCTGGGACCACGTCATCGGTTTGTCCCGCACCCGCAACTTCTTCGAGCTCAAGCGCTCGCGGACCGCTCCCCCCCGGTTCGACTAGTCCCGGCGTTGCCGCCTCGCCGTAGCTCACGGCCAGGAAGGGGAGTGATCACCGTGCCCGAGTTCGCCATCAGCTGAGCGAGGCGGAGCTTGCCCGCTATCCGTTGACGGCCGAGGCTGCCGGTCGGATGGAGGAGAATCTCTGGCCCACCGTGAGTGTCGAGCCGGGAGCGGTCGTGGCCGACGCCGGCTGCGGTCCCGGGGCGGTGTCTGTCGTCCTCGCCCGCAAAGTCGGGCCCGGAGGTCGGGCGCTCGCCGTCGATGGAGACCGCCACGCCGTGGAGGCCGCCCGCGCCGCCGCCTCGCGGGCCGAAACAGCCAACGTGATCTCAGGTGTGCGCCGAGCCGTCGGGTGGCCGGTAGGTTTCCCGCACCATCTCGTCGATGTCGCCGCCGTTCTCCTCGACCGGCTCCATGTAGAGGCGGCCCCAGACGATGCAACCGCCCTCGACGCCCAGCACGATGACGCCGCGCATGGCGAAGCGGGACCCGTCGACGTAGGTGCCGTGCCAGTCCCACTCGCCCATCTCGACGCCGCCGTCAGTTGTGGCGGCGGCGAGGAGCTTCGCCGTCAGGTCGGGGACCCCGGCGAACACCGATGTCCAGTTGTCGCGCACTTTGTCGGCGCCCTCGAACCAGCGCAACGGGTGTGCCGGCTGATCGCTTCGATAGTCGGTCGCGAAGAGCGCCACGAAGTCGTCGAGGTCGTGACTGTTGATCGCCTCACCCAGACGCTCCATCACCTCGCCCATGGTCACCTCCTTGACACCCCGGTCCTCGTTAGCCTGCCAGAGGCCCAATTCGTACACGCTGGCTCTCCGTACCGCGCTCGGACGGGACTGGTCCAGTGCCGGCTGGGTAGCCTCGTGGCATGTCCACTCCGCTTCAGACCGGTGTGCGGGAGGGCGTGGTCACCCGCCCGGAGGACGAGACGACCACGGGTGAGCCCCAGGTGGCCCACATCGTCAAGGCGGACGGTGATGCGGCGGCGAAGGTGGTCGAAGCCAGGATCTACGGCACACCGCTCGAGGCTCTCTGCGGCACCGTCTTCGTCCCCCAGCGCGATCCCAGCCGTCTGCCGGTGTGCGCGGCCTGCAAGGACATCTACGAGACCTACCGTGTCTTCCACGAGGGACTTCCCGACAGCCCCGGGTCCTGAACTCGTCAGTTCGACTCGCCAAGACTTCCTTGTGTACGAACGTGTGTTCGTGTAGGCTGGAGGCAGAGCAGCGATCACTTCCCCCTCGTTCATGGCTCTGGATGACGGGTGCGGCGATGTCGGCAACTTCGAGCGTGCTGGAACGGGTGGCCTCGGCTGTCGACAACCTGGTCGACGTCGATCCTTCACGTCTGGCCGAGAGCGAGGCGATGGTCGGTCTGCACCGCCAGCTGGAACGTCTGGCGGCAGTCACCACCAGGGCCGTGGCGGCCTTCGACGCCGCCAAGGCCTGGGAGCCCGACGGTGCCCGCTCGGCGCCGGCCTGGTTGACCACCCGCTGTGCCATGCCGGCCACCACCGCCCGGCGCCGGGTGCGCCTGGGCCGGGCCCTGCGCCA
>JBBWZS010000217.1:0-8052 GCA_039649175.1 Acidimicrobiaceae bacterium
CCACCCCGTCGACCCTCAACGCCTCGCCCACCGACCCCTTCGGTGGCCTCGGTCCCTACGAGCAGGCCATCGTCGACACGCCGCTGCTGGAGTCGGTCCCCGACGACCAGGTCAAGGGCATCGACGTCCTGCGGGCCATCCGCAGCTTCGACCCCTGCATGCCCTGCACCACCCACATGGACACGGGCAAGGGCGTCATCGTGCGGGAGGTCAACTCCTGCGGCTGCACGCTGGAATGATCGAAGGGGGGCACGCCCCCTCTCGAAGCTCCCCCCCTGAAGTCGCCGCCTCTCTCGGAGGCGGCGATGGGGGCCAGCCGGGGGGGGCGCCTGCGGCGCCGGACGCGGTCGGCGAGAACCTCGGTCCTCCTCCCGGACCGTTCGCCGTCTTTGCAGAGGAAGAGTCCACCGGATCGGCACCTGCGCCCGTGCACCGCACGAGCGCCCGGGTGCTGGTCGGCGGGATCGGGTTGCCCTGGCTGCGCGATCTCGATTTCGGCACGCAGTTCATCCGGCGGGTCGAGGGGCTGGAGTGGCCCGACGACGTGGTGGTCGAAGACCTCTCTTATGCCGCCCACCGGGTGTTGCACAGGTTGAAGGAGCTGCAACCCGACAAGGTGGTGCTCGTCGGGGCCATGCCTCGTGACATCGACCCCCCCGGCACGATCCGCCGCTACACCCTCGATCTCACCCCACCCGGCGACAAGGAGGTAGCCGACCGCCTCAGCGAGGCCATCGGCGGCATCATCGACCTCGACCACACCCTTGCCGTGGTCAGGTATTGGAAGGGTTTCCCCCCGGGAACCGTTGTCATAGAGGTGGAACCGAACGATCGGGGCTTCGGGCTGGGGTTCTCCGCCGAGGTGGAGGCCAAGGTCGACGAGGTGCTGGCCATGGTGCGAGCCGAGACCGGGGCAGACACGGTCGCTGACGGAGATGCAGTGGCCGAGGAGACGACGTGATGAGTGACATCGAGCACAAGCCGTACGGAGAGGTCATGGAGCGGGTCGGCGAGCTGGCCGGCGCCCTGTTGAGCAACCCCGATCCCCGGGTGGCGGCGCGCGCCGAGGAGATGCTCGACTGGATCGACACCTTCCACCGCGAGGGGCTGTCGCGCCTGGTCGGTCTTATCATCAGCTGGCGGGGCGAGCTGTTCCTCGAGACTGTCACCCAGGACGACATCGCCGGGACCTTCCTGTCCACCTACGACCTCGGCGCCGACGCTCTCGAGTCGGTCATCGGTCAGGGGAGCCCGTCATGAGCGATTACCAGGCTGTCGACCAGGTCTCGTACCCGCAGGTGATGGTGGTGGTCGGCCAGATAGCCGAGGAGCTGTTGAGCCATCCCGATCACACCGTGCGCGATCAGACCGAGGAGATGCTCGACTGGATCGACGCCTTTCACCGCGAGGGGCTCGGGCGTCTGGTCGAGCTCGTTCGAAATTGGCGCGGCGAGATCTTCCTCGACTCGGTGGCTCGCGACGACATCGCCGGCACCCTGCTGTCCACCTACGACCTGGGGGTGGCCCCCGGCACCGACACCTCGGCCGAGGACGCGGTGGCCGAGGCGCTCGAGGAGATCCGGCCCTTCGTCGAGTCCCACGGCGGCACCATCGCCGTCGACAGCGTGGTCGACGGCGTGGTCAAGGTGCAGATGCTCGGCTCCTGTGACGGGTGCCCGAGCTCCACCGCCACCCTCACCGGAGGTGTCGAGCGCTCGCTGCGCGAGCACTGGCCCAACTTCCGCCGGCTCGAGGTCGTCGACCCCAACGCCGAGGCCGAGGCCCCGGCGGCTCAGGCCCCGGCCGAGCCGGTGCAGCTCCTGCAGATCGGGCGCAAGAAGACGTGAAGCTGACAGCCGAAGAGCTGTCCTACCGGGCCCGCGCCCTGGCTCAGGCCCACCCCCTCACCGCCCTGGCCAAGCGCTACCTCGATCGGGCCGTGGCCCAGCAGCGACTCAACCAGCCCATCCCCGAGATCGGCATCTGGGCGGGAGCCTCGCTGCTCAACGGGTACTGCTTGCGCTGCGTGGAGGAGAACGACGTCGACATCCGCCTGGTGACGGCCGAGGACCCGGCGACGTTCCCCGATCTCGACGAGCTCGAGGAGGTGGCCACCAGGGTCGCCGCCGAGCTCCGTTCCGAGACCGGCACCAGCCACATCCTCGGCGATGACGCCGTGTTCGACGCCCTCGACCGCATCATCTCGTCGGAGGTGAGCAATCGACTGGGTCACTGGCGCGACACGATCGACGACAACGCCTGGGCCGAGATGGAGGAGTACATCACCTGGTGGGTCGTCAAGGGGTACGCGCTGCGGGTGGCCGAGACCATGACGGGAGCCCTGGTGTGACGCCGCTCCCGGTATTGTCGCGGTGAAGGTGCTGATCGCCGGGGTCGGCAACCTGCTGCGCGCCGACGACGGCTTCGGCGTCGAGGTGGCCCAACGCATGGCCACCATGGACCTCCCGGCCGAGGTGTCGGTCGTGGAGACGGGGATCGGAGGAATCGCGTTGGTGCAGGAGCTCCAGTCGGGCTACGACGCCCTGGTCATCGTCGACTGCGTCGACCTGGGCCGGCCCCCCGGGCAGGTCATGCTCATCGAGCCGGAGGTGATCGACGTCGACGCCCTCACCTGGACCGAGCGCCATGACATCCTGGCCGACATGCACCTGGCCACACCGGAGCGGGCGATGATGCTGGCTCGGGCCCTCGGGGTGCTGCCGTCGAAGTTGCTCATGGTGGGGTGCCAGCCAGTCGACCCCGACGCCATCGGCCAGGGCCTGTCGGCGCCGGTGACGGCGGGCGTGAGCATCGCCATCGACGAGATCGTCCGCCACGTCGGCGACCTGCTGGCCGAAGACGCCGGTTCCCCGGCGCCGCGCACGGCGTCGCCCGCCGAGCCCGGTCCGGCCGGTGTGATCGCCGCCTCACCACCGCCCCCGGCGTTGGCCGACCTGGTGTCGGGCCCGCCGCCCGTCCTCGGACCGGAGGCCTGAGATGTCCAATCAGGCACTGCGCGGGTCGACCCCCGCTCCCGACCGCAAGGCGGTCATCGCCGACCTCGAGAAGCAACTGCGACTCGTCCCTCGCACCAGCCGGCCCCACGAGCACGCCGTGCTGGCCTACCGATTGGGCCTGGCCCACGCCGAGTCGCCATTCGGCAGCCCGCAGGACGGCCTGCGCAAGGCCCTCGCCCACTTCGACGACGCCGCGGCCATCTTCGACCCCAGGTACGAGCCCGTCGAGCATGCGCGCGTGCTCAACGCCGCCGGCGCCGCTCACCGCGGCCTCGGGAACCGGGCCAAGGCGGCCGAGCTGTTCGCCCAGGCCTCGGGCTATTTCGCCGACAACGACCGCGATGCCGAACGGGCCGCCGCCCAGAACAACCTCGGGCTGGTCCGCAGCGAGCTGGGTGACCTCGAAGGAGCCATCGAGGCCTTCGATGTGGCCGCCGAGGCCTTCGACACCCAGACCCCCGAGGGGCGCCGGGGCCGGGTGGCCACGCTGCACAATCGTGGGCAGGCCCACGCCGCCCAGGGCACCGAGGCCGGACTCGAGGCGGCGCTGGCCGACTACGAGGAGGCCAGGGCCGACCTCGACCCCGATGACGCGCCGTACCACTACGGGCTGGTGCACCACAGCATCGGCACCACCTGCAGCGCCCTGGCCGCCCTCAACCCCGAGCAACGCCGTGACTTCCTGCTCGAGGCGGTGCGCGCCTTCACCGAGTCGCTGGAGATCTTCAGCCGGACGGCCTTCCCCTACCAGCACGCGCTGGCCATGCACAACCTCGGCCTGGCCTATGCCTCCCTCGGCGGCCTCACCAACCAGCGTCGGGCCCTGGCGTGCTTCGAGGAGGCGGTGGCGATCCTCGACCCGCGCCTCCACTCCGACGGGTGGCGCCAGGCCTATGCCAGCCTGGAGCGCACCGAGAAGCAGCTGAACGAGTCGCACCCGGGCATGAGCCGCACCGACCACTTCGTGAACCTGGCCGCCGACCTGAACCGCGCCGACCGGGCGGCGTTGGTGAAGGATCGCCTCACCCGATTCTTCGCCCTCCCCGAGAAGGGAAGGCCCCAGCTCATCGACTTCGCCATTGCCGCGACCAAGCTGGGCGACCAGCGGGGGCGGGTGGTCGACGAGACCATCCTCGTCACGATCATGGAGATGCCACGCGACGTCCAGGAGGTGACGCTCGACGCCATCTGGGAGGCGCACCGCATCCTGGAGGGCGACGAACGGTTGACGGCCGACCGCGAGCTCGACCAGGCCATCGGCGATGCCCTGGGCGGGCCTCAGCGGATCTTTGTCCGCGACCACCTCCTCGGCCTTGGTTGGGAGCGCCCATGAGCGGCGTGGCCCCAGGTTCGAGACTCGCGCGAAAGGCGATGATCTGCTCATGAGCACCGATGCCGATCCGGGCGCATCTCCCGACCAGGCCATAGCTGCCGAAGATCCGATGGCTCCCGAGCAGACGGCGCGCGCCTTCGTGGACGCCGTGGTCTGGGGCGAGCACAACCGCGTCTGGGAGCTGCTGGGCCTGGAGGGGCGCACCACGGTGCTGAAGGTGGCGGCCAAGCGGGGCATGGACGAGGTGCTGGTCGCCCGTCTGCGCGATGGCACGGCCTCGGGTCCCGAGCGCGAGGAGTTCCTCGCCGACCTGGTCAACGGCCTGCGGGCCGACCTGGCGGGCAACGACCTCGACGCCCTCGAGTACGAGCTCGACAAGACAGCGACGGAGCCGGGCCGGTCGCGGGTGGTCATCCAGGCGCCACTCAACCCGATTCTCGGCGGCTTCCTACCGGCGGCCTCGGTGGAGCTCTCCAATGACGCCGGGCAATGGAAGGTCGAGCGCCTCGTCCCCCTCACATCCGGATGAGTGAGGGCCCGGGCGACGACGCAGGCCCCCTGAGCGAGGCGGCGGGCCCGAGCGGCCCGGTCGCTGCGTCGCCGTTTCCCTCGGGCGTGCCCGCCTCGACGGGTGCGGCCCCCGAGACGATCGAGCGCTTCGGTCGTCCCATGCGCCATTTCCCGGTGGCGGTGTCCACCGAGGCCATGGCCCTGGCCTGGGCCAATCGCGAAGATGGCCCCGCCGGCGCCGTCGTGGTGGTCGATCACGAGATCGGGCCGCGGGGCTATCACGGCGTCATCTGGGCGACGCCGCCCGCCGACTCGTTGGCCTGCTCGGTCATCCTGCGCCCCACGCTGGCCGTCGAGGAAGCCGACGCCAGCTGGCTGGCCATCGGCCTGATCGCCATCGGTGCCGCCGAAGCGGCCAGTGGCCACGAGCTCAGCCTGTGGTGGCCTGCCCAAATCGTCGAGGGCCCGGAGCGCGACCTGCTGGCCTCGGTGAAGGCCGAGATCCAGCTCGGTCCCGGAAGGGTCAAGAGCGTGGTGGCCACCATGCGGTTCGACCTGGTGAAGCTCGGTCTCGGCGCCGGGCGGCGCGACGAGCTGCTGGAGCAGGTCGTGGGCGCCGTCGACCGGGTATCGGACCTGGTCACCGAGGGGGCGGCCGCGGTGGCCGCCGCCTACGAGGCCCGGTGTTCGATCATCGGCAAACGGCTGAAGGTGAGGCTGCGGCCCAAGGGGGAGACCCGGGGGACGGTGCGCAGCATCGACCGCTCGGCCCGCCTGGAGATCGCGTCACCGACCGGCATGGCCGAGCGCATCGGCATCGACCAACTGATGGAGCTCACCGTCGTCTGAGAGTCAGCGTCTGAGCTGACAGTCGTCTGAGCCTCGAAACAAACGAAGCACCCGGGCCATGTGGCCCGGGTGCTTCGAACTGCCGGATCTGGGAATCGCTAGCGGTTGAGCTGGCGTCCGCCGTCGCGGGGGAGCTTGCCGCGAGGTCCGCCGGTGAGGCTCACATCCTGCTGGGCGATGCGGTTCAGGGCACCCTCGAGCTCAGGAGCGAAGCTGGGCGGCATCGGCGAGTAGGGCTCGTGCACCTCGCCGGGCATCATGAAGCAGATCTCGTCTTCGTGGCTCCACGGCCGGTAGTCGCGTACACCGTTGATTGCCATTTGTCGTTACATCCTCCCAGTCGTTGCCTAGGTGTTCAGCTTCCCTCCAGGATAGTCGGCTGTGGGAGACTTGGCACGTACCAGTTGCGCACGAGGAGCGATCGCATGAAGTTGGGCATCGTCGGCAAGGGTGGCGTCGGCAAGACCACCATCTCCGCCCTGATCTCCCAGGCCTACGCCCAGCAGGGCAAACGGGTGCTGGCCATCGACACCGATTCCAACCCCAACCTGGCCTACAGCCTGGGCCTCGGCACCCAAGCCGCCGACGACGTGCCCCTGCTGCCTCGTGCCTTGGTCGTGGGGACGGGCGACGGCGCCATGACCCCAGCCGATCTGCTCCATACCTATGGCGCGGCGACGCCGTCGAACGTCACGCTGCTGCACGCCATGCGCGTCACCCAGGCGGGGGCCGGCTGAACGTGCGGTAGCCATGCTTCCGTGCGAAGCATCCTGGGTGCAGCCATCGAGGAGGAGGCCGACGTCACCCTCGTCGACATGGAGGCCGGGCTCGAGCACCTCAGCCGTTCCGGTGGCACCCTCGCCTATGCCGATGTCCTGCTCGTCATCATGGAACCGAGCCGCAAGTCGATCCTCACCGCCGGCCGCACGATCGTGCTGGCCGAGGAGCTGGGGATCCCGAGGGTCTACGGCGTGGGCAACAAGGCCGACCTGCCCGACGACGCAGAGTTCTTCGAGACGGTGTCGGCCGAGTACAACGTGCCGTTGGCCGGCATCATCCCCATCGACCCCGACGTCGTCGAGGCCGACCGCAGCGGCGTGCCGCTGCCGCCGGGGCGGGGAGCACCGGTCCGCGAGGCGGTGGAACGCATCCTGGCGTTCGTGGAAGATGCCCTGGTGAGCACGGCCTGAGCCGTCCCCGGGGGCCGGCCGCCGAAGGGCCGGCCGATTTTCGGTGTTCGGGGCTTTTCATCTATAGGTTCGCGACATACAATGCCCCCGTGCCGGCGCGTCGCCGGTGACAAGGAGGTACGCCCGTGGCTCTGTGGTGGATCGCAAACGTGCTCTTGATCCTCGTCGTCGCACCCGTCTGCATCCTCTTCTTGAACAGGGTCCTGCGGCCCGCCAAGGAGATCCTGGCGTACGCCCACGACATCCTCGAGCACGGGGTGCTCCTCACCGGCACCCTCGACGCCGTCCCCAAGCTGGTGGAGACCAAGCAGCTCACCGGTACCGCCCGTGGCGGAGTGCAGCGCTACGGATCTGCGCTCCAGCAACTGCTGTAGCAGCGGTTCGCAACATCGTTCGCCGTTCGCCGTTCGCCAGTCGACATCAAACACCAAACGAAAGCTGAGGCACCGTGGAATTGGCATCGATTCACCTGGGTGCGGCCACCGTTGTGACCCTGTTCGGCGTCTTCGCCATCGTCGCCGCCCTCGCTCTCTACCTGATCACCATCGCGGTGATCTTGAAGGACGTGAGCTTCACCGTGGGAACGGTGCTCATCGGCGTCCGGTCCATCGCCGCCCAGACAGCTCCGCTGGGCCCGGTGGTGCGCGACATCCTCAACGACATCCGCGGCATCGAGGACGACCTCGGAGGCGTGCTCGGCACGACTCCGGCGCGACGTTCCGCCCGGCGCTGACGCCCTGCTGACGCCCGCCCGGGCGACGGCACACCGCTGCCCGGTCCACCGGCGTCCAGGCGTCGTCGGTCACCAACCCGAGTTCGTGACGTGGCCCCTCCGGGGGCCACGGTCGCGCCCGAGGTCCTGCCGGTCCCACCACCCACTGTGGTGATCGGAGCACGACAACTGTTGCCACCGGGCCGATCATGCAATAGAGTGCGCCCGCTTCACGTCGGTGGTATACGTACCGGACCAACAGACACCCGCACCACGCTTCGCCGCAGTGTCGCTCTACTGTCTCCGGCCCAACCAAACCCCAGGGGGGATGCACATGTTGCAACCGTGGAGGCACTCCACGGATGACGAGCGTGGCCAGGCCACTTTCACGCTCATCATCGTGATCGCAGTGGTAGCCGTGGCCGTCATCCTCCTGCAGCG
>JBBWZS010000221.1:0-3336 GCA_039649175.1 Acidimicrobiaceae bacterium
CTGACGATGGAGATGGGGGTGCCGGGGGGGACCCGCTGGGCCAGGTCGGTGATGGCCTCGTTGGTCACCCGGATGCAGCCGTGGCTCGCATCTGCGCCCAGGGCCTGGGGCTCGTTGGTGCCGTGCAGGCCGATCTGGCCCGGGCCCCCGGCAAAGCTGGTGTACACGTCGGAGAACGCCGACAGCCCGAACGCCCAGGGTCCGTAGGGCCCCGACGGGTGCCCGGTGTCGAGGATCTCGGTGAGGTAGAAGTCGCCCGTGGGCGTGGGGGCACTGGGCATGCCCACTGCCACCGTCTCCTGGCGGATCACGTCGGCCCCCTTCCACACGGTGAGGCGATGGGCGCCCAGCTCCACCTGGATGCGCCAGTCGTCGTCGGCGGTGGTGACGTCGGCGGCCCGCAGCCAGCCCGTCGACCCGTTGGGCCGCCTGGGCAGCATGACCTGCACCCAGTCGGCCTGCACGGCCAGCACCCGGAAGACCAGCGGTAGCCCGAACTCGTTGGGGTTGGCCAGGGCGGGGGCGACGACGTCGCCTCCCGGGGCGGAGTACACCGGCACCGTCGGCACCGTCGCCGTGGCCACGACGGTATGGGGTGGCGGAGGGGGCGGCGCCGGCGGCGTGGTGACCAGCTTGGGTGCCTCCAGCACGACCGGCGCCGCCGCATGGCGGGCGCTACCCGAGCAGGCGGCAGCGCCGACCGTCATTGCCAGGGCGAGCGCGAGCGGGGGCAGGATCCGCTGCGTCCGCCTCATCGCCGCCTCGGCCACCACGACACGTTACCCACGAGGCCCGACGCCGCGGTCAGCGCCTTCCGGCGGCCTGGGGTGCGAGCCACTTCTCGGCCCACGACGAGGTGGCGTCGACCACCGATGCCAGTGCCTCACCCTTGGGTGTGAGGTGGTACTCGATGCGCACCGGCGTGCCCGCTCGGACGCAGCGCTTGACGATCCCCTCGGCTTCGAGCTCTTTCAGGCGTTCCGAGAGCAGCCGGTCGGACAGGCCGGGGACAGTCCCCCGGATCTGGCTGAACCGGGTGGCGCCGGCCAGCAGGCTGCGGATGATGGCCCCCGTCCACCGCCTGCCGATGATCTCGATGGCCCGGTGGTACAGAGGGCAGAACCCGCTGATCGCATCGGGCGATCCTTCGACACCGGCCACACGTCCAGGCTACCGGGGGGGACCGGGACAAGCCGAGGTCGCCGTCTCTCAGGGCTGCGGCTCCGGCCGTCCGGCTTCGGCCCGGACGTCGATCCAGTCGGAGGACCGACCGGGGTGGTAGGGGCTGTCGAGGCGCTTGGCCACGACACCAGACAGCCCCCGGGCCCGGGTCACCTCGGCGAAGGCGGCGCCGTCACCCACGTGATGGGCGGGGACCGCCCACGCCGGGCCGGCCAGCTCCAGGGCCGCCAGCCTCCGCCGGCGCTCTTCGTAGGGGTCGGCGGTGAGGTCGTGGCCGTCGAGGTGGACGACGTCGAAGATGAGATAGGTGGCCGAGGTGGCCGCTGTCGGCTTCGGCTTGTCGAGGCCGAGGCGACGGCCGACCGCAGTGGCGTCGGGGCGTCCCTCGGCATCGAGGACGGCCACCATGCCGTCGAGCACGACCTGGACGGCACCCAGGGCGGGGCCCAGGCCCCGCACCTCCGGCCACTTCGGCGTGACGTCCAGGCCATCGGCGTCGCGCAACGCGACCCGGCCGCCGTCCGACCAGGCCAGCACCCGCTGGCCCATCCACCGGACCTCGTAGGCCCACTGGCCGTCGGTGTCGTCGGGAAGCTCGCCAGGCGTGGCCACCATGGGGGCCACTGAGTCGGGAAGGGGCCGCCGGTCGGGGTCCTGGGGAGGGTCCATGCGATGGATCATCCATGCACCGGGCTTCGACCCCGACGGCGCCGCGGTGCGGAACAGCACGTAGCGGCCCTCCACCCGCCGGCCGTGGAGCACCACCATCACCTCGGCCGGTCCCCACTTCTCGCACTCATAGGTGCCGTGGTCCCACACCGAGACGTGCCCACCTCCGTAGTTGCCCGCCGGGATGTCACCTTCGAAGTCGATGTACGACAGGGGGTGGTCCTCGGTGGGCACGGCCAGGTGGTTCACCTTGGGGTCGGGGGGCACCCCCTTGGGCACCGCCCACGACACGAGCACGCCGTCGCGCTCGAGCCGGAAGTCCCAGTGCAGTGCCCGGGCGTGGTGTTCCTGCACCACGAACCTCGGCTCACCGGCGTGGGCGCGGTCGTCCTCGGGAGCAGGCTCGGGCGTGACCGCGAAGTCCCGCTTTCGCCGGTAGTGCTCGAGAGCGGGTTTCTCGGCGCCTTCCACCGCTCAGTGACCGGGAGGGGCGGGCCTGTCGAGCTCGGCCGCCAGTGCCTCCGCCAGGGTCGGGTGGGCGAAGGCGAACCCGCTCGCCTCCAGGACCTTGGGCAGCACCCGCTGGCCGGCCAGGAGCATCTCCGCCACCATCTCCTTGCCGAAGAGCAGTTGCAGGGCGGGGGTGGGCGTGGGGAAGGCCGTGGGCCGGTGCAGCGCCTTGCCCAGCGTGCGGGTGAACTCGCCGTTGGTGACCGGCATCGGCGCGCACAGGTTCACCGGTCCTGCCACCTCGGGATGGTCGATGACGTGACGGATGGCGCCCACCTCGTCGTCGATGGCGATCCACGACAGCCATTGGTCACCCGATCCGAGACGCCCGCCCACCCCGGCCTTGAACGCCGGGAGCTGCTTCTTCAACGCTCCGCCCTTGGCGCTGAGGACGACGCCGCTGCGCAGGTTGGCCACCCGGATGCCGGCCTCGGCCGCCGGTGCCGCCGCCGACTCCCATTGCCGGACGACGTCGGCGAGGAAGCCCGACCCCGGCGCACTCGTCTCGTCCAGCTCCTCGTCACCCCGGTCGCCGTAGAAGCCCACCGCCGAGCCCGAGGCCAGCACCGCCGGGGGCCCGTCGAGCCCGGCGAGGGCCCTGGCCAGCAGCCCGGTGCCCTGGACCCGGCTGTTGAGGACGGCCGCCTTGTGGCGGGCCGTCCAGCGATGGTCACCGATGCCGACGCCGGCCAGGTGCACGACGGCATCGTGGCCTTCCAGGGCGTCGGGGTCGATGGCGCCCTCGACCGGGTCCCATCCGACCTCGTGGTCGCCGGAGGCCAGCCCCCGGACCAGGCGGGTCACCTCATGGCCGTCGCCTTCGAGGGCGGTCACGAGTGCCGACCCGATGAGGCCGTGCGAGCCGGTGATCGCCACCTTCACAGCGAGGGCCTCATCGACCCGGCCTCATGGCGACCTCACCGTCGCCGGAGCCTGCTCAGCTGTCGACCGCCACGACGCGGATGCGCTCGATGA
>JBBWZS010000036.1:0-12795 GCA_039649175.1 Acidimicrobiaceae bacterium
GCTGAGGACGCCTTCGGTGACATGGACTTCAAGGTGGCGGGCACGGCCGAGTTCGTGACGGCCCTGCAGCTCGACACCAAGATCTCCGGCCTGCCCGCCGACGTGCTGGGCAAGGCGTTGCAGCAGGCCTACCAGGCCCGCCTGCAGATCCTCGAGGTCATGCACTCGGCCATCGCCGCCCCCCGCGAGTCGGTGGCCACCTCGGCGCCCAAGATCGTCAGCTTCGAGATCCCTCTCGACCGCATCGGCGAGGTCATCGGGCCCAAGGGCAAGGTCATCAACACCCTGCAGCAGGAGACGGGCGCCGACATCAACGTCGACGACGACGGCACCATCGGCACCGTCACCATCGGGGCCAAGGAGGGCACGGCGGTCGCCGACGCCCAGAAGCGCATCGAGCTGATCCTCAACCCGCCCACCGCCAGCGTCGGTGAGATCTACACCGGCAAGGTCGTGAACATCACCAAGTTCGGCGCCTTCGTCAACATCCTCCCCGGACGTGACGGCCTGCTCCACATCTCCAAGCTGGGCAAGGGCAAGCGCGTCGAGCGGGTCGAAGACGTGCTGTCGCTCGGTGTCGAGATCGAGGTGATGGTCGACGACGTCGACCCCCAGGGCAAGGTGGCGCTCTCACCCGTCACCGACCTGGTCGGCGGCGGTGGCGACGGTGACGGCGGCTCGCCCCGGCCCGAGCGGGCCGAGCGCGGTGGTGACCGCTCGTCACGCGGCGGTTCCCGCAGCGCGGCCCCGCCCGCCGACGGCCCCACGGGCGGCGGCGACCGTGAGTTCGTCTCCTTCGAGGAGTCGTTCCAAGGTGAGGCTCGCCAGGCGTTCGGTGACCTCGGTCCCGAGGCGGCGGGAGCGCCGGCACGGGGCGGCGACGAGAGCCGCGGCCCCCGGCGCAACTCCGGCCCTCGCCGGTCCAACCGGCGGTAGTCGCCTGGTGATCCAGACCACGCGTCTGGCCAACGGAGTACACGTGGTGACCGAGGCGATCCCCGGGTCGCATTCGGTCACCACCGGGTTCTGGGTCGACGCCGGCTCGCGCGACGAGGGGCCGACCCAGGTGGGCGCCTCGCACTTCCTCGAGCACCTGCTGTTCAAGGGGACGGCGACGCGCAGCGCCCGCGAGATCGCCGAGTCGGTCGAAGCGGTGGGGGGCGACATGAACGCCTTCACCACCAAGGAGTACACGGCGTTCTACACCCGCCTCATCGACACCGACCTCGACCTCGGCCTCGACATCCTCTCCGACATCATGTGGGCGCCCGCCCTGCGGCCCGACGAGATCGAAGCCGAGCGCCAGGTGATCCTGGAGGAGATCCTCATGCACGAGGACGAGCCCTCCGACCTGGTGCACGACCTGTTCGCGGAGACGCTCTACCCCGACCATCCCCTCGGCCGGGAGGTGCTGGGCGACAGGTCCACGATCCTGGCCATGACCCGCGACGACATCGCCGGGTACTTCGACGCCCTCTACCGGCCCGAAGCCATCGTGGTGGCGGCAGCCGGAAACGTCGACCACGATCGGGTGGTGGCCGGCATCGAGTCGCGCCTCGACGGCCGCACCGGCAGCCGCCCGGAGCGCACCCGGCCGCAGCTGAGCCCGGCCCGCCCCCTGGCCGTCAGCAACCGTCCCACCGAGCAGGCCCACGTGGTGGTCGGCACCAGGGCGCTGGCCCGCGACGACGACGACCGCTACGCCCTCAACGTGGTCAACGAGGTGCTCGGTGGGGGGATGTCGAGCCGCCTGTTCCAGGAGATCCGCGAGAAGCGGGGGCTGGTGTACACCGTGTACTCCTACCGGGCCGCCTACGTGGAGAGCGGCTACCTCGCTGTCTACGCGGGCACGTCTCCGGCCTCGGTGCACGAGGTCCTCGACCTCATCAACGTCGAGCTCGACCGCCTGGTCGACGCCGAGATCACCGACCGGGAGCTGGCCATCGCCAAGGGGCACGTGAAGGGCTCACTGGCGCTGTCCCTCGAGGACTCGGCCGGGCGCATGAGCCGCATCGGGCGCAGTCAGCTGATCCACGGGTATGTCCCGAGCTTCGACGAGCTGGTGGCGCGCACCGAGGCGGTGACACGGGCCGATCTCCGACGGGTCGTGGAGAAGGTCGTCACCGGCGACCGCATCCTGGCCGTGGTGGGCCCGTTCACCGAGGACGTCTTCACCGCCGACAACTAGTCCCGGCCGCCGATGGGGGCCCGGTCCCCCACGGGTCTGGCCCAGGTCCACCTTGGTACTGTCAGCCCGATGACCATCCGGGTGGGCGTGTTCGGGGCGGGGGGGCGCATGGGCTCGACGGTGTGTCGGGCGGTGGCCGCCGACCCCGAGCTCGAGCTGGTGGTGGCCGTCGACCCCTTCCACTCGGGGATCGACCTCCGCCAGGTGAGCGGGGCCGACGTGGCCGGCCAGATCGCTCCCGATGCCGATGCCCTGGCGGCGGCCGGGGTAGAGGTGGCCGTCGACTTCACCACCGTGGGGGCAGCCCGGGAGAACCTGTCCTGGTGCGCCGACCACGGCGTGCACGCGGTGGTGGGCACCACCGGGTTCGAGCCCGCCGACCTCGACGAGCTGGCCCGGCGGTTCACGTCGAGCAACTGCTTCGTGGCCCCGAACTTCGCCATCGGGGCGGTGTTCATGATGCGCTTCGCCGAGCTGGCCGCCCCGTGGTTCGACACGGCGGAGATCATCGAGCTGCATCACGACGCCAAGGTCGACGCCCCGTCGGGAACGGCCATGCTCACCGCCTCCCGCATGGCGGCGGCATCGTCGGTCTGGGGGGACGACCCCACCCAGTCGGTGGTCGTCGAAGGCGCCCGGGGAGGCGTCGGACCGGCGGGGATCAGGGTCCACTCGGTCCGCCTCCGCGGTCTGGTGGCCCACCAGGAGGTGCTCCTGGGCACGACGGGCCAGACCCTCACCATTCGCCACGACTCCACCGACCGGGCATCGTTCATGCCCGGCGTGTTGCTGGCGGTGAAGGCGGTGGCCGACAAGCCCGGGCTCACCGTCGGACTGGACACCCTTCTCGGCCTCTGACGGGCCGCTGTCTCAGACCAGAGGCGTGGATGCCGGGTCGGCCGTTCAGCCGGCGCCGTGGTCGGTGACCTCGGCCGCCCGCCGCTGACGCAGGACCCACCACACGAAGGTGGCGACCAGGGCGGCGGCAACCACGTAGGTCACCGGCTTGAGCCACTTGTCGACGGTGTGCCACTGGCTTCCCAAGCCGTAGCCGGCGGCGGCCAGGGCAAAGGTCCAGGGCAGGCAGCCGGCGACCGTGTAGATGCTGAACTTGGTGAACTTCATCCGGGCCACGCCCGCGGGGAGGCTGATGAAGGTCCGCACCACCGGGAGCAGCCGGGAGGCGAACACGGCCACGTCGCCGTGCTGGGCGAACCAGGTGTCGGCCCGGTCGACGTGGTGGGGCTTGAGGCGCAGCACCCGCCAGAGCCACGACTGCGATCCGGGCTTGGCGGTGACCATCCGGTCGATCAGCGGTCGCCCGCCCCGGTAGCCGACACCCCAGGCGATCCACGAGCCGATCAGGTTCCCGATGGTGCCGAGAACGGCCACGACCACGAAGTTCAGAGGTTTGTGGCCGGCGGCGACGCTGGTCACGAAGGCGGTGTTGGCCAGTGCTCCGCCCAGCAGCATGGTGACCTCACTGGGAACGGGGATGCAGGCCGACTCGGCCACCATGAGCAGAAAGACGGCCAGGTAGCCGTTGTCCACGATGAACTGCTGCACGCCAGTCCCCTCCGATCGGTGATCCCCCGGACCGACGGTACCGGCTCAGCGGCGCCGCCCCGAACCGGCGGCCGCCGAAAATCGCCGCCAAGGTCCTGAGCACGACCAACTCGAGCAACGTGATGCTCGAGGAGGTGGCACCAGGCACTAGGTCACGTTGTCGTCCGGCTGGTGACGGCGGCGGCGGGCCGAGCCCGATGCCATCGTCTGCATCACCACCGCCACATCGGTGCGGGCGAAACGCCGGTGGCCCCCGAGGGTGACCAGGCAACCGATGCGCCCCTGATCGGCCCACCGGTTGACGGTCTTGGGAGACACGTGAAGCAGGGTGGCGACCTGGCCGGGTGTGAGGTACTCGACTTCGTCTCTGTCACCCGTCCGGGCGGCCGTTGTCATGGACGTGTCCTACCCACCCAGCGAGGTGGCCAAGCCCCTCATCGTGGTTGATTCGGCAATTGGCGGTCGTCGTCGTCGCCCAGATCGCTCCCAGGATCGCGCTCGAGCTCATCGATGGGCGGAATGTCCGAACCCCCCTGGAGGCGGTTGAGCACCAGGGAGACCACGACCAGGCTCACGGTGACGACCGTCGTGGCCACCACATGGCGGCTGAAGAGGCCGAGGACGGCGTCGACCGGCCGGCCCAGCAGGTCGCCCGAGAGACGCAGGACGGACACGGTTGTCAGCGTCCCCACCACGTTGACGATCAGGAAGGGGATGAACGGCATCCCCGTCGCCCCGGCCAGGGAACAGACGGCCACCCCGGGGAACAGGAACACCATCGGGTAGGCGGCCTTGGTGAACACCCGCTCGGTGAACGTCACCAGCACGCCACCACCCCCCTTGTGCTCCAGCCAGCGGATGGCCCTGTCGCCGTACCACCAGCCGAGGAGCCAGTAGAGCGGGTCGGAGAGCACCCGCCGGAAGGTCCCGACAACCAGGAACGGGACCAGGCTCACGTGGCGGGCCAGGATGAGGTTGCGGTTGCGGGCGTCGAGGACGATGAGCAGCAGCGGGTGGCGGGTGGCCAGGGGCCCGGTGAGGGCGGTGGCGATGGTGCCGGCGGTGGCCGTGACCACGATGGCGGTGACGAGGAGCCTGAGCTTGATCCGGCTGGGGCGCCCTCGCTGCACCCGACGACGCTAGGCGCGCTGGGCGACCCGCAAGGGAACGGCCGGCGGCGGAGCCGCCAGAGGTTCAGGGTTGCAGGATCTGCAGCTCGCCTGCCGGGGTGGCGCCGGCGACGAACACCAGGCCGGTGGTGGCGTCGACGGCCACGCTGTTGGGCTGGCTCACGGTGGGAAAGGTGGCGACCCTCTCGGGGGTGCCCGTGGCGATGTCGTACTCCACCAGCTCGTTGCGGGCGGTGAGCGTGACCCACAGGTGCTGGCGGCCGCCGTCCACGGCGAGGCCGTAGGGCGCGCCGGCGACGTCGACGGTGCCCGATTGGGCCAGGGGTTGGTCGGTGTAGACGATGACCTTGTCACCCTGGGTGTCGGCCACGTAGTACCGACCATCGGGCCCCGACACCACGTGGGTCGGGCCCACGCCCGATGCGATGGTGCCGACCGGTTGCAGGGTGGTGGCGTTCACCACGGCCATCTGCCGGGCCCGGACACCCACGACGGCCACTGTCCGGCTGTTGGTGGCCAGACCTCCCGGCTGGGCGGGCATGGGCAGGACGGTGGTCACCCGGCCTCCCTCGATGACCGACAGGGAGTCGGCCATCTCGTTGCCGGCGAACACCCGGCCGGCGGCGGCGGCGGCGTCGTGGGGCTGGCGGCCGACGGGCGTGGTGGAGGTGACGGCCCCCGACGCCAGGTCGACGGTCTCCAGGTTGTCCGACCCCTCGGTGGGCGCCAGGACCAGATGGGTGGCGGGGTCGAGCTCCAAGTGGCGGGGTGCGCCCGTGAGCGGGACCCGCCGCACCACGGCGCCGTCATGGTCGACGACCACCACCCCGTCAGGCCCCTTGCCGGCGATGGCCACCAGGCCGGTGACGGTGTCGGCCACCATGCCCTCCAGGCTGGCGCCCAGGACGACGACCTTCCCGGCCGGCGTCACCGAGGCGGGAGGGGGCTTGGCCGGCTCGGGTGTGTCGGTGCGCGCGGCGGTGCCGGCGTCGGACCCGCAGGCCGACGCCACCGCCGTCAGGGCGGCGACGACGGCGACAGCGATGGCGACACGGGGCGGGCGGAGACGGCGGGGGCGGATCGTCATCGGCTCAGTCTGGTCGCCGGCGGGGTCAGCTCCGGGACAGGAGCCGGACCACCTCGGACCGGCGCACCGAGCGCTTGGCCGTGCGGGGCAGCGCACCGGTGACCAGCCGCACGACCGACGGTCGCTTGAACGGCGCCAGGCCGGCGGTGAGGCGGGCGACCTCGTCCTCGACGGCCCGGGCGAGGTCCCGAGGTTCCGGGAAGCGGGCCCGGAGGCAGGGCGCGGCGACAACGACGGCGCACACCTGCTCACCCAGGGCCGGTCGTCCGCCTCGAGCCGGTGGCGTCCACGCCACCACGCATGCCTCGGCCAACGACGTGCCGGCGGCCAGAGCCTGCTCCACCTCCTCGGGCTGCACCTTCTTGCCGCTGGCCAGCACGATCAGCGACTTCAGCCGTCCCGTGAGGTACAGGTAGCCGTCGTCGTCGAGGCGGCCGAGGTCGCCGGTGTGGAGCCATCCGTCGCGGTCCACGGCGGTCGCGGTGAGGCCCTCGTCGTCCCAGTAGCCGGCCATCAGTCCCGGCGACCGCACGAGCACCTCACCCTCGCCGGACAGGCGCACCTCGGTGCCCGGCAGCGGCCTGCCCACGGAGTCGAGGCGGCAGGCGGCCGGCGTGTTCATGGTCACGGTGGGGGCGGTCTCGGTGAGGCCGTACCCGGTGTAGACGGCCACGCCGAGGTGCCCGAAGCGGCGGGCGACAGCGGGGTCGAGTGGGGCGCCGCCGCAGTGCAACGTCAGGCCGCCGTCTCCGGGGGCGACGGCGTCCACGAGGGCGTGCAACAGCAGCGGGACCACCGTCATGCGGGTGATGTGGCGTTCGGCCAGCGCCGCCGCCACGAGGGGAGCCGAGGTCGTGCCCGCGAAGGCGAAGCAGGCGCCCGTGGCCAGGGCGGGTAGGAGACCGCACGACAGCTCGAGCAGGTGGTTCAGGGGCAGCACCGACAACCACCGGTCACCGTCGTGCAGGCCGTGGGCGGCGAGGCCCCCGTCGACCACGTAGGCGATGTTGGCCAACGACAGGGCGACACCCTTGGGGGTGCCGTCGGTCCCCGATGTCCAGGCGATGAGGGCTGTCTCGTCGGCGTCGCGGGGGACATCAGGGTCAGGCCCGTCGTCGAGGGCTCCGATGCGGTCGAACGCCAGGACGACAGGCGGGGGCGATCCCGGGATCTCGCCGGTCCGGGGGGTGCCGATCGTCGCCACCGGCCGGGCCCGCTGCAGCACGGACCGCAGCTCTGCCAAGCCCAGCATGGTGTCGAGGGGGACGGCTACCGCTCCCCGCCGCCACACCGCGAACAGGGCTGTGACCCACTCGACGCCCGGTGGTCCGACGATGGCCACCCGATCACCGACGCCCACCCCCTGGGCGGCCAGCCAGACCGCCACCCGCCGGGATGAGCGGTCGAGCCCGCCGTAGCTCAGCTCGGCCCAACCGGTGGCGGCGCGGGCGGCCAGAGCGGGGCGCTCGGCCACCTCCGGGTCACCGCGGTGCAGCCAGGCATCGAGGAGCCCTCCGGTCGTCGTCACCCCGCGACGGGCGGGTCCTCGGTGAGACGCAGGATGATGCGGTTGCCCCGGTCCCAGGTGACGTAGTTCCACGCCCAGTTGAGCAGGACGGTGGCGCGGTTGCGGAACCCGACGAGCAGCACCAGGTGCAGCCCCAGCCACGACAACCAGGCGGGCGTGCCTCCGAGGCGGATGCCGAAGGGCAGGTCGGCGACGGCCGAGTGCCGGCCGATGGTGGCCATCTTGCCCTTGTCCCGGTAACGGAAGGGCCGGGTGGTGCTGCCGGCCATGCGGGCGCGTATGCAGGCGGCGGCGTGGCGGGCCCCCTGCTGGGCCACGGGAGCGACCATGGGCAGAGGGCCCTTGGCGTCGCTGCTGCCGGCCATGTCACCGATCACGAAGGCGTCGGGATGCCCGGGGATGGACAGATCGTCGGCCACGACAACGGTGCCGGCCCGGCCCTGCTCGACGCCGAGCATGTCGGCCACCGGGTTGGCCCGGACGCCCGCAGCCCAGACCAGGGTGCGGGTGGGCACGACCGTCCCGTCGCCGAAGGTGACGCCGTCGCTCCTGGCCTCGGCGATCTTGGTGCCCAGGCGGACCTCCACGCCCCGGGCCCGCAACGTCCGCAGGGCCTCGGCCTGCGACGACGGGTGGAAGCCGTTCAGCAGGTGGTCGCCCATCTCCACCAGCACGACCGACGCCCGCTCCACGCCGAGGGCGGGGAAGTCGCGCTCGAGGACCCGGAAGAGCTCGGCCAGCGCGCCCGACACCTCCACGCCGGTGGGCCCGCCGCCGGCGACGACCACGGTGAGGAAGCCGGCGTCGACCAGCCCGGGGTCGGTATGGGCCTGCTCGAAGTGCTCGAGCAGGTGGTTGCGCAGAGCCATGGCATCGGGGAGGGACTTGAGGGGGAAGGCGTTGTCGGCCACACCGGGGACGCCGAAGCTGTCGTTCACCGAGCCGGCGGCCAGGATCAGCCAGTCGTAGGTCAGGGGGGGACCGGTGTCGAGATCGACCCGGTGGGCGTCGAGGTCGATGCCCGTCACCGCGGCCATGCGGGCGTCGACATTGGAGTCCCCCCAGAAGATGCCCCGGAGGTTGTGGGCGATGTCACCCGGGCCCAGGGCGGCGGTGGCGACCTGGTAGAGCAGCGGCCAGAAGCCGTGGTAGTTGTGCCGGTCGACGACGGTGACGTCGGCGGGCGCCGACCGGAGGGCCTGGGCGGCGGCGATCCCGCCGAACCCGCCGCCGACGACCACCACCCTCGGCCGTGGCGCCGTGGCGGCGGTCGATGGGGGAGGCGCGGTGAGGTCAGGATGCACGGTCTGACGCTAGCGAGCCCATCGGGAGGCCCCGGAACCCGCTGGTAGGGTGCAGGGATGCCCAGGTTCGGCGCGGTCGTCACCGCGATGGTGACGCCGTTCGGCGACGACGGATCACTCGATCTCGACGCTGCCGCCAGCGTGGCCCGGTGGCTGGCCGACCACGGCAGCGACGGCCTGGTAGTGGCGGGCACGACCGGAGAGGGTCCCGTGCTCAGCGACGACGAGAAGGTCGACCTGTGGCGGGCCGTCGCCGAGGCCGTCACCATCCCCGTGGTCGCCAATTCGGGGAGCAACGACACCGGTCACTCGGTCGGGCTCACCCGCCGGGCGGCCGGGTGCGGCGTGGCCGGCGCCCTGGTGGTCACGCCCTATTACAACCGGCCGTCGCAGGCCGGCATCGAGGCCCATTTCCGGGCTCACGCCGCCGCCTGCGACCTGCCGCTGATGATCTACGACATTCCCGTGCGAACCGGGCGCAAGGTCGCCCACGACACCTTCGTGCGCCTGGCCCGCGACGTGCCCACGATCGTGGGCGTCAAAGACGCCGCCGGCGATCCCGCGGGCTCGGCCCGGCTGGTGGCGGCGACCCCCGGTGGCTTCGAGCTCTACAGCGGCGACGACGGACTCACCCTGCCGCTGCTGTCGGTGGGTGCCGTGGGCGTCGTCGGCGTGGCCACCCACTGGGCCGGTCCCCACTTTGCGGAGATGATCGCCCGGTTCACCAAAGGCGACGTCGCCCGGGCCCGCGAGATCAATGCGACCCTGAGCGGGTCCTACACCTACGAGACGAGTGAAGATGCCCCGAACCCCCTCCCGGCCAAGACCATGATGCGAGTGCTCGGCCACCGGGTCGGCCAATGCCGCCTCCCCATGGGACCCGCTCCCGAAGGCCTCGAAGACAGGGCCCGCCAGGTGCTGGACGACCTGACCGGCGCAGGTGATCCCGCTCGTGGGTGATCCCGTCCGCATCACCTTTCTCGGCGGCCTGGGCGAGATCGGGCGGAACTGCGCCGTCTTCGAGCAGGACGACCGCCTGCTCCTGCTCGACTGCGGCCTCATGTTCCCCGATGCCGACATGCTCGGCGTCGACCTGGTGCTCCCCGACTTCACCTGGCTGCGCGAGAACGCCCACCGGGTCGAGGGTTGTGTGCTGTCCCACGGCCACGAGGACCACGTCGGCGCGCTGTCGTACCTGTTGCGCGACCTGAGGTTCCCCCTGTTCGGATCGCAGCTCACCCTGGGACTGGCCCGCAGCCGCATCGACGAGGCGGGGCTGCTCAACCGCACCAGCTTCAACCCCGTGGCCGACGGCGAGCGGCGGCGGATCGGCCCGTTCGACTGCGAGTTCATCCCCGTCACCCACTCGGTGCCCCACGGCTTCGCCACCGCCTTCCACACGCCGCAGGGCGTGATCCTGCACTCGGGTGACTTCAAGATCGACCTCACCCCCGTCGACGGGCGCGTCACCGACCTGGGCCGCATCGGGGCCCTGGGCCGCGACCCGGGGATCCGCCTCCTCCTGTCCGACTCCACCAACGCCGAGGAGCCCGGGTACACCGACAGCGAGAGCTCGGTGGGCCGGGTGCTGCGGGACATCTTCCGGGCCCATCCGGGACGTCGCATCATCACCGCCTGCTTCGCCAGCCACATCCACCGCATCCAGCAGATCGCCGACGCCGCCATCTCCACCGGTCGCAACGTGGCCACCCTCGGGCGCTCCATGGCCAAGAACGTGGCCCTGGCCATCGACATGGGCCTGCTCAACATCCCAAAGCATTCGTTGGTCGACATCGAGGCCATCGCCGGCATGGACCCCGGCAAGGTCTGCGTGATCTCCACCGGGTCCCAGGGGGAGCCCATGTCGGCCATCACCTTGATGGCCGCGGGCGAGAACCGCCGGCTCACCCTGAGCGAGGGCGACGTGGTCGTCATCAGCGCCAACGCCATCCCCGGCAACGAGTACTCGGTCAACCGGGTCATCGACGGCCTCTACCGGCGCGGCGCCCAGGTGGTGCACGCCGGCCTGGCTCCGGTGCACGTCACCGGTCACGCCATGCAGGGCGAGCTGTCCACCCTGCTGGCCCTGGCCCGTCCCGAGCACTTCATCCCCGTGCACGGCGAGTTCCGCCACCTCACCCACCACTCCCGCCTGGCCATGGACATGGGGGTGGTCCAGAACAACGTCCTGCTGGCCGAGGACGGCGACGTGGTCGAGCTCACCGACGCCGGCCTCGACTTCGTCGACACCGTCCCCTCGGGCTACCTGTACGTCGACGGCATCGTGGGCGACGTGAGCCACGGCGTGCTGCGCGACCGGCGGGTGCTGGCCGACGAGGGCGTGATCGTGGTGGTCGTGGCCGTCGATGCCAGCAGCGGCGAGGTCCTGGCCGACCCCGAGATCATCACCCACGGCTGGGTCTACGCCCCCGAGGCTGAGGAGCTGCTCGACGAGGCCCGTCAGACGGTCGTCGCCGTCCTCGAGCAGGCGGCCGACGAGCACCAGGTCGACCTGGAGACGTTGAAGCGACGGGTGCGCAAGTCGCTGGCCCGCTTCGTCAACGAACGCACCAAGCGCCGCCCCATGATCGTCCCGGTCGTGGTCGAGGCGTAGTTTCCGGCGGCTTCGCCGCCCCGGGCGGGGCCCCATCCCCGCCCTCCTCCGAGCGGCGGGGGCCCCACCCCGCCGCCGGCCGTCGTTTCCGGCGGCTTCGCCGCCCCGGGCGGGGCCGCTCCTACCTCGGGGTGCCGGCGGGCTGCGGTGACTGGGTGGGGGTGGTCTCCTTGGTGCCGCCGCCACGGAGGGAGGTGACCTTGTTCAGCAGGTCGAACCAGAACGGTGCACCGAGCGACAGGGCGATAGCGGTGAGCAGCCACCCGAGGACGGCCACCCAGTAGCTCTTGGGACGCTCGGCCGGGGCCCATCCCAGGGGTAGGTGGAGCGCGCCGACCTTACTCAGGCCGTTCTGGATGCTCTGGACCTGGGCACCCAGTGCCGCCGCCGTCGTGGGTGGGGCCTCGGTGACCGGGGCGCCGGCGACGGTGGTCGTGGTGGCGGGCGGAGGCGGGACCTTCTTCACCTGCTCGAGCACGGCCGAGCGCAGCGGAGCGTCGGCCCAGAGGCGCTCGGACACGTGGACCGTGTCGACGTTGAGGCCGACGGCGATGAGCAGCCCCAGCACCAGGGCCATCGTCTGAGCCAGGCGCTTGTACCAACCCGAGGCGCGGTCCATGGTGTGGTCGAACCACTGCTCGACCCCCGCCCGGAACGTCACCACATTGTGACTGGCGGCCCGCCACAGTGTCTCCAGTGATCGCTTCAGCTCGGCGTCGGTGATCCGGTCGATCTCGGAGGTGATGTCGCGATCGACCTGACCCGGCGCCGGCGAACCCGGTACCGGGCCGGCTGTCACGCCGGTGCCAACAGGGTCGCCATCCTCCCGCTCGGCGGTCAGGGCGTACTGGAGGCGGTCACCGGGATCCGGCGGCAGGGGAGGTTCGGCGGTGACCGCGGTGGGGCAGGTGCTGTCCAGGACGGCGATGACGAACTTCTGGGCGGGTAGGTATGAGGGGCCCGGTGACTGGAACCACCGTCTGATCCCTTTCTGGGGCCTGGGATCCCCGCGGTAGAGGCTCATGATCATGGGGTGCTCGTAGACCTTGATCACGTAGGCGTCACCCACCAGGTGGCGGATGGCCCGGCGCAGGTTCCTGGCCCTCAACGACAACACGTTGGCCAGCAGCTCGTTGGTCTTCGAGCACATGAGGCTGAGCAGGGAGTACAGGACGATCAGGCCGATGGCGAGCTCGATCACGGCGTTGAGCATCGGTCCTCCGTCGCTGTCGGTCGCTCCAGGGTCGCGCCACGGGCGGTGGGAACGGGGGATACCCGGGCCGACGGTTCCGCAGTGGCCAGTGTTGCTGCTGTTACGGTTGTGGTTACTGTGGCTACGACCACCGGGCCCAAGAGGCGCGCCAGCACCAAGGCACCC
>JBBWZS010000042.1:0-2958 GCA_039649175.1 Acidimicrobiaceae bacterium
CACGGCAGACCTTCACCCCCGGCCGCGGCGCCTGCCAGCCACCGATCCCGATCTGGACGAGGTTCTTGGCGGGGACGTTGGGGATGTCGGTGGCGTGGAACCACGGCGTCGTGTGCATGCGCTCGTCGAGATCCGTCTCCTGGGTGTCGACGTGGCTGTCGAAATGGATGATGCCGAGGTTGCCGTTCAGATGGGGGGCGACACCACGCACGGTGGGGTACCCGATCGAGTGGTCGCCGCCGAGCACCACCGGGAAGGCGCCGCTCTCGAACACGTGGGAGACGGCCTTGGTGATCTGGTCGAAGGACTTCTCGATGTTGCCCGGGATGGTGAAGATGTCGCCGAGGTCGCACATGGTGATCGACTCCCGCAGGTCGACGGCCAGCTCGAAGCTGTACGTCCCGTACAAGGTCGAGATGCCGCGCATGCCCCGCGGCCCGAACCGGGTGCCGGGCCGGTAGGTGGTGCCCGAGTCGTGCGGGGCGCCCAGCACGGCGACGTCGTACTCGCCGCAGCGGCGGACGTCCTCCACGTAGGGAGCCTTGAGGAAGGTGGTGATGCCGGCGTAGTGGGGCAGCTCCCCCCGGCTGAAGGTGGGAATCGACCTGTCGACGATGGAGTCGGCGCCCTGCAGGCCGAGCTCCAGGCCCCGGGCCACCTCCCGCTCCCAGCCGGCGGTGGGGATGCGCTCCTCCATCTCGAGCGCGTACTTCGCCTCGGGGCCGTGCCGGTCGTGTACTGCCATGGTCACTGTCACCTTCCGTCGGAACGGGAAAAGCCCGGACGATCGCTGATCGATCTCCCGGGCTTTTGTCCCTCCGTGTCACGGCTTTCGCCGCTGCACCTCTCGGACCAGACCACTCGTGGGCCGCCGTTCGGCGGACGTCGTGAAGTGCGGAACCCTAGGTGCCAAGGCTTCTCGGTTGTCAGCCCTGATGGTACGGACCGGGCGTTTCGTCCGTGTTTCCGACCGACGACGGTGCCGTTACTTCCCAGCCGCCGTCAGACGGCCATCAGGCGCCGGACCGACGAGTCGTCGTCGGACAGTGCGGAGGTCTCGCCGCTGGCGACGACCTCGCCGGCATCGAGCACGACATAGCGGTCGGCCAACCGCAGGGCGAACTCCACGTACTGCTCGACCAGCAGGATGGACAGGCCGTTGCTGGTGTGGAGCTGGGCGATGGCGTCCTCGATCTCGAGGATGATCGACGGCTGGATGCCCTCGGTGGGCTCGTCCAGCACGAGCAGCCGGGGCCGGGTGACCAGCGCCCGGGCCAGGGCCAGCTGCTGGGCCTGACCGCCCGAGAGGAACCCGGCCCTCCGGGCCAGCAACGGCTTCAGCCGGGGAAACAGGTCCAGGGCCTCGTCCACTGCGGCCCTTCCCTTCCCGCCACCGCCGGTCGCCTCCACCACGACCGCCAGGTTCTCCGCCACCGTGAGCTGGGGGAAGGTCGGGTGACCCTGGGGGGCGTAGCCGATGCCGGCCCGGATGCGCTCGTGGGGCCGCATGCCGGTGATGTCCCGCCCCTCCCACGTGACCCGCCCCGACGAGGGCTTGAGCACGCCCATGACCGTGTTGAGCAGGGTCGTCTTGCCCACGCCGTTGCGGCCCATGACGCAGACCAGGCCGCCGTCGGGCACCTCCATGGAGACGCCGAACAGGACCTGGGTCCGCCGGTAGGCGACGTCGAGGCCTTCGACGCTCAGCATCGTCAGCCCACCTCCGCCGTGCTGCGCTTGTCCCGGCTGCGCCCGAGGTAGACCTCCTGCACCCGGGGGTCGGCCTGCACCTCGGCGACGGTGCCCTCGCACAGGACCTGGCCCTCGTGCATGACCGTGACCCGGTTGGCGAAGCGGCGCAGGAACTCCATGTCGTGCTCGACGACGACCACCGTCCTCGTCTTGGCGATCTCGTGGAGCAACTCCCCGGTCCGGGACCGCTCCTCCTTGCTCATGCCGGCGACCGGCTCGTCGAGCAGGAGCAGGCGCGGCTCCTGCACGAGCAGCATGCCGATCTCCAGCCACTGCTTCTGCCCGTGGGACAGCACCTCCGCCGGCAAGCTCGCCCGGTGGGCCAGCCCGACGGTCTCCAACGCGGTCGAGACGACGTCGAGCACGCCCGACCGCCGGCGCAGGAGCTTGTGCAGGGGCTGGCGGAAGCTGGCGGCCAGGTCGAGGTTCTCGAGCACGGTCAGCTGCTCGAACACCGACGCGGTCTGGAACGTCCGACCGACACCGAGGCGCACGATCCGGTGCTCGGCCAGGTCGAGCAACGACCGCCCGGCGAAGCTGACGGCGCCGGCGGCGGGCCGCGTCAGGCCGGTCACGACGTCGATGAGGGTTGTCTTGCCGGCGCCGTTGGGCCCGATGAGGAACCGGACCTCGCCTTCCTCCACCGTGAGGTCGACGCCGTCGATGGCCCGGAACCCGTCGAAGACGACCTCCAGACCGCGGATCTCGAGAAGCGTCTCCCTCATGTCACCGCCTCGAGGACGTTGGCCGGCTCGGGCAGGGTGATGGCGACGCCATCGTCGCCGGCCGGCGGGGTGACGCGGCGCCGGTGCAGGACGTCACGAAGGCCGGCCAGGCCCTTGGGGGCGAAGGCGACGACCAGGATGAACATGGCGCCCTGCAGGTACAGCCAGCCCGAGGCGAAGTGCTCCGACAGGCCGGTCCGGGCGTAGTTGACGAGCACCGTCCCCAGGACGGCGCCGATCAGGGTGGCCCGCCCACCGACGGCGACGCCGATCAGCAGCTCGAGCGACGGCACGATCCCCAGCAGTGCCGGCGACATGATGCCCACGACGGGGACGAACAGCGCCCCGGCCAGCCCGGCCATGCCCGCGGAGACGGTGAAGGCCAGGACCTTGACCAGCGTCGGGTTGTAGCCGAGGAAGCGGACTCTGTCCTCGCCGTCGCGCACGGCCACCAGCAGGCGCCCGTAGCGGCTGGCCACGA